>JAPPOR010000549.1 GCA_028817905.1 Myxococcales bacterium
CGAGCTAGCTCGCATCGCTCGCCAGCGCGCAGCGCTGGTGAGCGATGCGGGCTAGGGCCTTCCGGCCCTGTCGAGACGTGCAGTTTGCCGCTCGCATGAATACGACCGGGGTTTCGAAGGCCGCGTCGAGGCTCGGTTCAGGGCCGCGTAGCTGGGCGCGCGTCGTGCGGCGCTTGTCGACGGTATCCCGGAAGCGAAGGATCGTAGGTGTAGTTCCTGGTGAAATCGGGGTGTTGCACCAGTGCTTGGACCGCGGGCAGGGAAATAGCCGCGTTGCGTGGCATCAAGATCAGGGCCGGCGCCTGCAGGAGCACGTGGTCGGCGTTCGAGCGCTGGTGTCCAGGCAGGGCGTTGTCGGTCGTCTCATCGGAACCGGCTCGGGCGATCGCGGGCTCTGTGAGGCCGAGCACGTCGATGATGCGTACCGGCACCCGGTAGCCGAGGCGCCCAATGGCGACCGCAGCGATGGGGCTGGGCACCGGGGCGTGCGCCTTGATGCGAGCGGCCAGGGAATCGACCATGCGCCCGGACCAGCCGTTGAAGCGCTCTGCGAATCGGATGCACTCCGCTCGCCCAAGCCCCCTCGGCGAAGCCAGGTTGGCGTTCTGGAAGAGTAGTTCTCCCTGCAACGCGGGGGGGCGAACGAAGGCCAGGCATGCCGCAAGGACGGCGCAGCCCAGGGCCAGCCCCTCGGCTCGCCACTCGGATCTTCCAGTCCATGCGCTGACCACGGCAATCAGTCCTGCACTGGCGTAGAACGCGGAAGCGTATGGTTGACCGAGCCAGGATGCCCCGATGAACGCGACCAGGCATGCTCCGGCGAGGATACCCGAGCGTATGCCGTCCAATGAGAGCGCTCTGGCGGTGCCGATTGCTGTCAGAGCGCACAGGGGTGGCAACACCGCGATGAAGAAGCGGCTGTGGAGAAACGCATCCCCACCGATGGCCAGGTTGTACAGGATATGCAGGACAAGCCATCCCGCGGTGGCCCTTCGCAAGCGCCCGTGGGCCCTGTCCTCGCACGTCTCTTCGGCCCCAGTGCCCGAGAACGCGAACGGGAGCCACAGGAGCACCCCTGAAAAGAGGAACGCGAGCATGTAGGCGACGCCGGCATGCCAAGGTATTCCTCCGACCTTTGCGTAGAACGTGTTCGGAAGCGGCGCACCGTAGTACGCGAACCGGAAACCACTGATGGCGACCAGCGCGAGCGCGACAACCGCCGCATGGGGAGCGGCTCGCCGCACCATGCGCTTGAAGCCCTCGCGAGGGTCGGCCACACCCCAGACCAGCAATGGCGGTACCAGCAGGATGCCATCAGGCCGGGTCAAACACGCGAGGGACACTGCCAGCGTCGCGAGCCATGGGCGCTCCGTGACCAGTGCCCACGCGGCCAGCGCAGACCACAGGGCAACCATCGGTGCTTCGAGACCGCTGCGCGCCCAGATTGGGAATGCAACCGTCGAAAGCAAGAGCCAGGGCGCGACCCCCGCAGCGGCGCGCTGCCTTTCGGGTAGCCCCTCCCGGGCGGTTGCATAGCACAGCACCAGCGCGCCGACGCCACACAGGAGCGACATGGCGTGGGCGACGGTTCCAGCCTCGGCCCCCAGGGCCATCCCGGCGGCGATGCACAGGGTCCACAGCAGGTTTGTGATGCCCTCGACCCGCTCGCCCGCGTTCCACACCAGGCCATGCCCTTCGACCAGGTTGCGTGCATAGCGAAACGAGATGTACGCATCGTCGATGAACGTCGCCGGAGTCAACAGCTCCCAGGTGAACCACGCGCAAGCCGCTACGCAAGCCGCCACGCCCCACTGGCTGGACGCCGCGCGCGCGTAGCCGGCGAGGCTCACCGGGGCTCCTTCGTCCGACGTCGCTTGGAATCGAGGGCTAGCCCGGCGTCAGCCGGCTCGAGGCTGGCCACGACAATCCCGGGGCATGTCTCGCTACTCGGTCCCGGGCCTTCAGAACTCTCGGCCCCTGCGGCGCGGGCGTCATTTGGAAGTCCGGTCATGCGAAAACGGGGCGTCGATCAGGTCAGCGATTCCCGCCACTGTCCCTGAATAGCGGCCCATTGTCTCGAAACCAAGCGCTTTGTACCGGTCCTGACGTGCAAGCTGCTGGCGGCAAGGCATTGCGCCAGGGCAGGTCAATGCGGACGGGCCTGTTCTTCTGGACGCTTCTCGAGTGGGCGTCGCCTCGTCAATCCTAGCGGCGTACTCGCTGAGCCTTCATCAGGTCATAAACGGCGTGTCCGATGCGATCGTAGCCGTTGGTCGTGGGGTGCAGCCTATCGGGGAGGTCACCCTGGACAAGCTCAGCGGTCTCGATGCGGTGGCAGCGCAAGGGAGCAGGAACCGCCGCACAGCGGCCGGCAACGTCGTCACCGTCTTTGAGTTTGAACATGAGTTCGGTGCGTTCGCGGTCGGAGTACTGCACGTAGATCACGTCGCGGACACCGGCCATGGCCATATCGCTCCACAGGGCAGAGAGCCGGTCGAGGATCTGCCTGTAGACGCGCTGGCAGCCCTCTCCCATGGCTCGACAGTCGGCGAGCAGGCCGGGCGTCATGCCGATGTCATTGATGCCGCCATTCATGACAACCGTCCGGATATCCGGGTCGTCGCGCTGTGCCTGCGTGAACATGGCGGGGATGCCAAGGTTGCCAGGATCTAGCACCTTCCTGCCCGGGTGTGCGTAGATGCGATAGGGCTGGCCACTCGCCACCTGCAAGGCGGGGCCCACACCGGTGCCACCCGTTCTCATCCACGAGTCGCCGATGACGACCACGTCTTGACCATCGTGGCGACCGGGATCCGTGTCAGTCCCGTCGCCGGGCTCTCCGCCGTCGGCGTCGGCCGTCCATGCCGTGCCCTCGTTCGATAGCCCGGCGTCTTCGTCGTTGTCTGTCGCCGTGCTCGGGCGGGGCATGCTCAGCTCGCCCTGCATCTTCTGGTGGGAACCTCCGGTCGCGGCGCCACATGGGACTTCTGCATCGCAGACACTTGCCGAAGCGTGCCCGGCTCCTGCTCCGGAGTCGCCACCCATCGTACTGTCGGCATCGGTGACCGCCCTCGGGGGCGGATCCGGCTCGACTCCGAAGGCTGCGTCAGCGACGGGCAGGCATCCGCCCAGTTGAATCACGACCGGCAGGAGAGCCAGCTTTTGGATCGCGCGGTAAGTAATCACTAGGGCACGCATACGCCGTAGAGGCCGCACTCGTAGCCGTTCCTCCGCGAGTCTGCGCGATCGAGGAAAGCACAACTGCCAGTGTACCTCTTTGGCTCAAATGAATTGTCTTCCGCGTCGAAGATCTCCCGCAAGTTGTCACATTCTACATAGCAGTCGCCGTTGCACGCGACCCGGCGATTGTCTGGCCGGGGGCACGTACTCGCCGACACGCAGCTCTTGGTACAGAAGCGGAAGGTGCTATCGCAAGACAAACCCGGTCCGCACTGGGCATCGTTCTGGCAGCTCAAGTACAGATTCTGCAGCTTGCAGTCGGAGTTGCAGGTGAACTCATTGTGAGAACTGCTGGAAGCATCGCACTCCTCCAGAGCTTGGTCGAAAGCACCGTCACCACATGCTACCCGACACTCCCCTGTGAAGGAACACTTGCCAACGGCGCCTCGAGCGTCGCACTCGTTCCCTACCTTGTCAAGCGCAGACGTCCTGCACCGGCCCAAGGTGCACGTTGCTGTTTCACAGTCGCCCAGGTCACCGTCGCAATCGTTCTTGTCGCGACACTCGACGCAGTTGCCGCCGGCGCAAAAGCCGTCGCACCTCGCTGTGTCATTGGGCTTCGAGACACAAGAGTTGTTCTCACAAGCCCACCGGTGGCATTCCTCAGGCTCGCCGCAGTCGTCGGCCTTCTTGCATTGTTTGCAGGTGCCCTCCACACAAAAGCCTTCGCCGAATGACCCGGAGCAGGTTCCCGTGGACACTGGCGTTTGGATGCAGGTCCCAGCCACACACTCGTTCTCGTGGCAGGGTCCTGGCTCGCCGCAGTCCCCGGCCTTGCCGCACTCCACGCACATACCGGCACCCCTACAGGCGGGGTTTGAGGCCGGACAGGCCATCCGGACGAGCTCCGTGCCCTCCTCGTTGCAGATAACCGCGGAGCTCGGGTCGGCGCAATCAGCGGACCCCGGAATGCACACGTCGCAATCACCTGCCTCTGCGTCGCATAGCCCGGGTCTGCAGGTCTTTGCCTCTACGAGCGCGGTCTGGTCGGCGTTGCACTCCTTCAGGACGTCGCCGTCGCATACTTTCTGATCCGGGCTGCAGGCTGCATCGGTGCAATCACCGGCGACCACGTTGCACAGGCTCGCGGTGTCACAGGTCTTGTAGGGCACGTGGCGATCGCCCGCATCGCTGCAGCGTAGTAGTTCCGCGCCTTCGCACCTGTATTCGTCCTCCGTGCCAGCTAGGCAAACGGGACACGCCCCCAGTTCCAGCCCCGCCTGGCAGTGGCGGGCGGTGGCACACGGCTCCGTGGCCTCAACCACCCCGTGCGGACTACATGAGTACATCACACCTCCTCCGTCGCAGACCTTTTGGCCGCCGCTGCCCTGACAGATCTCGGCCGTGGAAATGCAGGCTGGCGTGTTCGTCGCCTCGTCCACACTGCAGACGGCTCCGTTTGGGCACGGCGTCGATGGGATCCAGCTGCCACTGGTACACACATCCATGCGGCGGCCACCACCCGGTGCGCAACGAGTAGCGCCTTCAGATTCGCAGGCCTGCAGCCCGCTGGCGCCCCCCGTGTTCGTGTCCGCCCGTGCCTGCCCGGCTGCTCCCGCTGGGCCTGCCCGATCCCCAGCCATGTGCTCGCCCTCATTGCTCTGCGAGCCCGCCTGGTTTTGGCCACCCCCGGCCCCAGCTTGCTCACGCGTGCGCGAAGCGTCGTCTGATGCTGCGTTAAGGTCCGCGTCTTGCGCGGGGCCGCCGACGATACCATCTTCGTTCCTGTTGGCACCCGTCGTCGTGTTGCCTTCCACATCCGCGACCGGAACGTCGGGAACGCACCCCGACACCACCGACAGCAGCGCGATCGGCGCCAACGCGCGTGCACAGAACAGCGGACTTCTCGGTCTTTGCTTCATGGTAATCTCCTGTAGAGGACAGTCTGTGCAAGCCCCATCGGCCGGCGGCCCAGGCAGTTGCCAAGGGAATGTCCGCCGAACCCGAGTCCCCATGAGCCAAACGAGCGTTCCTCGCTCTTTCAGCCGCTCTATGGCCGTGCGACGGTTTCCCCTACACGCAATCCCGGATTGGCACCAGCTCTTCCAGACCAGCTTGGACGGCAGGTCGTGACCCGCGTGAAACCGACTTGTGAGAAAACGCTCGTTTGGGCCAGAGATAGTGAGTGAGCGAGCAAGAATCGTACAGGGGCGCGGTCTGGCAGCGCCTCGTGGCGGAATAGGTATCATCAGACTAGCTTCCCATTTAGGGAGCTATTCTGCCCGCCAGGCGCCCGGGCCAGCCCGGAGGCAAGGAGGAGTATCAGAAGCAAGACCTCGGACATCTGGACGGCTGAGCCGCCAGCCCGCGAGGTACGCTGCAGCGTAGCTGCCGGCGAAGACCGGCTCGATACGCGCGTCGACGGAAGCAATAACGTAGACCTCGCTTGCTGGTACTGAGGTGGATCGGGATCCTCTGGAGTCACTCGACATACCATCCGAGGGCCTGGTGCTAAGGTTGGCCTAGCTGTTCGGTCTCTAGTTCGGCTTTGACGGTCGGCACACCTGGCAGGAGTGCCAGTTTGCAGGCTGAAGGGACCACCTGAGGGGCTGGATTTGCAGCGCCATAGGACCACCTGATTTGCAGGGTCATGACTATGAAGTGGCCCACCAGTCAAGGACAGATGTCTCCCGTTCGCGCAGAATCGATGCACGCTGCCGCTGCTGTTGTTTGTGTGTGGTGAGGGCCTATTTCGGATCTTCTCGGCCGTTGCGCGCTCCCGCAATCGACTATTCGCGCTCGTGTGACGCAGTAGGGTGTCCGCAGGTGAGCCGTATTCGTGGACCGCGAGGTCGTCGCGCAAGGGGCGCAAACGCCTGACATGACCCTGCACGGTCATCACCGTTGGAGCGCCGCTACGGCTTCGAATCCGGAACGGCCCCGAGCTCAGAGAGAGCCCGAAGTCTGTGTTCAGGCCATCGCTATGCCTGTGTTGGCCTTGGAGACTCGCATGCTTGAAGCCCGCGCCGGATCGTACGACGTTTCGTGTTTCCACATCGACCACATGATGGTCGCGATCTTGCGCGCGAGGGCAACGATGGCGATGCACTTGCCGCGCCTGTCTGCGAGCGCGCGCGCCCATAGGATGAGGGGATCGTTGGGACGCGACCTCCACATCGACCATGCTGCTTGGACAAGCATTGCCTTCAGGTATAAGGGACCCGCCTTGATCGTACTGGTCCTGATGACCTTGCCGCCGGTCGTCGACTCGCCAGGCACCAACGCCAGATAGCTCGCGAGGTCGTCGGCAGAGGCGAAGCGATCCGCTCGATCGAGGTGAGCTGTGAAGGCGAATGATACCTGAGGCCCGACACCTGGAATCATCATCAGTCGTTCGCAAACGCCATCGGTCTGTGCCAGCGAGACGACCTCTTTGTCCAGCCGCTCTATTTGCTCGGTCAGATGGTCGAACGTCTCCAACATGGTGTCGATGGCTATTGGCAAGCCGTCGGGGTGCTCCAGGGCGGCTGTCCTCACCACCTCGCTGAACACCTTGGACGACGCACGTCCCTTCAGCACGATCAATCGTCCCCGCAGCCAGCTCTTGATGCTGGTCGCGATCGACTTGCGCGCCTTGAGCAAGTTCGCTCGTGAGGAGACGAGCTCGCGTCTGTGACAAGACACCTCGCTGCGTAGGTGCACACTCGGCAAGTCCGGGTTGTGCTGCGACGCCTTCGCAAGCGCTTCGGCATCTCGGTCGTCCGTCTTGATCCCGCGTGCTCCGACACCGAGCAGCCGCACTAGCTGAGCTGGGACAACCTTGGTGGCGTGTCTCGCCGTCATGGACGCTCGGGCAATGGTGGGACTCTGCGTGCATGCCTCCATCACGACACGGCTCCTTGGTTGCTTCTCTAGCCAGCAGGGCAGATCGACAGTTCTCAGCTTGCACCGTGTGGGTGAACGCCCAGACGAGCGCAACACCACAACGTGTGAGTGCCTTGCCCCCAAATCGATACCAATGTGGTCCATGGTTGGTCTCCTGATGCTTTGCGGCGCTGACCGCGTGTACGGCTATGTTTCCGCGTCCGGCAAGCGATAGCCCGACTGCGTCGGCAGGGAGACTGGCCACTTCATACCTTCTGGACCACCTGATTTGCAGCCTCATGGGACCATCCCCGGGCTGGGACTGTGGTGGGTTTTCCTGGTTCGGCGACCGGACCATCCACGACGGTTCTGCCGGGACGACGCGGGCGTCCCGGGAGGGCCAGATGAGCTACCGGGAGTTGAGCATGATTGAGGTCAAGGAAGTGCTGCGTCGCCGCGAGGCGGGGCAGGGGCTGCGGGAGATCGCCCGCGAAACAGGACTGGACCGCAAGACGGTGCGCCGCTACGTGGCGGCCGCCGACGAGGTGGGCGCCGCCGAGGCGAGCGTACAGGAGGTCGTGCAGCGGGTGCAGGCGCGCCCGCTGCCAGCGCCCAGCGAGCCACGCCAGCGACTCGAAGCGCACCGAGAGCAGATCGCCGAATGGCTGTCGCCGAGCCAGCCGGACACGCGTCCGCTGCGGCTGACGAAGGTGCACGTGCTGCTCGAACGTCGAGGCGTGGATGTGACGTACGCGACGCTGTGCCGGTGGGCGCATTATGAGCTGGGTTTCCGCGAGCGCAAGCCGACGGTCCGCGTCGACGATCCAGACCCCGGTCAGGAAGCGCAGGTGGACTTCGGCAAGATGGGCATGCTCGACGACCCGGCCACGGGTAAGCGTCGGACGCTGTGGTGCCTGATTGTGACGCTGAGCTTCAGCCGGACCAGCTCTCGCGTGCAAACGGGACCTGGTTTTCGACCCGTGGCTTGTCCTTGGGACGGATGGCGCGGATAGCTGTCACCTATGTGCCCGGACAAAGTGTCACCCATGTACACGCTTGCACCCGATTCGCCTAGATCGCGCATGGTGATCACCCCAAAACGGGGGCACCAGGCGGGGCACACTCCGTTGCCACTGGGGCGGCGGGCGACGGCAGAGGGCTCGACGAAGACCGGCCTCACGGAGGACCGGATGGCGACTGAGCGACTGACCATGCCGAAGGTAATCGAGATTCTACGTCTGAAGTGGGAGCTGCGGCTCTCGAACCGCGCTGCAGCGCGCAGCGCCCGGGTGAGTCCGAGCACGGTGGTCAAGGTTGTGCAGCGTGCTACCGCTGCGGGGTTGCGCACGTACCAACAGGCCAAAGAGCTGGGCGAAACGGCTCTGGAGGCGGCGCTGTACCCAGCCAGGACGGCGGCCCAAGTGGCCGCAGCGAAGCGAGTGGAGCCAGACTGCGCGTGGATTCATCGCGAGCGTTCGCGTCCGGGCGTGACGCTTGCGTTGCTGCACCTGGAGTACCTGGAGGCGCATCCCGGCGGCTACCAGTACACCGCCTTCTGTAACCGCTACCGCGCGTATATGAAGCGTCGCGGGCTGTCGATGCGCCAGGTGCACATCGCCGGCGACAAGATGTTCGTTGACTACTCTGGCAAGAAGCCGCACCTGGTCGACCCGAAGACCGGGGAGGTAACCGAGGTTGAGCTGTTTGTCGCGGTGCTGGGGGCTTCGAGCTATTCGTACGCAGAGGCCACGTACACGCAGCAAGTCGCCGATTTCGTCGGAAGTCATACGCGAGCTTTCGCCTTCTTTGAAGGCGTCGCTCGGGCTACGGTGCCCGATAACCTCAAGAGCGGCGTGACCCGCGCCTGCTTCTACGAGCCGACGATCCAACGCAGCTACGAGCACATGGCGGCGCACTTCGGCACCGCGATTTTGCCCGCGCACAAGGGCAAGCCCAAACATAAGGCGAAGGTCGAGGTGGGCGTACAGGTCGTGCAGCGGTGGGTGCTCGCGCGGCTTCGCAACCGTGTCTTTCATACCCTGGCCGCGCTCAACGAAGCGATCGCGGAGTGTATGCGCGACCTGAACCGGCGGCGTATGCGCGACTACGGCAAGAGCCGACTCGAGCTCTACGAGGCAACCGAGGGTCAGGCCCTGTTGCCGCTTCCCGCCGACCCTTTCGAGATCACCGAGTGGAAAAAGGCCACGGTCAACATCGACTACCACGTGGCCTTCGGCGACCGCCTGTTCTCGGTGCCGCACCGCCACGTGGGCGAGGAGGTGTGGGTATGCGCCACAGCCTCGATGGTCGAGATCCTGCTGCGCGGTCGCCGTATCGCGGTCCATCGACGCCACGGACGCAAACGCTACGAGACCACCACCGACCACATGCCTAGTGCACACCGCCAGCATGCCGAGTGGACGCCGTCACGCATCCTGTCGTGGGCGGGCAAGCTCGGCCCGGCGACTCAGGCTCTATGCAGCGCGATCCTCGCAGATCGACCGCACCCCGAACAGGGCTTCCGGTCCTGCTTTGGGGATCTTGCGGCTGGCCAAGAAGTACAGCGATGAGCGTGTCGAATGCGCCTGCGCTCGTTGCCTTGCCGCACAGGCGCGCTCCTACCGAAGCGTCGAGTCGGTGCTCAAGCATGGTCTGGACTCGCAGACCGTACTGGACGTCCAAACCACCGAGGTCGTGATCGAGCACGACAACGTGCGTGGTCCGAACTATTTCACGAACTAACCCTCAACCCAGAAAGGAAACGACAACCGATGATGACCGAACCCACGATCGACAAGCT
>JAPPOR010000670.1 GCA_028817905.1 Myxococcales bacterium
TGTTCGTGCTCGGGAGAAACCGGGTCAGCGCGAAACTGCTGCAACTCCGTTCGAACGCCAAGCTCCCTCGCAACCGCCCGGAACTTGCGGAAGTGCGCGCTGCGAAAGTGGCGCTCCAGAGCGTCCACGTCACTCCAGACTTCGGATAGAATCAGTCGCCTGTCGTTCGACACATCGACGGCATGTCGATAGTGGATGCACCCCGGCTCCTGTGCCGTGCGCGTGTCCATCTCGCGAACCATTTCTACCAGCGCATCCGCCGACTCGGCGGGGAACTCGAATTGCGCGACGATGACAATCACATTGCTCCTGCTACCAGACTCTTGCATCACATGCCACGTGCGCCATCGCCCGATGGTTTCTGACCTATCGGCCCCTGTCCACGCTCGAGCTCACGGCCCAAGCTCCATCACGAACATGCCACTGCTGCTGGTGGCGCCCCTTCCGAGGTCGGTGGGCGCCGTGTACCAACCGGTGCTGTAGATCGCGCCGCCTTCATCGAAGCGCATGCCGGCTGCTGTATCCATGCCCTCCGCACCAAAATCGCGCACCCAGGTGACGTCGCCGTCAGGCTCATACTTCGCGATGAAGGCATCCCGCAGACCACTGCTCCTGCGCGGTCCTTCACCAAAGTCGACCACGTCGAAGTAGTAGCCAGCAACGGCGATCTGATCCTCCGGACCCACCGCCACGCCGAAGATAAGATCGTCCTCCACGCCGCCGATCTGGCGGCTCCAGCGGGGAGTCCCCTCCGCGCTCCACTTGGCGATCCAGGCGTCCCAGCTGCGGCTGACAAATGCCTCCTGGCCAAAGCTCGCGGTGCCCATGAAGTAGCCCGCCAGGATCGCGTTGCCCTCGCCGTCCACGTCCATGCGCGCAAGCTGGGCGTCTCCGCTCCCACCCATCCGACGCGCCCAGATCGGTTCACCGCTTGAGTCGAGCTTGGCGAGAAAGATGTCCATCGGACTCTCGGCGGTCAGGGTCGTGGTTCCGAAGGTGATGGCCTGGTCGAAGATGCCGGCCACGAGAATGTCGCCACTGGAATCGGCGCGCACGACGCGGCACCGTTCATCGCCCTCGCCGCCCCATGCTCTCATCCAGAGCAGGGCGCCGTCCGGCGAGAGTTTTGCGACAAGCATGTCCGAGCCTCCGCTCGCAGTGAGCGCTTCGGACTCGAGCCTCGTGGTGCCGAAGAAGCGGCCGCAGAAGAGGACGTTGTCGTCGCCGTCGGCGCTGATAAAGCCCTCCCAATACTCGTTCGGTATCTCGGTGTTCGGAAGGCTGTGGCTCCAGATCGGGGATCCATCGCTGGCGGCAAACTTGGCAATGAAGCGCGTGGGTGCTTCTGCCGCCTCAATGGTCCCGCTCCCCAGGTCCAACCCTCCCTCCGTATCGCCGGTAACCAGAAGATTCCCCTGTGAGTCCAGCTCGATCCAATGCGACCGATCATTGCCCTTCACCCCGAAGCTCCGCAGCCACACCACTTTCCGATCCGAGTCGAGTGCGGCAAAGAAGAGGTCCCAGCCGCCCACACCGTGGACGACTCGGCCGTCGAGCGACAGGGAGCCCGCAATCGTGCCGGCCAGAAAGAGGTCGGAATCGAAGGGTAGCGCCTGCACCCCATAATACGGAGCCGTGTGCAGCCACCGCAAGCGTGTGTCGCCGCACTGCCGACCCCCTTGCTGCTCGGTGTAGTACGCGGGGCAGCTGCACGTGTAGCTACCGTCCAGGTTCGCGCAGAAGGCCTCGGGATCGCATGGGTCGACACCCGTGCACTCGTCGATGTCCAGGCAGCCGCCGTCCGCACCCTGCTCATAGCCGTCAGGGCAGGCATCACAACGTTCGCTTCCCCGATTGCACTCGAGCGGACTGGCGCCATCCTGGCCACCACCATCCTGGCCGCCACCATCCTGGCTGCCCTCACGCATCACAGCGCCATCCATGCCCCCGCCGGCGGTACCCCCGTCAGCCAAGCCGTCGGCAAGATCGACGCCCCGGTCAGCCGTGCCCCCGTCAACCATGCTGCGGTCAGCCGTGCCGCCGTCAACCATGCCCCGGTCAGCCATGCCTCCGTCGGTCAAGCCGGCGGCCAGGTCGACGCCTCCTTCGCCTGCCAAAGCGGGTGCACGCAGCTCATCGGGTGCCGTGCTCGGATCGACTTCGGGCAGGTCTTCCGCCAACACCACCGGCTCGCACATGCCACTGGCATCGTCGCAAGTGACGTCCTGACCCGCAGCTCGCTCGACTTCGCAAAGTTCGTCCACGCAGGCTGCACTCAGAAAGACCCTCAGCTCGACGGTCCGACGGGGCGTGAAACGTGCGTACGCGTGGTGGCGGATGACCTCCCGCTCACCACGCAGGCCGGTCACGACCAGGCGGAAGGTGGCGGCGCGGCCACCGTCGCTCACGATGGAAAGTGACAGGGGCAGGCTGTCGGACCCGAGCGGCACGCGCACCTCGGCCGGCCTGGCCCCGGAGGCTCCCTCCGTCTGGGTCTCGAAGGTCAGCGCCGATAGGTCGGTTCCCGCGCGCAGGTCGCTGTTGACGACCACGAGAACCTCGGTGGCCGCAATCTCGCCACAGCTACCGCAGAACGTTGCCGCAAGAGCGAACAACAGAGCAAGCAACAAGGGGCGGCCGCAGACAGACGCGTTCCTCTTCATGGCAAACGGATCACCTTTCCGAGGCTGCCACCTGAGGGCTCCGCCACCTCGTCCTCTGCACTCAGCACCAGCGCAGTTACGCCACCCGCGATCACCACAGCGCCCAAGATTCCCAAGAGCAGGGGTTCGGATAGCAGGCCGCTTCCATCCGCATCGGCGGGCGGCGAGGCCACGGGAGAGACCCATGGGGGCTTTGGCTTCGCGACCGGTGCCTGAACCGCCACTACCTCCGGTGGCTCCATTTGGAGACGCACGATGCGTGTGAGGCGTTCACCGCTGGAGACGGGCAACGTCAGCTCCTGGGCGACGTGCGCCTCAGCGTCGATCGAGATCGTGTGCACACCAGGATCGAGCAGCACTCGCCGAGCGGCGCCGCGCTGCAGACTCACTTCGCCGTCCACCTTCAACGCTGCCGTTGCCGGCGAGATCTCGATCAGCAGCACTGCGACCGCCTTGTCGATCAGCTGACGCAACCGCTGAGCGCCCTGCGCGTATGAGGTCTCGCCGCCACCCGCAACCTCGAACGCATCGAGAGCGCGGGCTGCGGCCACCAACTCGCCCAGCCGGTAGAGCGCCAACGCAAGATTGAAGGACACGCTTGGTCGCTGAACAAGCGCGCCAGCGCGCTCGAAGGCATGACGGGCTTCGCCCCAGCGCTCCTCTTGGGCGAGGGACAAACCGCGTTCAAAGTGTTCGCGCGCGTGCTGCGTAGCGGTTAGCTCAACGGCAGTTGGCGCCTGCCCGATGCATAGTGACGGCGCGCCCATCAGCATCATCCCAAGCACGCATGCGAGGCCCCATGCCGCACGCCCCCATCCCACACACCATAGAGCTGCCGGAACTCGAGCGAGACCCCGCGGCGGCCTCGCTCGCAAACACAGCAAGTGTTCGGTCGCTGGCCAAGAGCACCGCGAAGCCGAATCCTTGCGCGATCCACTCGCGAGATGGTGACAGACGCGGCCTAGCTCAATCGAAACCGCCATGGCTACGAACCGCCAAAGCTCGCGACACTGACGGCAAGGCACAACCGCGCCGCCGCTTCACCTCGCGCCCCAGGATGGGCTGACCGCGACCTATCAGGTTGTGCCCCTGCAACCCGGCCAGCAGGGCTAGCTTTGGCGGCTGCGCCAGCCCGCAACCCAAGGCGTCTGTCGTCACGTAGTGGTAGGCCCATTCCTCGACGCTTCCCTCCGCAGGTGTCCATGCGGCGACGCTCATCGCAGTCCGTCCCGATCGGCGTTCTCGCGAAATGGCACATCCAGGAGCGACCCCAAAAATTCGGATGCGCATGTTTTCCCGCCGCGAAGCAAAGCGCAATCTCGGGGGCAACGCAAGCTGGCGTCGGGCTTCCCGAACAGACAAGGGGAAACGCCCGCTTCGCGCCATTCCCAACCGAGGACTGCGAGAACTGTTGCATCTTGGCGCGAGCCACATTGGCGGCGACACTCTGCTCAACGGAGGTCCTACGATGAACATCTGTGGGCTCCAATGGCAAACAGCCTCGGACAAGTGCTGGGCCGTCCACTGCTCGCGGCCACACTCGTGTTCGCTCGTGCCTACTGTTCCAACATGAGTTGCACATAGCGCCGCGTGATTCCCAATAGCCTTGCTGCGGCCCGCTTGCTTCCACCGGTGCGCCTGAGCGCCTCTCTGTTCATTGCGTGCCGCAGATGCTCCTGGGCCTCCTTCAGGCCGAGGCGCCCGACGAGCTTGCACGCTGTTCGGCCACAGTCAGCGCGCCCGTCCACGCGGCCGAGGGCGTATGCGAGATCGCTTGCCGTGAACGGCTTCTCCAGGTACCCGTCGGCGCCCGTGAGCAAGAGCTCCGCGACGCGGGCGCGGGCCGCTCGCCTGCTCGTCACCAGAACAAAGGGCGCGCGTCGCGAGTTCCTTACACATGCCACCCACGCCGGACTCCGCGCGAGCCCCGCTTCGATGATGGCGAGGTCATGGGTGCTCGCCAAGGTCGAGCAGACTTGTGAGCCATCGCTGCGGCCGACCTCAAGGATGCCCGCTTGGGCAAGCACCGAGCTGATTTCGTCCGCTTCCCGCCGACAGTTGTCGACGATCAAGGCAGAAGCCGGAAGGTGGATATCGCGCAGCCCTGCGCACCGCGGGTGCGGTGTTTCCAATGACATGATCACCCCATGGCGGACAACCGAAGGACTCCGAGCGGAGGCCCGTGTCAGCAAGCCTCCCGTGAAGCAACCCTCGTGCCGCTCCACCCGCCTGGAGAACACCATGGGTTTCAACCCCTTACGTGCGTGGGTCCAAGTGAGCACGCAAGCGTCCCGGGGCGCCCGACGGGCGGTCCCACCGTGGAGAGGGCGTTGTCCCGGTACGTGGGAAAAGCAGTCGCATTGGACGGTCGCCGTCTGGTCGTGCGAGCAGCCCTGGAAGCCAGCGGCTCCCAACGTGTGGACAGCAAGCGGGTCAACCACCAAACCCCGGACAACGGGGCTGTCCATGTTTACAAATAGCAGGCGAGTGCGCCTACGACTGTAATCAGAGCGTCCCAACAGACCGCGGGACTTTGATGCCCGGTGTGATACGTTGCTAGCCGTGAGCCAGACCACGGAGACCACGCCGCACCCGCTGGCGGACACCGGTCTCGCCCATCGGGTGCTGATCGTGGACGCGCCCCACAAGCCATCGTTGGGCCAGCTCCGTGTGTTGTCGGCAGAACGCGCCTTGCGTCTGGGGCGCATCGACGGGCGCGATTGCTTTCCATTGCAGGACACCCAGGTCTCCCGAGCGCATGCGGTGCTGGCCTCAGAGAGCAGCGGCTACACGGTGCGCGACCTCGGTAGCCGCAATGGAACGTTCGTCAATGGAAGCCGCACTGCGGCATGCCCATTGAAGCCGGGCGATGTGATCCGCATCGGGGGCCACCTACTGCTGTACCAAAGCCTGAGCGTCGCCGATTGCCGCCTCCTGGTGGGCGCGCTGCCCCCGAGAGCGAGCGGCCTTGTGGGTGAAGGGCACAGGATGCTTGCCGTGCGTGGCGCGATCGCTGCTGCGGCGCGCACCGACGTGCCCGTGTTGGTGCAGGGACCGACCGGGGTCGGGAAGGAAGGTGTGGCGCGTGCAGTGCACGAGCAAAGCCAACACGGTGGTCCGTTCGTCGCTGTCAACTGTGCGGCGCTTCCGCATGCGCTGGTAGAAAGCGAGCTGTTCGGGCATGCGCGCGGCGCGTTCACAGGAGCGGGCGAGGCGAGTCGCGGGCTGTTCGGTGAGGCCGAGCGGGGAACGCTGCTACTCGACGAAATCGGCGACATGCCCTTTTCGGCCCAAGGGAAACTCCTGCGCGTCCTTGCCACAGGGGAGGTGCGCCCGGTCGGACAAACGGCGGTGCGGCGCGCGGACGTGCGGGTGATCGCTGCCACCAATGTGTCCCTTGCGGACGCCGTCGCGCGCGGCGAGTTCCGAGGCGATCTGTATGCACGACTGCTCGGGTCGGTGATCGAGGTGCCTGCGTTGCGGGAGCGCCGGGAGGACATTCCCCTGCTAGTGGCGCATTTCGGTTCGCAGCTGGGCAAGACGCTGATGGTCGAGCCGGATGCGATGGAGTCCTTGCTGTGCCACCCGTGGTCCTACAACGTACGGGAGCTGGAGCTGCTGGTTCGGAGGGTGTGCGACGCGCATCCCGAGGAACAGGTGGTGTCCCTGGGACTGGGGGATCTGGACCACGAGCTCCGTTCACAGGTCGCTGCCCGCTCGACGACCCGATGCGTCACGGCACCACCGCTGCTGGAGATCCCACGCGGCGCGGCTCCCACAAGGCCGCAGCTGGAGGCGGTGCTGGCGCACTACGATGGCAACGTGGCGCGGGCGGCTTCGTTCTTCGGGAAGGAACGCCGGCAGGTCTACCGCTGGGCACATCGGTTGGGGATCGATCCAGAGTGCTACCGCGAAACCCTGTCCGACACGTAGCGAGTCGCGGTGTGTTGTCGGCAGAACGCGCCTTGCGTCTGGGGCGCATCGACGGGCGCGATTGCTTTCCATTGCAGGACACCCAGGTCTCCCGAGCGCATGCGGTGCTGGCCTCAGAGAGCAGCGGCTACACGGTGCGCGACCTCGGTAGCCGCAATGGAACGTTCGTCAATGGAAGCCGCACTGCGGCATGCCCATTGAAGCCGGGCGATGTGATCCGCATCGGGGGCCACCTACTGCTGTACCAAAGCCTGAGCGTCGCCGATTGCCGCCTCCTGGTGGGCGCGCTGCCCCCGAGAGCGAGCGGCCTTGTGGGTGAAGGGCACAGGATGCTTGCCGTGCGTGGCGCGATCGCTGCTGCGGCGCGCACCGACGTGCCCGTGTTGGTGCAGGGACCGACCGGGGTCGGGAAGGAAGGTGTGGCGCGTGCAGTGCACGAGCAAAGCCAACACGGTGGTCCGTTCGTCGCTGTCAACTGTGCGGCGCTTCCGCATGCGCTGGTAGAAAGCGAGCTGTTCGGGCATGCGCGCGGCGCGTTCACAGGAGCGGGCGAGGCGAGTCGCGGGCTGTTCGGTGAGGCCGAGCGGGGAACGCTGCTACTCGACGAAATCGGCGACATGCCCTTTTCGGCCCAAGGGAAACTCCTGCGCGTCCTTGCCACAGGGGAGGTGCGCCCGGTCGGACAAACGGCGGTGCGGCGCGCGGACGTGCGGGTGATCGCTGCCACCAATGTGTCCCTTGCGGACGCCGTCGCGCGCGGCGAGTTCCGAGGCGATCTGTATGCACGACTGCTCGGGTCGGTGATCGAGGTGCCTGCGTTGCGGGAGCGCCGGGAGGACATTCCCCTGCTAGTGGCGCATTTCGGTTCGCAGCTGGGCAAGACGCTGATGGTCGAGCCGGATGCGATGGAGTCCTTGCTGTGCCACCCGTGGTCCTACAACGTACGGGAGCTGGAGCTGCTGGTTCGGAGGGTGTGCGACGCGCATCCCGAGGAACAGGTGGTGTCCCTGGGACTGGGGGATCTGGACCACGAGCTCCGTTCACAGGTCGCTGCCCGCTCGACGACCCGATGCGTCACGGCACCACCGCTGCTGGAGATCCCACGCGGCGCGGCTCCCACAAGGCCGCAGCTGGAGGCGGTGCTGGCGCACTACGATGGCAACGTGGCGCGGGCGGCTTCGTTCTTCGGGAAGGAACGCCGGCAGGTCTACCGCTGGGCACATCGGTTGGGGATCGATCCAGAGTGCTACCGCGAAACCCTGTCCGACACGTAGCGAGTCGCGGCTCATTGCGAAAGCCAGGGCTGCTTGTCCCGCGCCCGGATGATTGGCTGTTCCCAACTCGGTTCGGTGTAGTTGCGGGCCAAGCCGGACGTGGGATCAGGCCCCAGGCCCGGGTGACTACGAGCGTCCAAGAGCAGCCATGTATCTATCGCTACGTCGAACAGAAACAACCGGGCCGGAGCACCTCTCAACACGAGCCTCCCAGTGCTGGTCTTGCTAGACACGTGTTGGGAGCGGGCGGCTGACCGAGCACGCGTCGTCGAGTTCGTCGACCGCGGCACTGTTATCGAGTAGACGATGCAAATGGACTTGGGAAGCGGCGTTGCCATCGCGCAGGGGACCGTCGTTGGCGACCGCTACAGGGTCGGTCGGTTGATCGGGCGTGGCGGCATGGGCGCCGTGTACGAGGGCGTGCATGTGGGTCTCGGGCGGCGGGTGGCGATCAAGACCGCCGCGCCCGAGCGGTGTTCGGATGACCGGAGCGCCGATCGCCTGGTACGTGAGGCCCGGGCCGCTGCCGCCATTGAACACCCCGGGATCGTGCAGGTCTTCGACCTTGTATATGAGTCCGGAATCGCGTTCGTCGTGATGGAGTGCTTGGAGGGTGAGGAGCTTGCCGAACGGATCGAGCGCGATGGACCGGTGGAGCCCGACTTTGCCATCCGGCTCGGTCTTGAGCTCTGCGATGCCGTGGGTGCCGCCCATGCGCACGGAGTGCTCCATCGCGACCTGAAGCCCAGGAACATCTTTCTGCTACGGGAGCAGCGGTCCGAGCGCCTGTCGAAGATCCTCGACTTTGGCATCGCCCGTCTGATGGAGCCGAGCGCCACGGAACTACAAACGCGAAGCGATCACGTCGTCGGCACGCCCGTCTACATGGCTCCGGAGCGGCTGGCCGGCGAGCGTGTCCTGGACGCGCGCGTCGACGTCTACGCCATCGGTGTGATCTTGTACGAAATGCTCGCGGGCGAACCGCCCTTTCGCGCTGCGAACTATCCCGAGCTGGTCCTTCGTATCACCACGGAGACGCCAAGACCGCTGGATTCCCATCGTCCTGAGCTACCACGTCCCCTGTGTCAGGCAGTTGCCCAGGCGATGGAGAAACGCCCAGAGGGACGCTTTGCCTCCGTCCAGGCATTGGGGCGCGCCTTGCGGGAGGTCCAAACGGAAGGTGCGCCCGCCTCTTTCACACCAGACGCCGGCGCGACGCACGTGGACACGCTTCCCACCGCCGTGCGAAGCGGCCAGCGAGCCGACCCTACTAGGCAGCCCAGCGTTGTAACGTCGCATCGGCGTGCTTGGGCCCTTGCAGGGATCGCAACGAGCACCACCCTTGCAATGCTGGCCTGGGCGCTGTCGCGAGACGCGCCGGCAAGCCCGGATCCAAGAGCCGGCGTCTCCCTATCGCCTGTGAGACTGGTTGCCCGGCCCGTCGCGGAGCGGGCAAGTGGCGGTCGTGTTGCCGTGAGCGCGAACGCGGACCCCATGCCTCCCCGCGCGTCGACTCCACCCGTACCACCACCCTCGACGCAAGAGGACGTCGGTGCGATGAATGGGCCGACGGGGGCAGGCCGCGGTGACCAAAGCGGCGCTCGCGTAAGCGCGGCAAGCCGGCCGCCGCGTCCCAGGACGAGCGAGCGGCCCCGCGCCGCAAGCTCGGCGCGCAGCCCGGCGAAACGCCGCAAGCCCCCCCGGAAACCCACGGCGGTTCTGCCCGAATCGCAGGATCACCCGCCGGAGCCCACGCCACTTGCGGACGAGCTTATGCCGCCACCGCTGGTCGAGGAGTTCTAGCCCGCATCCATCACCAAATCACGCGCCCTCGCACAACTGCTCGACTCCGCAGGGCTTTCGCTTCAGTCGAAAATACAGCGAGTATGCCCTCCTTCACCGAAAGCCCTGCGAAGCCGATCACTTGCACGATCATCACGTGC
>JAPPOR010000879.1 GCA_028817905.1 Myxococcales bacterium
GCCCTTGCCCCCGCTGCCTCCGAGCCTCCGCTGCCTGGCACTCGATGGAGACGGCTACCGCGACCTGTCCTCCATCACTGGCCTCACCCAGCTCCAATGGCTCGATGTGAAGGCGCAGGACAAACTGGACGCAAGCATGCTTGGATCCATGCAGGACCTGCGCCTGCTCGCCGTGGAAGCCCCGGGCTTTCAGCATCCGGTGTCCCTGGCACGTCTGACGCGACTGAGGTCACTGACGCTTTCGGAGTCTTTGCCTAAGGACGGCCCCTTGTCCAACCTCCGCTTCGTCACCGATCTCCGGGCCCTGCGACATCTCGATATTGCACGCACCGAGGTCCAGGACCTTTCGCCCCTCGGACACTTGAACGACCTCACCCACGTCGATGCGACTGGGCCACGAGCACGATTGCCGGCGGGCCCGCTCGCATCGCTTGAGGTATTGCACGCCTCCGTGGCCCGTGATGCGGCGACCTCATTTCGAGCCACCCACCCCCATGCTGTTCTCGTCACGAGCCATCTGGAAGCGATACAGTATGCATTCGGCCGTGCGACCTTGCTGCGCGTCGTCGACATGGGTCTCGGGCGCTCCGTATCGTACGAAGAGCGCGACCCACAAGCCATTGCGGATCTCGCCGGCCACTTCCGGTTTTACGAGACGGAACCCTGGCTCCACTTGTGCGTGGGCGGCCCTACCCTCGAGGTCTATGCCGACCAGCGCCCCCTCGGGCGCATCAACCTCGAGCACGCCACGGCGGTGACGGGGCCCGGACACCACTGGCACGAACTCCAACCCGAAAGCAGCGCTGCCATCACCCAATGGCTCGCGGACCGTGGCGTGACCGGGCCGCAACAAGAACTGGAACGCAAGCGCAGGCACCAGAATCCTTGACGGGCGATCCCGTCTACGGATGGGTCAAGTTTGGGAAGCTCACCATTCTCTATTTGGCTTCTGTGTCAAGGATTCTAGGCGCAGGCCAGGGGCTCAATTCCGGGGCGATCGCAACAACGGTCAAGCTACGGCTTGGCCTGCGTGCTAGCTTGGCCGCGTTGCCATCCCGAACCCAAGAGCTGCTGTCGCTGGTCGCGCATATCCAGAGCCGAGCCGGCCACGAGGCCAGGCTCCAGGTGCTCGCCGGTCGCGTCGGACTGTCGCCCACGCACCTGCAGCGGATCTTCGCGCATACCCTTGGGGAGAGCGCCAAGCGCGTCGCTTCGCGGGTAGCCCTGCAACGGGCGGCGGCCGCGTTGGTGTTGGATCGGCGAACGGTGTTGGAAATCGCCCTCGACAGCGGATTCCGCAGCCACGAGGGCTTCAGCCGTGCCTTTCGCAGACACTTCGGCCGGAGCCCGATCGCATACCGGCGTCGCGGCCTGAACGGTGCGCAGGGGAAGGCGGCGCTTGCAGCCATCCACGGGAAACTCGTCTCCCAGCACGCGCCCTGTATAGGGCTGTACGGCGTGTGCCGTGATCACCGAGCCCGGTCAGGAGTCACCATGAGCTACACGATTGAAAAGAAGGCCTTGAACGAAACGCCCATCCTCTTCATGCGCAAGCGAGTCACGCAAGATCAGATCGCGGCCGGGCTTGGCGAGCTACTGCCGGCGGTCTTCGGCTTCGCCATGCAGCGGGGCATTGCACTTGCGGGCCCGCCCCTGTGTCGCTACCGGGACTTCACCCCAGGCGGGGTGACCCTGGAGGCGGGCATGGCGGTGGCCGCTGCCATTGAAGGGGACGGCGAGGTGCGGGCAGGTTCGCTTGCGGGCGGACCGGTTGCCTCGACCATCCACGTGGGCCCCTATGATCGGCTGCACGAGGCACACACAGCCATCGAAGAATGGCTGTCATCCAACGGCTTGCAGGCTGGAGGAGATCCCTGGGAGGTCTACCTCACCGATCCCGGCGAGGTGCCCGACCCATCGCAGTGGCAAACCGAGGTGATCCAACCGATCGGCTAGGAGATCCCATCCTCGAAGGGGCACGGTCCCCTTCCCCGATCGCAGCCAAGGGGTCCCAGCTAGTAACTTGGTCCGTCGTGATGGATGTGACCAAGTCGTACTAGCTACTAGCTAGCCAACGCATTCGGACTTTGTGTGAGCCCGAAAGCGAATTGCCGCAGCGACCTTTCTGTAGACCCGGGTCAAGGAAGCGGAGGCCCCCCACAGCCAGCCGCGGCGGCTTCCAACGCAGCTGCGAGTTCAACTCGGGGAGCTTCTGGCGCCAAGTGGCCGATATGGAGGCCACCGATGGGTCGCTATGACGCAACTCGCCCGGACACCTCGACGCAATGGACCGCCTGGCACGAGCGACAGACTTGCGCACTTTGGAGCGCCGTACCCATGACGTCGAGCCGGCATCGGTGCTAGAGGGTCTGCGGGGTTTGACAGGAATAGGCAGAGCAGGTCGTGAGGGGCAAATGCTTAGAGTACAAGGTCGTTCGATCGGTGGGCCACGTGATCGTTCCTGGCTGGTGTTGTGCAGCGTCTCAGCCTTCTTCACGACACAAGGTTGCTCACTTGATACTAGGCCGACATCATCCTCAGGGTCGGCGACCCATGACCAAGACTTGACGCACATGCCCTCGAGTGGACCCGACGAGCCCGATGCATCCGCGGACGGGGCCACGGAGAGACAGACCAGTGTAAGCGACGAGGATCCCGAGCCAGTGGGCAAGGACGGTCCCGATGAGCCCAAGGAGTCCCGCGAACCGGCCCGAACGCAGGACGCCGCCCTGGCGCAGCAACCCGAAATGGACGCGGGCACCCCCGACGAGTCGAACATGTCGGGCGCTGACGGGGGTATGGACGGGTCCGCGCTGGACCCAGGCCCCGATGCCGCCCCGCACGAGGATGATGCAGCCATCCCTCGACACCTGGACGGAGGTAACCTGCAGAATCCGCTCGATGACGGCGATGACGAGACCCTTTGGAACCGGCTCGCCGAGCTCGCCCGCCTCAATCCGGAAGTACGACAATCGGAGGCGCTATTGCGGGTTGCGCGGGCCATGTCGGGCGGCGCCAGCCCCACCAATATCACCAGCGCGCTCGAGGCGCTCGACGACATACGCTGCCGCCAAGCCCAAGACGCATGTGTGGCGGTCTGTCAGTGGGCATGGCGGAACTGCGGTGCGTGCCAGACAGAGCCTGAATGCCTGGATGCGTTGAACCGCAACTGCTTCTTCGGGTGCAACCGCTAGCGCGTGACACCTACCTCGGCGCTTTCCACAGCCGTCGTGAGACGGCCGCCTACTGCTACCCGAAGAGCATGGATTGTAGGTACCGGGCTAGCCCCGCGCGTCGCGAATGCCTCCGCCAGCAGCCATCGGTGCGCCAGCCGGCGGAATAGCCCCGCCACCGGACGCGCGACGCGCTTGCCCCCGGCCTCCCGCCAGTGAAACGGCCCCGGGCGAACATGGGAACTACGGTATGATGGTGAGCATGGGTACCGCGCACGTTGACGCGCCAAAGGGCGGCCCCTACGGGAACACGGCTGCTCTTGGGATGGCACACGGAGCGGGGCCACTACGGTGACACAAGGAACTTCTGAAAACCTTGCACAAGCCCCGCTCGGGCCGAGCCTTGTGCGACTGGTCGTGCCGATGTTCATGGGAATGGTCATGATCGCCCTGGTCGGCGTCGTCGACGCCTTCTTCATCGGCATGCTCGGCACCGAGGCACTGGCCGCCTTCGGGTTGTGCTACCCGGCCGTGATGGTGCTCCAGGCACTGATGTTCGGGCTGGCCAACGGCATCACCGCCAGCGTGGCGCGTGCTCGCGGACAGCGAGGCGGTGGCCTTGGCCCCCAGGACCGACTGCGCGTATCCGTCGCAGTGCGTATGGCGGTGGCGCTTGCGATGTTCCTGGCAGCTTTGGGCGCCATCGTGGGCCCGCCAGCGTTCCACCACGCGACCAGTGAATCGATCGCCAAGCTGGCGACCGCCTACTATCTCCCGTTTCTCCTGTCGATGGTGTTGTTGTCGGTGCCGATGTCGCTGACAGCCTGCATGCGCGGCTTCGGCGAGACACGGTCATCGGCCACCGTGATGACCCTGGCATCGGTACTCAACGCGGGACTCGACCCGGTGTTCATGTTCGGCTACGGCCCGATCCCGGCCTACGGCATGGCGGGCGCGTCGATCTCGACTGTGGCGGCGTACGTTGTGTCGATGGTCTACGCGTCGGTGTTGATGCGGCGGACGATGAAGGGTGCCGCCCGCGGCGCCCCCCGCGGGCTCCGGACGCGGACCGTGGTACGCGAGGTCGCCGCGATCGGGGGCCCAGCGATGCTGGCACAGGCGCTGGGACCGGTCGGCGCAAGCGTCGTGACGGCCCTGGCGACGGGTTTTGGACCCACTGCCCTCGCGGGGCTGGGCATTGTGCAGCGCATCGACCTGTTGGTTGTCATCGTGCCAGTCGCCACCGGCGCCGGCGCCATGCCCCTGGTGGGGCACCTCGCAGGCGCCGGAAACCGTCCGCGGGCCGCCGAAGCGCTGCAACTCGCACGTCGCTCAATGGTGCTCTGGGCCGTGCTCATCGGTGGCCTCCTCAACGTAGTGGCCGCGCCGCTCGCGGGTATGTTCACCCAACAGGGTTCTGTCGCGGAGATCGTCCAGCTTGCACTGATATTCGCACCGATCAGCTACATCGGAGCGGGTCTGAACATCACGACCATGAGCTGCTTCAACGCCGCCGGCCACCCACCGCTGGCGACCAAGCTCTCCGCTATGTACAGCGTGCTGTTGCTTCCGCTTGGGTGCCTTGTGGGTAGTCAATGGTTTGGACTTCCGGGTCTGTTCGGGGGCAGCGCATGCGCGAGCGCCATTGCCGCCACGATCGGCACCCGCTGGATGCGCCACGCGGATCTGTTGCCGTCCGCCCGTGTCGAGCAGCCGGCCGAGTGAGCGGCCCCACTTTCGGTTCACATACCGGCTAGCCCGGATTATTCATGAACGCTGCGTCGGATCGCGCAGGGATTCGGCTTCACACGGCTTTTCGGCGACCGACGGGAATACTCTCCGTATTGGCTAGGGCGGCGAAAGCCGTGTGAAGTCGAAGAACAAGCGAGGCGATGCAGCGTTCATGAATAATCCGGGCTAGAACGCGAAGGTGAACGTACCGACCCCGTCCGCCACGTCCTGGACAGCGCCTAGACCGGAGCCGAGGCCGACAGTAAAGCAGGTCGGTGGCTCCGCCGCACCACGCGGTAGCCCCGTCGCTAGGTATCCGGACAACTGGTCGCGTCTGCGAAGGATCCAGGATTTCAGCGCGTCCAACTCCTTCGCATACTCGGGATCCTGCACAGCGCGCTGAACCTGCTCCGCGTAGGTGTCTACGCTGGCAAGGATTTCCTCCTCTACCCAGATAGTATCGAGCAGCCGGCCCATCTGGCGCTCTAAGCGCCGCACGAGCTCCGGGTTGTGCGACAGCCGCCGGGGCAACTCAGCGAACATGTAGCTATGTGGCAGGCCGTCATGTTCGTTGTCCCCCCCCAGTACGTCGTCGATCCCCCACGGCAAGAAGGTCGCCCGGCCATCGTCCGACGGGTCGAAGTAGATGAAGAAATTGTTGTGGTTTGAGGCGTAACCATCAGCGTGCCCAATCAGCCATTCCAGTGCCCAGAACGCGATGAAGCGGTCCAGATCCAGCAGTGGCTCAAGCGCCTCGACCAGCCCCTCGTCAGGCGCCTGCAGGGCACGTACGAGCGCGCGCAGTGGTCCTCCGTTCCGATCGGTGTCGGCCGTCTTAGCCTCCCATCGGCCCAGACCACCGGTCATTGCCCTATCATCAAGAAACGCGGGGGTGAGATCCACGAGCGTCCCTTCGTATAGGTCCCCGTTGTCGCTGGCAAAGTTGCGGCGCAGGAAGCGCCTCTTGATGGGCTCGAGATGAACATACAGACCCTGAGGTTCGCCGTTCACCATCAGGGAGACTAGGTTGCAGCGGGGAGCGGGATAGCCCGCCTTGGCAAACAGGTCATAGGCAAGACAGGTGCGGACACCAGTCGGGTCCTGAACACTGTTGTTGAGCGTCACCCGCTCGTCGTCGCCCAAGGTACGTCCGCCAATAAACTTGTCGATCTTGAGCTTGAGTGAGGGTTTGAGCATGCCGTGGCCCGTGACCGAACCCAAGAAGCCTTTCTTCCTCACGCCAACCCTGGGCAGCCGCTGGTCACCGACCTCAAGCTCGGCCTCGTACCAACGAAAGGCCGATGGAAAGCCGGTGGTGCAGTCACGCGTAATTATGCCGAGCAGTTGCCGGAACGGATCCCCCGTTCCAAACCGGTGGCTGCGCGACAGCTCTTGGAAGTGCGTCGGGTCCATATTGAGGCCCAGGCACGGCATATCCACCCGGTCGTACGAAATCCCCCCCGTCCAAGGGTCGATGGCACTGGCACCCTGTGGATCGCACGAGAGCCCGGTGGGCAGGGGGCCGTCGTCATCGGCGACGATGCTCTTGCAGCCGAGCGGCACCACGCAGTGGCACACGACGAAGAAGCAAGCGGGCCGCAAGGCTGCGTATCGCCCCCTACCAGGCATGGCCGAGACTCAGATTCAGCAGCGGCTTCAGGCCCGCACCCGCAATGGCGCTGCCGTCGAACGCGCTGTGGTCGAAGTAGCCGGAGTACTGAAGGCCACCGCTGGCTTCCAGCATCAGCAACTCCCAACGCCAGGCATAGCCCGCCTCGAGCCCCAGCCCCAGCAGACCGGCAGACGTGAGGGAAGTTGCGCCCTGCGATGCCCAGATCCGTCCGAGCACGACGAGCGGGGTGGCGTACCACCCGACCAGCGCCGCTGGCGTGGGGGACAAACGCGCTCCAACCTTCACGCCCGCGGAGCCGAACTTGAGCGACAGTACTCGCGCGACGCCCAGGACTGGCATGATCGACAAGGCCAGGTGGGGGACCAGCGTGCGGTGGTATCGCAGACTGACGCTGAGGGCCGCATCCACGTCGTCCGAGACTTCTGCAACCAGAACGCCGACAAGCGGTGCCAAGGGACTCAGGAGCAACGCCTGGCGCGCCTCCGGAATGCGCGGCAGTGCCCCGCTCAAGCGCGCGCGCGTTGCGGACTCGGTCCCCGAAGCCTGGCCGGCTTGCGCGACGCCCACTGACGCGGAGACGCACCAGCTCATCATCACGCACCCAAGAAACGCTATACGTAGCTCGGCCATCGCACGGTGCCTGCAGAGTAGCCCGGATTATCCATGAACTCTGCGTCGGATCGCGCAGGGAGTAGGCTTCACACGGCTTTTTGGCGACCGACGGGAATACTCTCCGTATTTGCTAGGGCGGCGAAAGCCGTGTGAAGTCGAAGAACAAGCGAGCCGATGCAGAGTTCATGAACAATCCGGGCTAGGCACCCAACCATGGCACCCGTCGGGGGCCACTGAAAAGGGGTTGGCCTCGGAGGGCGGACAGACGACCCGACCTGCCTAGAAAGCCATCCCAGCGTCGGCTCATACGGCCTGTGATGCTCGACAGCGTTCGTTCCGATCAAGAGCGGCCTGGTCTCTCTGCGCGGTCGGGGAACCCACCGCAAGGCAGGAAAGTTTGAAGCCGGGGTGCACCGCGATATTCTCTCGCTTCGGGAGATTGGGACGTAGGATGGTCAAGGTGGACCGCGAAATGCGGCTGCGGCTCGTGGAGAGGTTGGCGGCCGGAGCACAACGCAAGCGCGGAAGGACGACCTCGCAAGCTCGGCTCGAGAAGGCTCGCGAGCTGTTTGAGAGGGCCTGCGCCGAGGGTCGGCGACCGGGATGCCCTAAATCATTCCGCCATCCGGCCGCAAGTACCGGCACGCCCCCATTCGAGGGTTGGTACCTGGAGTTGGAGGGGATGGTAAGTTTGGCCATCACCGCACATCGAGCCGGGGTACGAGCAAGCGACGTCGAAGACCTGCTCAGCGCCCTCGGAGACCTCCGCGCAAACGAGCTCGAAAAGTTGGATGCGTTATTGAACGCAGGCCGGGCGCAGGAAGCGTTTCACTGGGCGGGCATCGCTCCAGAGCCCGCCGGCCCGGACGACCTTGAAACGGAGTTCCCCGAGATCGCACCCATCGCCGAGGAACTGGGACTGACGTGGGAGGGGTTTCTATCCTTCCTGCATGCCGCGGACGCACGTGCGACCGCCACGGATGAAGCCTGCCACCCAGCCTGGTTGGTGATTTGGGCCTACTTATTTCAGTACGATTCGGCACAACGCCTCTTCGAGTTTGCCGATTTTCGACCCTCCCCAGCGCAGCTTCGTCGCCGACCCACCTTGTGAGCCACCGCGCTGACCCGATCCTCGTTAGCCAGTGCATCCAGGAATGGGTGCGTGCCCTTGCCTGGATGAGAACTCGCTAACCCGGCGTGGTCGTTCGCATCGACCACACGGTGTATGGATCGCCGCCTGGCGGGGCCAGGCGATCCTCTGCAATGACCTCGAAGCCCGCCCGCTGATAGAACCCCAGGTTTCGCTTAAAGTGCGTGGTGACTACCGTGGGTGCTGGGGGGGATCCTGTCTGCGGGTCGCTCTTGCGCGCGTGCATCAAGGCATCTCCGAGCAATGCGCTCCCGATACCTGTTCCCTGGCCGGCCGGTATGATCGCCATCATGTGAACGTGGCGGTGTAGCGAATGCTGCGCGGCACGGGCCTCGAGCTCGTCGTAGGTGCGCTTGAGCCAGAACATCCGGCGCACCGGCCCAAGCCCATGCCGGGTCAAGAAAGGCAGGAGCTCCCACAACATGGTGGTTGCGGCAACGCGGATGCCTCCCAAGGGACGTACGGTCACCGTTCCGAGCACCGCACCACCGGCGTCCACCGCGACCTGGGTGCATTCGAACGGCAAGTGCGAACGCAGGTTTCGCTCGAAGAAATCCGACAGTCTCTTCTGCCGGCTAGCCGGCGAGGAAAACAGGTACCGATAGGCAGGATCGTCGTCGAAAGCTTGGGCTAGCATCGCTGCGGTCGCCGCCACCTGTGGCTTTCGCAGAGGCTGCATGGTGATCGGATAGCTTGGGGCGAACATCGGTGGCACCGTACGCGCCCGGCCACGCCGCCAACAAGCTTTTACGCGCGACGCGCCAAAGACTGTACGGCCGGCCGGCCTGGGGCTGTGAAAGCGCTGTGTGGTCGAGGGACTAGCGAGGCGCACGTCGGATGTGACCAAGTCGTACCAGGCAGGAAGCCGACCTTGTTGGGTACTCGCAAGGACTGCCACCCGATCGAACGTGGCAACCGTTGAGGGACACAAATGACCCTCGCTCGGCCCTCGTCCGGAACGGCAAGATCCGGAATAGTGACTACCATGGTCGCCGTAGTTGGCGACCGTCTGACCCGTCCCTTGGCGGCGGTGGGAGAGGCTGGGGTGAGCTCGATGGAAGCGCGCAGGGAGCTAGCCCGGATATCTCACCAACTACGCGGCGCCCCGCCTGAACTTCGACTTCACAGCGCGTTCGCCTCCCTCGCGAATACAGCGAGCCGCCGCAAAGCGTGGGGATTGTCCGGGCTCGGGCGCCCATTGGTCCTCGCGCTACTCGCCCCATGCTTGCCGCTATCCGCCTGCCATACTTCAGACAGCGAGCTGGACCGTGAGCCGGTGGATGCGGGGTTGAACGCCGCAGCCGAGCGGCCGGATGGCGGCCGCTCGCACGGTCGGGATCCGCGAAGGCCCACGTCCCCCCGACCAGGTGACGGTCGCGATCGGCAAGGTCCGTCGCCCCCGCAAGAGGAGGAGCACTCAGGCGACTCCGGAAC
>JAPPOR010000247.1 GCA_028817905.1 Myxococcales bacterium
GCAACAGGGTCGTGACCAGCGCTCCCGCGGCTGAGGCCCAGATGAGGTGGCGGCCGGCCCGGGCGACCTGCAGCACGTCGGTGAGCTTCTGGAGCGCCCCGTCCAGGTCCCCGCGCATGCGCGCATGCTCGGCATGGGCGTACTCGAGCAGGACGCCCCAGGCCTGCCCGCTGGTCGCTTGGTGCTCGAAGTCAGCGAGTGTTCCGCGGACTCCTGCGAGGTCAGCGGAAAGTACGTGGGCCACCAGTTGCTCCGGTAGGTGCGTCGCCCCGATCAGCTGCAGTGGGCTGGTCTGAACCATCAGTACCTCCGCCTGGCGTTCAAGGGCGTCTGCCTCCTCCGACTCGCCCTGAAAGAGGTGATGGAGCATGCGAATCCGCAGGGCGTTTTCGCGTTGCCGGGGTGAGGCCTCGATGGCTGCCGCTCGCCCAAGCGCCATATCGAGGCCCATCGAGGCCTCCAGTAGCCCGAGGCCGCGCGTGATGGCTTCGCGAGAGCTGGTGGCGTTGGGAACCGGGGCGCTGTCCGGTGTTGACAGCAGGCTCAGGATCTCTTCGTAGTGTTGGCGAGCCTCGTCGTTGCGACCGCCGATTCGTGCACCGACGCCAAGGGCCAGGCTGCGAATGAACGCGAGCGCTGGCGAAAGCGCGGCGAAGGGCGTCACATCCGGAAGCAGCTCCCAGGTATCGTAGTCGAGGGAGGCCGCGACCACGCCCAAGCCATTGGAGATCGTGTGAGCCAGGACTGCGAGCGCGGGGCCGGGCGCTAGCACACAGTCGTGTTCATCGCAGTTGTCATGTCGAAGTTGCGCTGTCCGCACAGCGCGCTGTCGGCGCTCGTGAGCAGGCAGTGAGGGATCCAGCTGTTCATAGTCCGACAGGCCCGCCAGTCGTTTGAGGTCGCTGCACAGTTCGCCGATGACCGCACCGCGGTTGGTGCTGAAGAAACCAGCTGGCAGCGAGGCGCCCAGCAACAGGGAATGGCGTGTGCTGTGTGGGCAGCCCAGTTCGCGACAGGCGGCGAGCGCTCGACCAAATGTCTCGAGCCAGTCGCCTGGCAACGCTCGAAGCATCGCGTTGTACGCCTCGGGGGCCCGGTCGATCACATACTGCCATCGTGGCGCAAACTTCGACAGGACCTCCACCGCTCGTGCGCGCTCGCCCGCGAGTAGCAGATGGCGGGTCGCCAGGACGTCTCCGTGCTCACGCGCGGCGAACACGTCCGCCAGCTGCAGATGGACCGCGCGCACGTGCTCATGCCCGTCGGGAGGCGCCACGAGTTCGACGAAGCCTCGATCGGAGGGCCTGTACCCTGCGGGGCCGCTGGCGAGAATCTGCCAGTCGCACAGGTCCTCGAGCCGCTGCTCCCAGGTATCCGCGTCGACCTCCGGAACCAAGGCCTCGCATTCCCGGGGCGTCAGGGCCTGGTCGGGGCACAGGGCGAGGATTCTCAGCAGTTGCAGGGTAGACGGGGGCAACCGCTCGAGGCGCGCCCGCTGGGTCGCTTCCGGTGACAGGGGGACCGCTGCCAGGTCCCCCTTGGCGGGCAGCAGCCAGTTGCCGGCGTCGTAGCGCGCCAGCCCCCCGTCGACCAGGCGTTGGGCGAATTCCACCACCAGACCGGGGCACCCGCGGGTGCCACGGTGGGCATGGTCGGCCACCAGCTTGACGTTGGCGACGTCCCCGAACATGCCCCGCACCAGCTCTTCGGTTTCTTCGGCCGCCAGGGGTGCCAGGTCGATCGTCTTGGCGGTTCGCCGGAACAGCTCGAGGGCGGGCAACCCCCGGACGTCGGCCCGGGGGGCGAGGGTCGCGGCGATCAACAGTCTCCGGTCGGTGACCTCCGCAGCGAGCGTGCCCAGCAGCGCGACCGAGGGCTCGTCGATGCGGTCGAGGTCGTCGACCGCCAGCACCAGGGCGCGACCGGTGGTGGCCCCGAGCAACACCCGCCGGAGGGCCGAGAGCAGCGGCGCACGCACGTCGTCCGCCTCGCACTTGCCAAGATCTCCGAAGCGGATCAACAGGCGATCGAGTGGGCTCCCTTGACCGGCGGGTGCATCCGGGCTGCCGTGGGCGACGTCTAGCTGACGAACCAGCTCTTCGGCCACCGCGTAGGCCTCACCACCGTTTCGGGCGTCGACCCTGAGCACCGTGGCGCCTGCCAGCTTCGCTTCGAGCGCCAGGGCAACGAGCAGTCGGCTGCGACCGGTCCTTGCCGGCCCGCGCAGCAGTAGGGTGCTGCCGCGGCCGTTCGTCGCGGCCCGCACGGGCTTGCGCATCTGCGCCACCACCTCGTCGCGGCCCACCAGCGGAGGCGTGGTCAGATAGGCGTGCACGGCCTGCAGGTCTGCGATCGGTTCGAGCCCCGCGATCGCGGTCAGTTGCTCGATTACCTCGCCCGCGAAGCGTGGACGCCCGGCCGGGGTGAGCGACAGCATGGACATCACCAGAGCGTCGAGCTCCGCCGGCACCTCGGGGTTGGCGGCGGAGGGCGACCGGGGCCGCGTGCGCCAGGCGTCGTTGAGGTCTCGCACGCGGCTGGCGCGATAGGCGAGCCGCCCGGTGAGCAGCCAGTAGCCGAGGGCGCCCAGGGAGAATAGATCCGAACGTTGGTCGAGCGGCTGGCCGAAGGCCGCTTCCGGCGGCATGAAGTTGGGCGTGCCGACGGTGTTGGGCGGTACGCCCATCCCGGTCAAGGCGCCGAAGTCCAGCAGGGTTGCGCGACCATCGGCGGTGCAGCGCACGTTGCGCGCCGAGACGTCCCGATGCACAAGGCCGCGGGAATGTACGATCGCCAGGGAACTGGCCACGTCCCGCAGCACCGCGCACGCCCTTTGCCAGGGCAACGGAGCGAGCTGCTGCAGGTCCTGCCCGTCGAGCAACTCCATCGTGTAGTAGGGCTGTCCCTGGTCCACGCCATAGTCGAACACCCGGATGATGCGCGGATGGGACAGGTCCGATAGGCTTTGATACTCCCGCTGGAACAGGGCGGTTCGACGGGCACCACGCCCGCCCTCCACGCGCTTGAGTTGCTTGAGCGCGACTTGTCGGCCCGTTGCCTCGTCCAGGGCGCGATAGATCGCGCCCATCCCGCCTTCCCCCAAGGTGCCCTGGATCAGGTAGCGGTCGTGGATGCGTTGGGGTGGTAGCTCCGCAAGTGCCCTGGCGACCGCGTCGACCAACCCATCGGAGGCGCTCAGCAGCCCGCCGTTGCGCCCATCCATCACCACGGCCGCCACCACCCGAGCTTCTCCGTCATGGTCCGCCTCCAGCAACGTGCAGTGCACCCCCGAGCCAGCGCTACCATCCTCGTCGGCGGTGGCGATCGCAGACACGGGCTCGAGTATTCCGCTGGCGCGCCCTTCGTGTTCGGAGATCGCCTGGTGGATGAGCAGGATGTGTGCCTCGCTATCCGGCTCCCTTGACGGCTGGCCGTCCTCTGCTGAGCTGGAGGCCGCCCATCGCGGCTCCCCATCCCAGACCAGATAGAGGTGACCCCGATCGGCGGCGGTCTGCTCCAGGAAGAGATCGAGCGCGACCCGCGTGATCTCGTCCTGGCCTTCGCAGGCGCCGAGTTGCGCGGCGGCCATGACGCCCAGCGCGTCCTCATTGGCCGGCTTGGCCTGGGTCGATGGCTGTTTGCCAGCCGGCGCCACCCCGGCGAGCGCGCCTTCCTCCATGAGTCGATTGAACTTGGTGGTCAGGGTGGGGTGCTTGCCGGCGTTGTACGCGCGCGCGCAGCGGTTCGCTGAGGCCTCGAAGCCCTCCGCGTCCCCTAGGGCCATCGCCACGCGAGCGCGCATCTCATGCGCGAAGCCCAGCATCAGGCCCGCACACCTCAGGTCCTCGAGCTGCCGTAGCTGCTCGTGGGCGCGGGTTGCTGCGCCCTCCTCGCCCAGGTGCGCCTCGGCCACCGCCAGGGGCAGGGCGATGTAGCTGGTTTCAAATCCAAGGTCGGCGGCCAGTGCGCCGCGCAGCAGCGTGCGGCCTCGCTCGCTCGCCTCCAGATGGCGACCCATCGCATCCAAGACCGTCAGCAGTCCGCGCGCGCAGGCCACCCACGCGTGGTGCTCGCCGGGGCCACGGTCTGTCAGGAGGGCCTCGAAGGCGCGTCGCGCCTGGCCAAGCTCTCCGCGGATGCGATGCTGCTCCGCTCGGGCGTACCGGCAGGTAAACGCCCAGGCGGGGAATCTCTTGGCGTACACTGCCAAGGCGTCGATGCTGCGGCCGACCCCACCGAGGTCATCGCTGAGCGCTTGGGCGTGCAGCACCTGCCAGAGGTGCGCAGCGCGGGCGCGCTCCGATGACCAACTCTGCACGCTCAGCACATCCACCCGTCGCCGGCACTCGTCCGCTTGGTGCGGCTGGCAGCGCCACAGCTGGTACACCAGACGGATCTGTTCGGCGTTGAGCCGGTACAGCGAGTTCGTCTCGACTTCCGCGGCCCGCTCGAGGGCGCGCTCGAGCCCCATGGTCGCCTCGGTCAAGCCTACGATGCACTGCAGGGAAAGCCACATCCCGGTCAGGTGGGTCGAGTGCGCCAGCCCGCCAGGAAGGCTGGAGAGCCGCGCGATCAGCGGTTCGTAGCAGCGAAGGGCCTCTGCCAGGCGACCCCCAACGCGGGCGCGTACACCGCGCATCAACAAGTGGACGGAACCCAGCGCCGGTGACAGGGGAACTAGTGGCTCGATCGACGGCAAACTGCGGGCGAGCTCTAGACTGCCCGAGTGTCCCACGACGCCGACAGCTACGATGAGCCCTTTGGCGAGCTCGCGAAGCGCCTCGTCCGGGGACAGCACCCGCTCGTGCTCCGGGGTCCGCTCGTACGCTTGCTGGGCGAGCTTGAGTGCTCGTCGTAGGCGTTTCGCAGGATCGAGCTCCGCTTCGAGTTCGGCGTGAGCGGACAGGCCAGCCCAGGTCGCCAGCTGGTCGAGTAGCTGGACCAGATGCGACCAGTCTTCGAAGTCTCCTTGGGCGGCCAGTCCAGATAGGCGGCTCCTGAGGTAGAAGACCTCTCGCGGCGAATAGGTCTGTTCCCGATCGGCGAGCGATAGGGCTCGGCAGAAGAAGTCCCACCAGTCATGCGGCATGGAAGCGATCACTTCCGTGTAGGCCTCCGGATGGGTGGCCGTCCGAACCGAGGAGGCGCGGGAATACTGGACCAGGGTGTGAAGCGCCCGCTGCTCGTCTCCGGCGTGCATGAAATGGCGTGAGGCTCGGAAGCCCCCATCTGTACGCGCGTCGAAGACTTCTGCCAGTCGACGATGCAGCGCCGCGCGTCGCTCGACCTCTAGCTGACAAATGAGGACAGGTGCCCAACCGGCGGGTGCGATGCCGTAGCAGTCGCCTTCCGCGATCAGCACCTGTTCGGTGACCAGCACCTCGATGGAGCGCATCAGGGCGGCTTTGCCCTTGCCCGGAAACAGCAGCAGGCATTCATCCCGGGTGAAGCGCACGTCGGGCGCCAACGCCAGTGCCTCCGCTAGCTCCCTGGCGCCGTGCTCGAGGCCTTTGATGCGTCCGACAATCGCATCGCTGTGCGAAGCGGGCAGGGTGGTCGTGTCGAGTCGCTCAGGCAGCACCCAGCGCCCCCGCTCGAAACGTACCAGCCCCTGCTCCACCAGATGCTCCGCCAGTTCCAGGCAGGAGCGCGGGCTGCCCGCGGCGTGCTGGTGCAGCCGGTTCGACAGCAGCAGCAGGTTGGGTGCGTCCTCGAAGACCGAAGCCAACAGCGCATGGGTCTCCTGGGCTGCGAGCGGCTCCAAGCGCAGCGGCAGCGCGGACTTGGCGAACAGGGCCAGGGCAGCAGGTGTGAGGGGGCCGGGATCGGCAGCCGCCGCCGCGACCATCAGCAGCTGCGCCCGATCGGCTGAGGCGGCCAACATGGCGAGCAGCGCCGCCGATGGCTCGTCCACGCGGTCCAGGTCGTCGACCGCGACCAGCATGCGCTGGGTCGCGCAACGAGCCAGCACGAGGTGCTGCAGCTGTTCGAGCAGCTGGCCGCGGCCTTCGGCTTCGGGGCGGGGCGCGGGGGCGCCCGTCAGCTGCGCTACCCGAGACAGCAGGCGCTCCAGTGCGATGTCGTCGTCAGGCGCCGCGCCCGCCGGTTGCTCGTCAAGCTGCGCCATTAGCGCGTCGGCCACACCCCAGGGGCCAGGTGCCTGGTCGGGGCTGCTCGCGAGTATCTTCAGCCCGGATAACTTGGCTCGCAGCGAGACTTCAGCCAGAAAGCGCGTGCGTCCCAGTCCGGGGGGCGCGGTGACCAGGATCGACGTGCCCGATGCGCGCCGCGCCAGCCGCAGCAGATGCTGCTCGACCAGGGCCAGCTCCTGCGTTCGTCCGACCAGGGCGGGCGTCGTCAGATAGGAGCGGCTCACGCCCACGTCGCTCAGTGGTGGGAGCCCGGCGATGGCGGTGAGTCGCTCGACCACCTCACTGGCGTTTGCGGGTCGCCCCATCCGGTCGAGACTCAGGAGCGACAGGATCAAGCGCTCGAGTTCCGGTGGACAGTCCACCGCGAGGTCCCGCACGGCAGGAGGCGGTTTGCGCCACCGCTCGGCAAGCTCCGACAGGACCTGCGCGCGGTAGGCGTGCCGTCCGGTCAGGAGCCAATACCCTAGCGCGCCGAGTCCGAAGAGGTCGACGCGCCCGTCCAGCTCTTGCCGATGGAGGGCTTCAGGGGCGACAAACGGAGGGGTGCCAAGCACGTTTCCGGGCACCCCAAAGGGCACCATCGCCCCGAAGTCCATCAGCTTGGCGCTCCCGGACGAGGTGAGTCGGACATTGTGGTGACTCACGTCGCGATGCACCAGACGGCGCGCGTGCATCAGCGCCAGCGCGCTGGCCACCTGGCGTAGCAGCGCACAGACGTCGGTGGCCGGCGCCCCGATCTTGCTGGGCAGCTCTGCACCCAGCAGCAGCTCCATGGTGTAGTACGGCCCGTCTTCGTCGACCCCGAAATCGTAGACTTCGATGATGTGGGGATGGGCGAGTTGCTGTTGGGCGTAGAACTCACGTTCGAACTGCGAGGTGAGCGAGCGACTGCGGCTGGCACGGCCGTGGAGTCGCTTGCGCGCCACCATGCGCTGGGTGTGCGTGTCGAGTACCTGATCCACCACACCGGTGCCGCCCTTTCCGAGGCGCGCCGCGAGCTCATAGCGGTGCGGGGGTGGCGTGCGCGCGTCGGCCTTCGACAGTGGGGCAGCGGAGACCGCAGCCGGGCGGGATGGGGCCGGTGGCGGAGACGACAGGGCAGAGGGCATGGGTGGGCACAGGCCGAGGAAGCCGGTCGCGGTCAGCTACGGATATCGGGCTGCCCCCACAGATGCGGTGTGCGACGCGTCCCCTCGGGTGAGAACGTGAGCCCCTGAATTCTAGCGCCAAAGCGGACCGACCAGAATGTGGGTGTGGCCGGGCCGGACAACCACCCCAAGCCCACACCACAGGTGGCTCTTCATGCCGCCTCCAGTTCAGCAATTGCCCTCGTGTCTCGTGCTCGTGGACGTCGTCGTAGTCGTAGTCGACCCCGGCGGTTGCTGATGGCCATTGGAACGGCCGGCCACGTCGACGGTTACGACCACGACCACGACCACGCGAACAGCGAAAACGCGACGACGTCTACGAGCACGAGCACGAGCACGAGACACGACAGGTAGCGCTCTGCTGGGCAGTGCTCTTCAAGGCGCTTCCAGTTCAGCAACTGCCGTCGTGTCTCGTAGAGGTGGACGTCGTCGTAGTCGTAGTCGACCCCTGCGGTTGCTGATGGCCATTGGAACGGCCGACCACGTCGACGGTTACGACCACGACCACGCGAACAGCGAAAACGCGACGACGTCCACGAGCACGAGCACGAGCACGAGACACGACATGTAGCGCTCTCCCTGGGTAGTGCCCGGCCGCGCCGGGCTGCCACGTGCCGCGGTCTTGTTCAGCTTCCCTTGAAGACGGGGGGGCGCTTTTCGAGGAATGCCTGGCGCGCCTCCCGGCCATCGTTGCTGCCGAAGGCACGTGCGATATTCGATAGTTCGTAGCGCACGTGGGACTCGAGGTCGACCGAGCGTGTGGCGCGCTCCAGGCCGCGCTTGGTCAGTCGCATCGTGATCGGCGACCGCTCACACAACATCTGGCAATACTCGGCCAGGCGCCCCGTCAAGGCATCGTCATCGACCACTTCGCCTGCCAGGCCCAGACGAACCGCTTCCTCGCCCTGAACGGTGCGGTTTTCCAGCAGGAAACGCATGGCCTGCTCGTAGCCGATGGCTTGCGAAAGCGAAAACGTCAGGCCACCGTCGGGCGAACCTCCGATGCGGGGGTAGCCTGCCATCAACCTCGCGCTCCGTGCCACGAGACGGATGTCGGCCGCCATCGCCAACGACAGGCCTGCGCCTACTGCGACCCCATTGATGCCCGCCACGATCGGCTTGTCGCAGGCTTGGCGCAAGGTCAGCAGGAAGCGGCCCACCCAGTGGATGTCGTCGAGGATCCGGCCCTGCGGCGTCTCTGGCGAAGCATCTTCCCCCGGGCCCTTCAGATCAAGTCCCGCACAGAACGCGTCCCCGGTGCCGGTCAGCGCGACGACCCACACATTGTCATCTGACTGGGCGTCCTCCACCGCTCCCACGATGCCCCAGGCGAGCTCCGAGCTCAGGGCGTTCTTGACCTCTGCACGGTCGAGCCGAATGGTTCGTACGTGTGCCTCGTCCGTGATTGCAAGCGTCTGGCCCATGGGTCTCTCCTTGTGAGGATCGCGGCTGCGCGAACGTCGAGCTAGGGCGGACTCCTAGCACGACTGGCGGTTCTCGCCCAGCCACCACGGTTGCGTGGGAGACAGGCTCACTGAAGGAACACGGCGACCAGCCGGTAGAGGACGAAGCCGCCGGCGGCGAGCCCGAGCACGAACTTGGCGCGGCTTGCCATGCGTGCGCGCCGCAGGTGGGCAGGTAGTTTCCTGCCCCCTCCTGGCTCTGGGCTAGCCATTAGCTGCGGGTGAAGTTGGGCGGGCGTCGCTCGCTCATGGCGGCGACGCCTTCCTTGAAATCGCTTGTCTGCTGCAACCGCTCCTGCTCCTGTCGCTCGCGGTCGGTGGCTTGCTTGATGAGTCCGGGCAGGTCGCCGCGCATGGTGCGCCGGATCGACTCGATGGAGAGGGGCCCGGAGCCGGCGATGTCGGCTGCCAGGGCCCGTGCACGCGCACGCAGCTGTTCGAGGGGCACGAGCTCGTCGCACCTTTCGCTTGCACCCGAGCTGTGACAAGTGGGCTCACGCGCTGGCGCACGCGCCACCCTGGTTGGCCCTCACATGCCCAAAGACAAAGCGCGAGCGCCACCGCGACGGCTCGGTAGCGCAGCCGGGGCAACAGCCCGCGCGGCGCTGACACCGTGATCGCCCGGCAGCGACGGCACCGGTATCGACGCAAAACCACGGTTTCGGTTCCAGGCGGAGCACCCGCCTCAGGTGGGCCCAGGAAATAGCGCCTTCGAAGCCCGTGACCGTGAAGCCCGAGCGCAGCGCCTACCGGCGCCCCCGCAGGCCATGCACATCCGGGGCCGAACGGCACCGACCGAGGGAGGCCGATGGGACCAAGACTTGACGTCGACATCGAAGTAGGTGAATCGGGTTGGGCTCCGCTCTTCCTTCAAGGTGGTTCGGAGCACGACGGGGGTCGTTGTTGCGTATCTCCTCGCCGGGCCCCGTGGGCGGGCGGAAGACGTTTCCGCGGAAGACTAGGTGGC
>JAPPOR010001064.1 GCA_028817905.1 Myxococcales bacterium
CCCGTCGGTCGCCGAAAAGCCGTGTGAAGCCGAATCCCTGCGCGATCCGACGCAGCGTTCATGAATAATCCGGGCTAGGACCGTGGCGCAAGCGTTCGACTCGGCAGCGCTTTTGTCCTGCGTGGGCGGCAGGCGGGCAAACCCCGCGAGCGTGACCTTTTCCCCAACTTGGGACCTATCTTCGAGGGCGTCCGCCCCCTCTTGTCTTTGTGCCTCCGGCCCTAGACGAGAGTGCGTCTGCGGCGGGCCACCTGCTGCTCATAGATCCACCGCAGGATCGCCGTCTCGAGCTGCGGTGTCAGGCTAATGAAGCGCAGGCCATACCGACTGCCGCTCTTCACGAGCCGCCCCGCCCGCACCACGATGGCAGTGGTGGCGATGGGCTGTGTCTCTGGCAGTTCGAAACGAATGAACAACCGGTCGCCGATTTGCAGGCGCTGGTTGCTCTCAAGCTGACAGCCGCCTGCGCTGACGTCAATGACGCGGGCCTGCATATCGATGGGATGGCGACGCACGGGTCCCACCGGGTCCGCGTGCACATCCGCCCACACCGCGGCATCCACACGTAGGCGGACGTATTCGCGCTGTTGGATGCGAACCCAATCCCCGAGGGGTTTGACGACCATCAACGGCGCGCCGCCTCGCTCTACGATCGCGTTGAGCGTGTAGCGGGCGTCATCGTGCACGACGTGCTGAATGCGTACCACATCGCCCTTGTGGAACTGGGCGGTCTGGACGCGTAGATGGATCAGGTCCCGCTCAAGTGCGTCAATGATGCCGGTACAGCTTGCGCTCCCGTGGGACGAGACCAGCTGGACCGTTTCTCCGACGATTAGTTCCCGCTCCCCCATGCCCACTTTCGCCTGTGCTTTGGCCCTATATGCGCCGGTCGATGACCGCGTTCTTGCGCAATTCGCTCAGGAAAATCCCTTCTTGGCGCTGCATCGCCTTGGCGAGCAATTCTTGCTGAATTGTAGCGCGGGACGCCGCGAATGTCGGCATTTGAGTGGCCTGGGCCTGGCGTTCCTGGAGCAGGAAAAGGTGGACGCCGGCTGGTCCTCTCACCGGTGCGCTGATCTGCCCGGGCTCGAGGTCGAGCAACGTCGTCTCGAGGCTGGTCGGTAGGTCACCCTGATCTAACCACCCCAGCTCGCCGCCCCCGTGCGCCTCCGCTTGCGCGATGAAGTTGTCTGCGGTGAGTCGAACCCGCATCTCCGAGGCGGCGGACATGGCCTTCTTGACTTCGGTCGCGGATGCACCCTCGGGCAGCGCGTACAGCACGTGCGCCGCACGGAAGCGTTGCGAGCGGCGGGCCTGGCGTAGGCGCTTGTCGTACTCTTCGCGAACCTGTCCTTCGGAGATATTGACTCGAGTTCGGACCTTCTGGTTGATGACCTTGAGCCGCAGCAGCTGCTTGCGTACGTCTTGGCGGTATTGGGCCCTGGTGAAGCCCTGCTCTCCGACGGCCTCCCAGAACTGCTCGTCACTGAGGCCATTGCTCCTGCGTACGTTGTCGATCGCCTGGTCGACCTCAAGGCTCGAAACTGTCAGCTTCAGCTCCTGGGCCGTCTGCTCGATGAGCACTTCATCGACTAGCTGATTGAGTAGATTGTTGTAGAGGGCATTCACACGCTCTCGGCGCTCACCTGGCGACGCATCGGCTACCACACTCGCCAAAAAAGGCGCTGCGCGCCGCCGCAGCTCACTGAGGAACACCGCTTCGTCGTTGACGACCGCGACTACGCGTTCGATGACTTCGGCATGGGCCGGGATGGACCCGCCCGCGACGGTCATGACCAGCAAGCCGCATGCGAACTGCAGCGAGCTAGTCCTGCGGGCCGTCATGGGCCTTTTCCGCGTTGTCATTGCCCTTCTTGACCTTGATTTGTGACAGTAGCGACAGGTCCTCCTTCACGTCGGCTTTCTTTCGCAGGCCTTCGACAAACCCTTGGATGGCCTTCTCGCGCTTTTCGCGCCACAGTCGATTTCGGATCAGGCGCTTGGCGTCCTCCAGACTGCGCTCGAGCTTCGCGCGCTTGCCCGTCAGTTTGAGGATATGAAAGCCCCTATCGCTCTTGATCACGCTCTCATATACGTCGCCCGTGTTTTCGAGTGAGAAGGCAGCCTTACGGACCGGCTCTTCGACCTCCGGCTGATCCGGAAGGCTTGCGTCTGCATAGAAAAACGTGAGGTCTCCCAGCCGCGCCTTCGTGGCCGGATCCTGATTGTGCTCCTTGGCCTGCTTGCGGAACAGCTGCATGTCTTTGGGGGATTTCTTGAGAGCGGCGAGGATTCTCTCGGCGAGCGCCTTGTCCTTGACCAGAATGTGGCTGGCTCTCACCTGCTCGGGCTTGTGGAACTCTGCCTTGTTCGCCTCGTAGTAGCTCTTGATCTCGTCGTTCGCGATGTCCCCCAGCTTGACGCCCTCGTCATCGAACAGCTTCTTCATCATCCGTTGGACCATGACCTGCTTGCGAACCCGCTTTACCTCCGGGAGCTCGTCGTGGCCTCGCTTATTCGCTTCGATCGCGAGCAGCTCAAAGCGGATCATGTTGTCGAGGAACTCGCGACGGCGTTCCGGACTGTTGTACCGCGCCCGAAGGTAGGGAGATTGGGCTGCGAGGCGCTCGGCGAAGTCGCCCAGCGTGATTTCGCGTTCACCGATCTTGACGAGGACCTTGGCGGCCTGTTCGTCGGTCAACCCGTACTTCGTATTCTCCTGAGTCGGCTGCTCGGGCGCGCGCGGCGTCTCCTTGGTCGCAGCTTCCTGCTTCTTGCCCCCGCACCCGGCTGACGGAACCACGAGAGCTCCGATGAGCAGTCCGAGCGCAGCAGGTGCGAGCCGGCCGCTTGAGTGCATCTGCCACCATCCAGGTGCCATCCGTGCTCCTCACACTTCGCTGAGCAGTCGGTCCAACAGGGCCGACAGCTCGTCCATATCGAACGGCTTGTTCATGTGCGCGTCGGCCCCGTACAGGGGCGATGTCATCTCATTCATACGCTCGCCGATGCCCGTAAGCATGACTACCTTGGTGTCCTTGGTCGCGTCGTGCTCGCGGATGGATTTGCAGACCTCCCAACCGCTCTGGCCCGGCATCATCACATCGAGCACAACGAGTTGCGGCTGGTGCTCCAGCACCTGCTGCATCGCTTCGTCGCCGTCCGTGGCTTCCACAATCGTCACGTTCTTGGCACGCAGGATACTGCGGATGATCCCGAGGATTTCAAGGTCATCGTCCGCGATCAGGACGGTCTTATGTTCAGTCTTCGAGTCGCCCATGGCGCCCCATCCTTGTCTGTGCCGGCGCCCGTGTCAATCGGGGTTCAATGTGGCGACTTGGTGTCGGGGAACCCAGCCCTCCGCACCCCCCAGGACCCGGATCCGGGACCACTCGCCCTCGTGCTCGAGGAGTCTGGCCAAGCTTCCTTCCCCAACCCGGCCGCGCAGCTGCGCGTGGGCATCGGGTCCCTCGTGCAGGCGCGTTTCCGGGGCCACCACCAGCGCGGCCTCACCGGGCTGTCCCAGGTCGGTCTTGACCGCCAGGGCCAACGCGGCGGCCAGCGTGAGAGCGGCTGTGACGGCTGCTGCGGCGCCCAGGAACACGCGAGTTGTGTCCGCATGCGTAAAGCGGCGCACGATCAGAGCGCCGAAGGTCGTCGTGTTGAGCAAGATGAGCAGCCACGTCAAGGTCACTTCCGAAAAAGGTCGCACCAGGGCTTTTCTGAGCGGGGGCCGCGTGCGCACGGTGGCTTCACCATGCTTGTCCGCCAGCCGGCGTCCGATCGCCTGGCGCGCTTGCGACAGGGCCTTGGCCACGTCGTCGTCTCCCGGCCGCAGCGCGTCGGCCCGCTCGAAGGCCAGAATGGACAGCCCCAGGTGTCCCAGGCGGGCGTGCGCGATGCCCTGATTGTAGAACACGTCCGCGTCGCGGACGCCGGCCGCGACCAGCTCGTCGTAGCCCGCGGCGGCCCGTTCCAGCTCACCCTGGAAGAACGCCTTGTTGGCCCGCTCGAACATGCTGTCCAGACTCCCGCCCTGGGATGAGGTCCCCGCTGGGGAGAACAAGAACGCGGTCAGCACCGTGAACACGTACACCAGGCCCGTCGGTGGTGTCCGGTTCATGTGCGCGGCTCCTTGGGCGTCGGCTCGAACGTGCCGAGCCGCTCGAACACCGAGCGGGCCTCGGCATGGCGGTTCTGTAGATCATCCGCCGAGGCGGACGACGGGCTGAAGCGGGCTTCGTCGCAACGCTCGAGTAGCCGGATCACGCCATCTGCGAGTTGACCATCCATCCCTCGTGCGAGCACTCGCCGCCGCAGGGCAGGCCGCGTGTCGCTGCCAACCTGTTCCCCCAAACGTGCCTCCAGCAGGCGCGTCAAAGCGGACGATAGGGACGCATGATAGGTGGTTCCATCGCCCTGGCGGGCCGCATCGGCCGCCAATCGCATGTGACGCTTGGCGTCCCGTGTTGCCAGTTCCGCGTGCCCCAATTGCCGGGACCGCTGGGCGCGGACGAGTGCGCCCGCGCCGACGAGCAAGAGCCACGCGAGGGGAGGAACCGACAGCCCCCAGGGCAAGAGCCCGCGTAGCCGCGCCGGATCGCCTCCGCGTGACAGCTCGCTCTGGTGCCGGATCGGACCCCAACTCAGTTCGGTGTCTTTGCCTTTCGGCGAACGCTCGTGCGGATCCGGCTGGGACGGCGATCCGTCCTCCTGGGCGGCGCTGGGCGTTTCCGTCGCTAGGGCCAGCCCTGCCGCGGTCAGGGTCAGCGGGTCGCTCTTGACCTGCACGTACCTGCGGTGCACCGGGTCGAATGTGTTGACGACGAAGGCTGGCAAGCGATAGGTCCCGGGCGCCTTTGGCACGACCAGCCACTCGTACACCCGAGTCCCGCCGACGTGGTCATCGGGCGACTCGACCAAGTCCCGGGTCTCGGGCGCCAGGATCTGCAGGCCCTCGATCTTGGGGGTAGCAAGGCGCACCGACTGGATGTGGCCGTAGCCTCGAATGGTGGCTGTCAACGTTGCTGCATCGCCGGTCGCCACCTGGTCGCGGTCCAGCTTGGCGCCGATCGCGTAGCGTCCCACCGCCACTTCGCCTCCGGGTCGCCCATCCTCCGGCAATGGCTGCACTTCGAGGGTCACCGTCTGGCCCTGGCGCTTGAGCGGTGGTCTGGGGCCGTTGCCGCGGCCGAAGATCTGGAACACCGTCGCGGGTCGCCGGATCGTCAGGGACATCGGACCGATCGTCAGCTCGCCGGCGCGCAGCGGGAACGCAGCGAATCGCCGCATCACATAGACTCGAAAGCGGGCACGCCCAACCTGTTCGGCCGGGCGCTGTTCGAGGGTATTGCTCTGCTGCAGGTCCTGGGTCCAGAACCCGTCGGTGGTCGGTTCGGTTTCCACCACCGGCGCCTCGTGCAAGCGCTCGCGGACGTACAGATAGATCGTGACTGTGACCTGCTCGCGCTCGTGTGGCCGCCGTTTGTCGACTACGGTTCGGATAAAGGCATCAGGGTCGAGCTCTCTTGCGTCGATCGCATCCCCGTCCTGCTCGCCTCCTGTGGGCTCGGCGTGCCTGTCGCCATGCTCGGCACCTTCCGACTCGGTGCTGTCCGGTTCGGCAGGGTCGGGCTGGTCCACGTCTGGCGGTTTGCCGAGGGGGCTGGCCTGCCCGGCGCGTCCCACCATGATCGCAAGGGCCTGGCTTTCGAGTCGTCGCTGTCCAGCATCGACCAATACGGGCGGGATCACGATGCGGCCTGCCCGCGTGGGCCGTAGGACGAAGGTGTAGTGCGTGGTGGATTGCACTCGCTGCTGGCCACCCAATCCGAAGCTGAATTGCATCGGTCGTTGGACCGACTGGCGCATGATCTCGAAGCCGTCAAAGTCGGGAAGCTGGATCTTGGCGCCCCTGAGCGAGTCACTCGTGACGCGGATTTGTACAACGACTTGGCCGTCCAGTGGGATCTCTGTACGGTCCGCCTGCATCTCGACGGTCACTTCCGCTAGGGCAGCCGCGGGGGGCAGCAGCCAGCCGAGCAGCGCGCACAGCAAAAGAGTGGTGGACGTTGCACACCGTTTTGCACGCTGCGTGGGGCGCGCGAGGAAGCCCACGAACATCACCAGTCCTTCTCCGGTCGGCGGCGTTGGCTTGCGGCCCGTTGTCGAGCCCGGTGGCGTTCCAGGTTCTCCTCCCCGTCCTGGAGTGCGTCGAGGGCCCGGTCGACATCGGAGGGTTGGGGCGCAGGCTGAGCATCGGGTGGGTCCTTTTGCCCCTCGTCCTGCTCCGGCTTTGGTGGATCCTGCTTCGGCTCGTCCTGCTTTTTCTCATCCTGGCCAGGCTCTTGTGAGTCCTGCTTGTCAGAGTCTTGCTTGTCCGACTTCTGCTGGTCGTTCTGCTGCTGATCGCCCTGCTGCTGGTCCTTATCCTTGTCCTTGTTCTCGTCCTGGTTCTGCTCGTCCTGGTTCTCCTTGTCTTTCTGCTCCTGCTTCTGCTGCTCTTCGGTCAGGCGACGGGCCGCCAGTTCGAGGTTCCAGACGGCGCTTTGGTCTCCTGGCGACAGGCGCAGTGCTTGTTTGTAGGCGTCGACGGCCTCGCGGAACAACTGCTGGGCCTGCTGATGTTCTTGCTGACCCGCCAGTTGATCGGCCTCCTTGTAGAACGCGTTGCCCAAGTTGTAGTAGCCGGCGGCGCGCACCCCGGCCCTGGCGGGTGGCTGCGTCGCCAGCTGCAGCGCCTCTCGCGCGTTGGCAAGGTCCCCCTGGGCGAGCAGCGCTAGGCCGCGGTTCAAGTGCACGCCACCACTGGACGGAAGTTCCTTGGCTGCCTCTTCGTAGGCCGCTTGAGCGCCCTTGGGATCGCCGCTGGCCATCTGGGCGTTGCCCTCATTGACGTGGTCGTTCTCCGACCGCAGCCAGGCCCATGCCTCATCTGGCTTTTCCGCGTTTCCGAAGCTCAACTCGGCCGCCACCGGCGGTGCGTAGGTCGCTATGGCAACAGCAAGGCAAAGGGCCAGGGAGAGTTGGCAAAACATCGGGGCCGGGGCCAGGTACACCGCGCTATCGGCCCGGCGCTTCACCGTGCCTCCGACTGTGCTCGGTTCGGGAGCCAGGCGTCCGGCAACAGACCTTCGAGCACCAATAGGAGAAAGGCGGCCAGCAGTACCAGGGCGTAGCGCTCCTCGTGCACGGTGATTCGTCGCGCCTTGAGCTCACTCTGCTTCATGTGCTGCATCTCGCTGCGAATCTGGTCGATACCGACCCGACCGCGTCCGGCGGCGAGGTACTTGCCACCCGTGAGCTCGGCGATCTCCGTGAGCTGGGCCTCGTTTTCCTTCGTCATCGCGGTCAGAATCGGCTTTCCGCCATCGTCTCTGAGGTAGCCGGTCCAGGTGCCGTCGTCGGTATATGTGGGAATCATCTCGCCGGTCCGCGACCCGATCCCTACTACATACACCCGTGCCCCGATCTCCGCGAGCTCTTCGGCCGCTTTGAGCGGATCCCCTTCGTGGTCTTCCCCGTCCGTGAGCAGTACGACGACCTTGGCCCGGCTGGGTGGGGCGGCTTCGCCCCCCGTGGGGCTAGCTTGTCCCCGGTTGGCCCGATCAAGCAGTCGCTTGGACGCCACCAGTGCCCGGCCAATCGCGGTGCCGCCGACCGGCATATCATGCGGACCCAGTTCGCGAAAAAAGAGCGCTGCGGCCGAGTAGTCGACCGTCATCGGAAACTCCATCGTGTCGCCTGCAAAGGCGACGATCCCGATCCGGTCTCCACCCAACTCGTTGATGAACGCTGTCAACTCCGCCTTGGCCCGGTCGATTCGGTTGGGCTTGACGTCCTGGGCGAGCATGCTCTTTGAGAAGTCGAGCGCCACAACCACGTCGACGCCGCGCTTGCGCAGAACTTTGGTTCGGCTGCCGTATTGCGGTCGGGCTAGGGCTAGGACCGCGAGCGCGAGCCCGGACAGCAGTACGATCGCCTTGGCGGCGCGCAGGGCACCCGAACGCCCGCGGATCATCCCGAGTCCGGCCGCTTCGCCGAAACGGCGCCGACTTCGAACTCGCATGCGGAAGCCGACCAGTGCGGCACCCGCGAGCAGTGGCACGAGCAACAGCAACCACAGGGCGTCGGTGGTGTGCCAGGTCATGGCCACCTCCGCAGGACTAGCGCCGATGCGAACGTCTCGAACACCAGCAAGATAAGTGCGGGCCACAGCACCGCGGGGAACAGCTCGCCATATACCCGGCCTGCGTCCTCGATCTGCGATTTTTCCAGTTGATCGAGGATTACGTGGAAGCTGCGCTCCAGTTGCTGCCGATCTCCTACCTGGAAGGCCTGGCCGCCCGTCTTGTCCGCCACCTGTTTGAGGAGTTCGGGATTGATCGGGAAGTTGCCCTGATCGAACAGTGGGTTGCCGAATAGGTCGCGCCCCAGTGCGACCGGCGCCTCGTCGGAGCGTCCCATGAGGATCGTATAGACCTTGACCCCGAGCGTCTGGGCGAAGTCCGCAGCCTGGATGGGCGAGACGTTGCCGCTGTTGGATTCGCCGTCGGTCAGGAGAATGACGACGCGGCTCTTGGCGTCCGACTTGCGCAGCCGGTTTAGCGCAACCCCGACAGCGTTGCCGATGGCCGTGCCTTTGCCATCGATCATCTCCAGCTCGAGCTCCGCGATCAATGTGCGCAGGGCCTCATGGTCGGTTGTCAGTGGAAGTAGGGTGTAGGCGTCGCGCCCGAAGACGACGGAACCGAGGCGGTCGTTGGCTCTGCGCGTAATGAAGTCGTCCACCACTTGCTGAGTAGCGACGAAGCGATTGGGCTTGATGTCCGCGGCTCGCATCGAAAGCGACATATCGAGCGCCAGCACGATGTCGATCCCTCGTACTTCGGTCGCGTTGCGTGCGTGGATGCTTTGCGGTCCCATGAGCGCGACCGCGAACAGAAGCAGCGCCACCGCGCGGGCGGCCGTCAATAGAGGTGCAAGCCAGGTGCGATACCCACCTGGCAGGTGTCTGAGCACGGCGGCCTGCGACACGAGCAGCCGTGGCGAGCGACGTCGGCTCAAAAAACCGCGCACGATCAGCACGAGCAGCCCACCCAGGACGAGGGGCCACGCGGTGGGTCGCTCGAATCGCAGATTGTCCGCCGACAGGGGAACCTCGTAGCCGAGCTCGATCAGGAGAGTGGCCGCATAGCCGGCCATCAGGAGTAGGACTAGGCTCATCCACACGGGCGCCCAGCGTCGCACGTGGATCATGTCGCGCCTCCATCGACATTGGAGGGGCCGTCCGGCGCGGGGGCAGCCGTCGTTTCGTCTTGGTAGGTCCGTCCGGCGGGGCTACCACCCTGGTTTGGGGCCTGTGAGGGTCGCGTGGGCACGCTGAACTGAACGATGTCCTGCGCCTTGGCCAGGATAAGGTCCAACTCGTCCTGGTCCGGCTCCACCTTGGCGAACTTCACGAGGTCGCAGCGGTTCAAGTACGCCCGGGTTTCCTCCTGGAGTCCCGAGGCCGCGTGTCGCGTGCGCAGCTCGATCAGCATTTCCTCGGTCGTCGTGTCCAGACCATCGAAGCCGAAACAACCGCCCAGGCATTCGCGAACGGCGTCGCTGACCTCATCCACGAACTGGACGCCCTGACCCGCCTCCAGCATGCGCTGTTTGCGGCGCCGCAACGCCAGCAGCTTTTCGTGCGCGATCTCCCACGGGGGACGGGGCGGTGGTGGGGG
>JAPPOR010000353.1 GCA_028817905.1 Myxococcales bacterium
TCGTCACTGCGGTGATTGCTCGTGCTTGCCGCGTCCCGGCCATCCAGCTCGCGATCGACACCGCTTTGACGCTGGAGCGGCCCAAGGGGCAGACCGATCTCGAGCGCCGCTTCCTCGACCCCCTGGTAACACGGCTGTTCGGCAACTACCCCGACCTGGACTACGAACTTGACCGTGTCAGGGAACAGCTGCCAGAGAACGTACGCGTCTATGAATTCTACTTCCCCGCTGGCAAGTTCCTGGGCAACCCACGCGCCCAGCGGGACTACATTAGCACGAACTATACCTACGTAGCCCGCGACCTCATGGACCGGAAGGTAAACCTGTTGGCGCAGCAAGTTGCAGTGGGTGTCGACGAGCAGGGCCGCGAACGCCTGAGCTTGAGTTCCAACCCAGATGTTACCGTGGACTTGATGGCCATGTTCCGTGCGCACGTTGACCCTGCGGTCCCGCGCCTCACGATCGCCCAACGCAACGACGAGCTCCCCTTCATGCACGGCGAAGCGGACCTGGATCCAGCGTGCTTCGACTATCTGATCGACGCGCCGGAGATGAGCTACACGCTCTTTGGTCCGCCCAAGACATCTGTGTCCGACGTGGACCACATGATCGGCCTGTACGCGAGCACCCTCGTGCGCGATGGTGGAGAGCTCCAGATCGGGATCGGATCCCTCGGAGACGCGCTGGTCTACAGTCTGCTCCTGCGTCATGAGGCCAACGCGCGCTACCAGAACGCGCTGGACGAGCTTGGGGTGCTCGATCGCTCTGGAACGGTGGTTCAACGGCGCGGGGAGACGAGACCGTTCGAGGCGGGCCTGTTCGTCGCCAGCGAGATGCTGGTCGACGGCTTCATGCATCTCATCGACGCGGGCATCATCAAGCGGCGAGTCTATGACGACATCCCATTGCAGCGCCTACTCAATGAGGAGCGCATCGACGAGCACGTCTCGCTCGCGATGCTCGACCGGCTCCGGGAACGCAGGGCGATTTCTCCGGTGCTAACCGCGGAGGACGTACGTTATCTCAAGCGCTTCGGGATTCTGGACGTCACCGTGGAGTTTGAAGCGGGTGAGGTCGTGCTGCCGGACGGAGGTCGTTTCGTCGCCGACCTGGACAGCGACAAAGCACGCGCACGGCTCGAGCGCGGGTTGGGTGAACGTCTGAAAGGCGGCGTTGTGATGCAAGGCGCCTTTTTTCTGGGCTCACCGCGCTTCTACGAATGGCTTCGTGAACTAACGCCCGAAAAGCGTCGGCTAATTCACATGCGCTCGGTGCAACGGGTCAACCAACTCTACGGCCACGAGGCCCTCGATCGCCTGCATCGCCGCAATGCGCGCTTCTTCAACACAGGCATGATGGTCACGCTTCTGGGAGCAGTGGTCAGCGACGCACTCGAAGACGGTCGCGTGGTCAGTGGGGTGGGCGGACAATACAACTTCGTAGCCATGGCCCACGCGCTGCCAGACGGCCATTCGGTGCTACAGGTGCGCAGCACACGGAGTCAGGCGGGGAAGACCGTAAGCAACGTGGTCTGGAACTACGGACACACGACGATTCCACGTCACCAGCGGGATCTCTTGATCACCGAATACGGGATCGCCGACTTGCGCGGCAAGTCCGACGCGGAAGTTGTCGCGGAACTGATCAAGGTAGCTGACTCCCGCTTTCAGCCCGGTCTGCTAGCCGACGCCAAGCGCGCAGGCAAGCTTGACGACGCCTACCGAATCCCCGATCGGTACTGCCACAACCTGCCCGAGAGCTATGCGGGAAAGCTAGACGCATACCGCAAGGAAGGCCTGTTCCCACGGTATCCTTTTGGCACGGAACTCACCGAAGAGGAAATCACCCTAGCGGCCGCCCTGCGCCGAATCAAAGCCAAGGTCGAGTCCACGCCCGGTGCACTGGAAGCCATCCTCGAAGCGGCCATAGAAGGCGCACTCGACGAAGACGTGGCGCCGTACCTGAAGCGGATGGACCTGCAACACCCGGAAACCCTACGGGAGCGGCTGTACCAGCGCCTTATCGCGGCCGAGCTTCACCACGTGCTACGCGAACAAGCCACCGGATCGCCCTAGCTAGGCCCTCTCATCCACGGCGTCAGCTGGGGGGCCCTTGCTGGAGGGATCGCTGTTCGTGTAAACGGATGCATGGCCTCACGCTTTCCAATTTCCGAGCACGTCGCCAAGAGCGCGCGGCACACAACCTTCTATCTCGCCTGTGGCGCGCCTGAAGCCACACCGATAATCTTCCTCCACGGCTGGCCCGAGCTGTCGATTTCCTGGCGCCATCAGCTTCCGGTCTTTGGCGCACTTGGGCTGCGAGCAATCGCACCAGATATGCGCGGCTACGGACGCTCCAGCGTCTATTCACGCCACGAGGACTACGCCCAGGAGCCAGTTGTTGAGGACATGCTCGAGCTACTCGACTCATTGGGCGCACAGCGCGCGATCTGGGTGGGGCACGACTGGGGCTCGCCGGTAGTTTGGAACTTGGCGCAGCACCACCCAGAACGATGCCACGGGGTGGCGAGCCTGTGTGTACCCTACGAGCCACGCTGCTTCGCGGCCGAATACGCGATCGAGTGCGCGGACCGCGCGGTCTACCCGGAAGCGGAGTTCCCCGCTGCCCAGTGGGACTATCAGCTCTACTATCGCGAGCACTTCGACAAGGCGGTAGCAGGCTTCGAGGCCAACACCCGAGCCACTGTCAAGCTATTCTTTCGCGCAGGCAACGAAGACCACCAGGGAAAGCCGGCGCCTACCGCGTTCACGCGCCGGAATGGCGGGTGGTTCGGCCCCGACAACACAGCTCCAGACCTACCGCGGGACGAGCGTATCCTGACCCAAGAGGACGAGGACAGCTACACGGCAGCTTTAAAGCGCAACGGTTTCTTCGGCCCCGACAGCTGGTACATGAACAAAGCCAAGAACGACGACTACGCAGAACGGGCCCGGCAACATTGGACGCTCAAGATGCCGGTCTTGTTTCTTCACGCCAAGTACGACTTCGTGTGCGAAACGCTCCAATCGTCGCTGGCCGAGCCCATGCGCAAGCACTGCACCCAGCTGAGTGAAGCAGTGGTGGCGTCCGGCCACTGGATGGCGCAGGAAAAACCGGCCGAGGTCAATGCGCACTTGGCGCGCTGGCTCGCCACCGAGCTACCGGATGCTTGGAAGACGGGCGGCGACAATGACTGAACACCGCTCAGGCTCGGGCTCGGGGGAGGACGGATTCGACCGGGTCCGACCCCGCGCGCGTATCCCCGCCGCTGGCGGCGGCCGCCTGGTGCCTACGTAAGGAATGGAGGTACGCGCATGAGGACAGTACGTGACCTGATGCAAACCAACGTTGTTACGGTTCGTCCCGACGACAACGCGGCCGAGGTGGAGCGCCGTCTCGTGGAACACCGCATCGGAGGGGCACCGGTCGTGGGCGATGGGCGGGTACAGGGGGTGATCTCGCGCACCGACCTGCTACGCAACCTGGTGGTCGGGCAGTCCCTTTCGGAGCTCATTTCCGACTACTATCGGGACCCCGGACTTCCGGTCGAAGCCGGCATACCGGCTCCCGATATCGAGCAGCTCCAACGCAGCCGCGTCAGGGATCTGATGCCCGAACGCCTCATCACGGTGGAGCCGAGCGCCCCCGTATCCCAAGCGGCACGCGTGATGCTCGACCGCATGATCCATCGCCTGCTGGTCGTGGAGGGAGAAAAACTGGTGGGTGTCGTCACAACTCACGACCTTCTGCGGGCCATCGCCGAGTAGGCACCCGTGAAGCTATTCCGCGGCGTCCACTTCCGCCAACTCAACCGTCACATCTCTGCCGCTTCCTGCTAGGAGCAGGCGGTCACCTGCACGCACGCCGGAAAGCAGGAGCTCCGCCAAAGGCGCCTCGACCAACCGCCCGACAACGCGCTTCATGGGCCGCGCGCCCAGCTCGGGGTCATAGCCGCCGGCCTCGATCAGGGCATCGATCGCGGTGTCTTCAACCGTGATGTTGACGCCGTGCTCCGCCTGGACGCGCTCGACAACGGTTTCCAGCAGCCCGCGCGCGACGCGCGCGACCGTCTGGCGAGACAGGGGCTGGAAGTACAGCGGTTCATCAATGCGATTCCACAACTCCGCGGGCAGAGCAGCGCGCGCAGCCGCGAGCACGGCTTCGGTCTTGGGGACCGGCTCGGGCTCGCGGGCGGACGCACCAAATCCAATCCCCGCCCGGCGGGAAGAATGGCGTGCGACGCCCAGATTGGAGGTCATGACAACCACCGTATTCGTGAAGTCGACGCGACGGCCGCGGCCGTCGCTCAGGTGGCCCTCGTCGAGCAACGGAAGGAGCGAAAGCATCACGTCCGGGTGAGCCTTTTCGACTTCGTCAAGCAACACCAGCCGGTAGCCGCGACGCCGGACCGGCTCGGTGAGTTGTCCGCCCTCATCATGGCCGACGTATCCAGGCGGCGCCCCCAACAGCCGTGCCACCGCGTGCGGTTCAGAAAACTCACTCATATCCAGCCGAACGATCTCGTCGTTCGGAAACAGCCGCTCCCCTATCGCCTTGGCCATCTCCGTCTTGCCCACGCCCGTGGGACCGAGAAACAGAAACGAACCGAGTGGTCGGCGACCGCGAAACCCGACTGCACTCTTGCGCACCGCCTGCGCGATCGCCCGGACCGCCCCTTCCTGCCCCAGCACGCGGCGCTCGAGATGACCTTCCAACCCTACCAGCACCTCGCTATCGCGCATCAGCAGGCGCGGTGCCGGCACGCCCGTCCGCTCGGATACCACCTCCGCCACCGCAGCAACGTCCACGACCCGTCCGGCCCGTCGGCGCACCCGCGCGGCTGCTTGATCCATCAGACCCAGCGCCTTGTCGGGCAGATACCCGTCCGGCATGAAACGGACAGACATCTGGACGGCGGCTTCGAGGGCATCGGCCGCATAGGTGACCCCGTGATGGATCTCGTAGTGCGGCGCGAGGCAGCCCAGAATGGAAACCGCATCCTCGGGAGGGGGCTCGCCGACATCCACGCGGGTGAAACGCCGGCAAAGGGCTGCGTCGCGCTCAAGAACCCGGTGGTATTCATCCTCCGTGGTTGCCCCGATACACGGCAGTTCGCCCCGTGCTAGGGCGGTCTTCAACTCATTGACCAGACTGTCCGGGCCCTCCCCCTGGGAAACGATCGCGTGGATTTCATCGAGGAACAGCACCACCCTGCCATCGGCCTTTCGAACTTCCTCGCGCAGGGCGGCCAGCCGCTCGCTCAGCGCGCCACGAACTCCCGTGCCGGTCAGCAGCGCACCCGCCGACACCTCTATGATCACACGCCGGCCAGTCTCGGGGTCGCTCCCGCCCTTGGCCAACTGCAGCGCAAGCCCCTCGACGACCGCGGTCTTACCCACCCCTGGAGGACCGACGAGCAACGGATTGTTCGCGCGGCGTCGTGAAAGTACATCCAACAGTTGCTCGATCTCGGAGCTGCGACCGACGACGGGATCGATGCCCCCGCCCACGGCCAGCTCGGTGAGATTGCGGCCGAAGGTCGCGAGGGTGGGGAATCTACGAGGATCCAGAATTGGGGCTTCGGAACCATCCACCGCATCCGACCCGTCAGGCTGCCGTTGCTCGTCCGCCCGCAAACCCGACGGCTCTCGCAGCAACGGTTGCTGCGGCTCGTCTGCAAGCGCCTCCGCAGGCTCCGCCGCAGCCTGCCGCGCGGATGGCTCCATGGAAGCTGTCCGCCGGCTACGTTTCGACTCCGTTTCGGTTGCCAGCGCCACCTGATCCCGGCTAGACGCGGGCGGTCGCCGCAAGTTGGGACGTAGCGCACGCCGCGCAGCGGGTCGAGCGGGGGCGGACGACGTGGTCGAACGGGAGGGAAGCTCCCGTGCCTGAACGGGCAACTCGCCAGTGTGGAGCACGGGCAGGACACGTTCGCGCAGATCAACTGGTTGCGCCCCCAAGAGCTCCAGCAGACCATACCCTGCCGAACGCGGCTCCCGGGCAATCGCGAGCAATAGGTGGGCGCAGGACGCGTCGGAAACCGCGGCATCCGCGATTCGATGGGCGCGCTCCAAGGCGAGCTCGACCGAGTGGTCCGGCTCGGTGGGAGCCCGTGTCAGGTTCTCGACCAGGGCCATCTCACCGACGCCGTGGCCGGCCAACAGACGTGCTAGGTCCCCGTCTGCCTTGATCAGGGAAAGCAACAAGTGAGCAGTGGAAACACCCTGCCCTGGCTTCTTCGCCAGCTTCTTGGCCAACACCTTGGCCCGCGCCTCGACCCCCTCCAGCCCTACCGCCATGGATCTACCTCCAATGCCCTTCCGCTCCTTTCCGATAGCGCACACGCCTTCCAACCCGCCAGTTTTCGGTGGAAAGCGGTTCTAGCCGGAGCGTTCGCGACTTCGGTGTCGGTTCAGGCCGGATTTTGGCTTCACAGCGCTTTTGACGACTGACGGGAATACTCCCCGTACTCTCTAGCCCGGCATAAGTCCTGCGGAGTCGAAGGACAAGCGAGGCGGCGTCGAAGTCGTGAATGACCCGGGCTGAAAGCAAGTGATTGGCTTCGCAAGGGTTTCGGTGAGGAAGGGAATGCTCGCCGTACATCGCCTGAAGCGAGGCGCTGCGGAGTCGAGAATTGCGCCAGGGCGCGCGGCTTGGTGCAAGTTCGCGAGATCCGCGGGCGCCAGCCGCGCGTATATCCTGCTGTGCGAATGCGCCTTCCACGTACCGCCCCCCGGGGCGCAGGGCGGCCATGGCGGTGACGGAGTCGCCGGGCGATCCCACGCTCATGAGGGCCGTCAAGCGTGGCGACAGGAACGCACTCGCCATGCTCTACGACCGGCATGCCACGGCCATGCTGACGATCGCCGAAAGCATTCTGCGCGAACCCGCAGAGGCGGAAGACCTCGTGCACGACGTGTTCATCGACACCTGGAACCGTCCCCAAGCCTATGATCAAGCGCGAGGAAGCGTCGGCGCCTGGTTACGCATGCGAACGCGGAGCCGCTCCATCGATCGCCTGCGCGCCAAGGTGACCGCGAGAAAGTACGCGGTCGCTGCAGGCTTGCAGCAGCACATACGCAAGCCAAGTGCCCATGGAGACCCGTCGCTCGGAATGGCCCAGCAGCAGTTGTCCGAAGCCTTGGAACACTTGTCACATCCCGTCAGAAAAGTAATTCAGCTTACATATTTGGAGGGATACACGTGCGGTGAACTTGCCCGCGACATGAACGTGCCCCTTGGCACGATCAAGTCACGGCTCGCACGTGGTATGGAACAATTACGTAGACACCTTGTGGATGAGCAGGAGCTAGGCTGATGGACAGACGCCCGGCAGGACCCGTGGCTCGGGATGGTCCGCTAGAGCCCGAGCCGCCCGGGCCCCAGCCCCCCAAGCCACGCGGCCTGGCCCTACGGCAGCGTCTGCTTACGTCACTGGAAACCGAGAGCCGCTTTGAAGGGTTCGTCGAAAGACTCGCCGCCTGCCTCCAATCGAGCGAGGCCATGGCGCGCACCGTCATCGCTGAAATCGACCGTGAGGCGGGCTGGGTGGACAAGGGCATCCCAGGACATCGCGTGAAAGCTGTCCAGGGGGGAGCGCTGGCGGAGAGCGACTCGATCGGCCTGGTCAGAATCGAACCGGGGTACGCCTACCCTCCTCATCACCATGCCGAGGCCGAACTGGCGTTCTGCATGCAAGGCCGCGCCGACCTGCTAGACGGTCCCTTGTTGCACCCCGGCGACTACTGGGTAGTGCCAGCTCGCACCCTGCACGGCTGTCGCAGCATCGGCGAGCAGGACTGCATCGTGTTGCTCCGCCGACAAACCGGACTGGGATAGCGGGTCTGGTTTCAACGACCGGACACGGGCGGGCGCCCAAGCACGGGTGCCGGCGACTGACCGGTTGTCATCTCGAAGTCGGCCTTCGACGTCGCCGTCTGCAATCGGAGCGGGGCGAAGCGGCGTGACCCGCGCAAAGGGGAATGGGCGGGTGTATATGGGGCGGCTTCCCCGCGACGGGCGAAAAGGGCGCGTGCCCTTACCTGGATGAGAACTGGCTAGCGTTGGCGGCATGCACGTTTCGTAGCCTCCGCGAAGGGATCAGGGGGGCAGCGATTCAGCCACAGGATTTCCGTCATGGAGGAAGTGCGGGCCGGACAGCGGCAAAGTACCTGCGGCTGTCCGGCCCGCCAGGCCGAGGTCATCAGCTGGGGTCGGGAATCCGATCGCTGGTCAGCACGATGGCACCTGACAGATCGTTGGGGGATACGCCGAACACGTTGGCGTTCCCGTCCGCAGCATAGACCCGAAAGAAGTCCAAGCTAATCGTGATCGCGCCGTTGGCGACCGCGCCCGCATTGGGGCCATCAGGAATCCCATCCAGGTCCGCGTCCTGCCCTGGGTTCGCGCCGATATAGGCGTTGACTATCTCGGTTGCCAGGACCACCACGGCGTCACCATCTGCATCCGTGGTGAACTCGGCGAGCAGGTAGTGGGGCAGAGCATTGGGCGCGTCACTCTCCGCCATCACCAGCGTGAAGGTGGTATTGGGCGCCAGATCGAAGATCCTCGCAACCGCAAGATCGGCCCCATTGGGGTTGCTGACGATGCGCACGGTGCCGCTTTGCCCGATGTTCACCGGGCCGGCGGGTCGCAGGTCCACCGTGAAGGAAATATTGGGAACGGGCGTCACGGGGCAGTTGTTCGGATCCAGGCTGTAAGAGTCTTCGCCGATCTCAACGAGGGTCGTGACAACATCCCCAGTGTTCCTTCCAAGACTTTCTCTGGTCCCGACCGTGCGATAGGTGCCGAAGAAGCTTCTGGTGGCACGCCCCGCGTCCACATGTTCATCGTTGGTGGAGGTGAATTCGTCGCACTGCCCACTGCCGACGGGCTGTTCCTCCGTGCACTCATAAACTGCGTCCTGAGCTGTCGCACTGGAAGCAAGCTGCAAGAACAGCACGCACGCAACGGCTGAGTGAAGGTTGATCTTCATGTTCTCGGTCTCCTATGTGAGGTCTGATTGCCCTGCCGTTACGGCCCTCACGCCCGATCGGGTCGGTAGAAGACTTAAACAATCGCCCGGCTAGTGTTCTGCGCTACCGGAACTCAACTATGAAGCGGTGATACGATTGAACGAGTGATGATTGCGCTCGCTCAACTCCACGTTCGCCTCGAAGCGCTTTGCCTGTGCGCGATGGCCGTTTCCATCGGGTGTGGCGGCGATGGCCCCGATGCGGCCTACCCGGGTATCGAGGAGCGTCCAACCGTCATCGCAACCCACCCGGAAGACGGCAGCACGGACGTGGATCCCGACCTCGAGGAGTTACGTGCAACCTTCGATCGCACTATGAGGGATGGCAGCTGGTCGTGGGCATACATGGTAGAAGATCGGTTCCCCGAAATCGTCGGCGACCCCTACTATGCCGACGAAGCCCGCACGACGAACGTGCTACCGGTCCGCCTCGAGCGCGGGCGCACCTACGAGGTGTGGATCAACTCGGCGACCTTCCAGAACTTTCAGGACGAGCAGGGCCGCCCCGCCAAACCGTTCGCACTCACCTTCACAACCCGCCCCTAGCCCGCATCCATCACCAAATCACGCGCCCTCGCACAACTGCTCAACTCCGCAGGGCTTTCGCTTCAGTCGAAAATACAGCGAGTATTGCCTCCTTCACCGAAAGCCCTGCGAAGCCGATCACTTGCACGAGCATCACGTGCCT
>JAPPOR010001082.1 GCA_028817905.1 Myxococcales bacterium
GGCGGCCGGATTCGCCCCACGCGCAGTGCGCTGGGGCGGAGCCCCGCCATCTGGAACTTCTTGCCCGACCCCTCGTCAGTGGATGAAGGGTGGCGCGATCGCGTGGGGATCGCTGCCGTTGGACTCCTCCGGGCCCAGCAGTTCGTTTCGCAGCCACGTCTCGATGTGCCTGGCCGCGAGCGCGTGAGCGCGCTGATTTGGATGGTCGTCCGTTCTCCCCACGCGCAATCGCAGCGGGCGGCCGGCCCGCTGGAAGGCGGTTAGGAGGTCCAGCACCGGCAACCCGGCGGCCCGGGCGGCACGCGCCACCTGCGCGTGCTCCGGGCCGTAGGGATAGGCGTCCCAGCGCATCACGAGGCTGTGGGGAAAGATGACCAGGGCGGCGGGCACGCGACGGGCGCCTGCCAACGCAGCGATTCGTCCGAGTGCTTGCTCCACGCTCCTCCACTTGTGCGCGTGTCGATGCAAGTAGCGAATGTAATCCCCACCACCCAGGCGACGAATGTCCAGCTCCAGGCGCGCCTGAGACAGTTTGCGCAGCACGTGCGACCACTGCCAAAGGGCCACATCTTGATAGTAAGAATGCACGGGCTGGAGCGGCTCGACCTCGGGATCATTCAAGGAGTACGCGATCAGAATGAGATCGGGATCCAGAGGCAGAACCTTGTGCTCGACCACCAGGGCCTCGTCACGCGAGCTATACCCGCCGACACCGAAGTTCAAGAACTCGTACTGTCGGGCGTCCCGATCGCTCCCATTGAGGAGGCGCTCCGTTTCGGCGACGAAGGTCTGGTGCATCGGAACCCCGAACCCAAACGTGTAGGAATCGCCGACGACTGCGACGCGCCTGACGTGATGGCTCTTGGCAAGCAGTTCGTAGCTACGCATCCCCTGGGCATTGGTGGCGATGGGCACGCCCGTGGCGAACGTCTCACGGCGGGGGGCAAGCTCGTACGAAAGCCCCGGAATTGGCGACCGGACGTGCAGGACCTCGCGCCACATGTCACCGGGCAGTCGGGGCTGCGGCGCTCGAAAGCTGACGGGGGACCAGATTCGCAAGCCCGCCTCGAAACCCGCAAACGGCAGGAGCACGGAGACGACCAGCAGCGCCAGCCGCAACGCTGCCCTGTTTGCATGCACGGGGCGCACCGTACGCGGCCCGGAAAAGCAAGTCCAGCGGGCGCGCCGACCGCTTGCGCGGCCTGGCGCGACACGATAGGTCGGCGCCATGGCGGAACAGATCAACCGCAAGTGGCTGGTGGCGGCCTACCCGGACGGCATGCCCACCGCGGAGACCTTTGAGCTGGCCGAAGAGCCAGCCCCGACCGCGGGGCCAGGTGAAATCGTCGTGCGCAACATCTGGCTATCCGTGGACCCGTACATGCGGGCACGGATCAGCGACCGCGCCTCCTACGCGGCGCCGGTCGCGGTCGGCGATGTCATGGTGGGCGGCACCGTCGCGCAGGTGGTGGCCTCGAATAGCCACCTGTACTCCGTGGGAGAGGTGATCGTAACGCAAGGGGGTTGGCAGGACTATTGCCTGCTCGGCCCCGCGCAACAGGACGCGTCCTATCGGGTTGATAGAGCTCTGCCGTTGTCTTGCTCGTTGGGCGTCACGGGCATGCCTGGCGCGACCGCGTACTTCGGATTGCTAAGGTTGGGAAAGCCAAGTGCCGGCGACACCCTCGTGGTGTCCGCGGCGGCAGGCGCCGTGGGTTCGGTTGTCGGCCAGATCGGCAAGATGCACGGTTGCCGCGTCGTCGGCATCGCTGGCGGCCCGGAAAAGTGCGGGCTGTGCACCGATACGTTCGGGTTCGATGCCTGCCTGGACTACAAGGCAGAGGAAGATCTGGCAGCAAGCCTCCAACAGGCGTGCCCCGACGGCATCGATATCTACTTCGAGAACGTTGGCGGCCCCGTACTGGAAGCCGTCGCCCCACTTCTCAAGGATGGCTCGCGGGCGCCGATCTGTGGCTTTATCTCCCAATACAACGAGTTGGCACTGCAACCCCCGTGGGACGTCATCAACAGTCTGGGCAAACGGATCGAAAGCCGCTTCTTTCTCGTTTCCGAGTGGCTTGGGGAGATGCCCAAGGCACGACGAGAGCTGTCAACCTGGGTACAGGAGGGCAAGCTCACGTACCGGGAATCGGTGGCTAAGGGACTAGAGAAGGCACCAGAGGCCTTCATAGGCGTGCTGACCGGGCGAAACATCGGCAAGCAAGTCGTCCGGATCTCCGCTACGCACTAGGGCCTGTCCCTAGCCCCCTGGACAGGCCGAGGCAGCTCTCCTCATCCGGACACGCGCGCGCCCTTTCCTGCGTCTCGGCATAACTGCCTTCGTATCCCCCCTTCGGTAGCCCCCCGCCCCTTTCTACCGGTCGCGCCGCTTCGCTCCGGACATGGGAAGAGGCAAATGTCGGCACCGGGCTCGAGCGTCCGAGGGTCCCTCGTGATCGGGGCCCTGCGACACCCGTACCCCCAGCGCGCCAGGGTCCGACCGAGTGATGAACCGGGGCACAGGGCCTGGCTGCGCACTGACTCATTCACCAACGAGCCACCGGCGAGCCACCCACGATCCACGAAAACTCCCCAAGCTATCCACATCAGTTGATTGAAATCGGACGTTCCCATCAGAATTCGCACACGGGTCACACTTCATAACATACGGAAATTCAAGGTTTACCTAGTTCTAGCGCACAAATGCACACAGTCTGGGTACAAAAAACTTGTACGAGCGTATTGCCACAATGTCCACAACTCTTGAGAATGCTGGAGAAGTTGGCCCGAGGTGACGAGCGTGCAAGCTACCGCACTATTCGAGTTCCAGGGGTCGAGTCGCTACCTGATCGAGCGCGAGCTTGGCCAGGGAGGAATGGGGGTCGTCTACCAGGCCCTCGACCGTGAGCGCGGGACCCGCGTTGCCCTCAAGGCGATCAGCAAATCGGACGCGCTCAACATCTATCGCCTCAAGAACGAGTTCCGCCAACTGGCTGACATCAGCCACCCAAACCTGGTCAGCCTCCACGAGCTCGTGTACGAGGGCGACAAGTGGTTTTTCACGATGGAGCTCGTCCATGGTCGTCCATTCGACGAATACCTGGGCGATCCCGAACTCCAGTCGCATGAACAGCCGGAGCGCCCATCGGACGAGACCGTCCCCGCCCGCCGTGTGCGCGCCCTGACCAGTACCTTGAGCCAGCCCACGGTCAACGGCGAGTCGATGCTACCGCGGGTCCGATGCGACACGCGGCGCCTGCGCGCCGTGTTGTGCCAACTGGTGGAGGGCATCGCGGCACTCCACAACGCAGACAAGCTTCATCGCGACATCAAGCCGTCCAATGTGCTCATCACACCGGCGGGCCGCGTCGTGATCCTCGATTTCGGCCTCGTCAGCAATGGGACGTTCATCGATCCCGAAGCGCAAGACGCGGATCGCACGGTGGGAGGCAGCGTGTTTGGCACGCCTGCCTACATGTCCCCCGAACAGGCGGTAGGAGAGCCGGTGACCACGGCTAGCGACTGGTACAGCCTCGGAGCGATGGTGTTCGAGGTCCTCACGGGCGAACTCCCCTTCGAGGGCTCGGTGCTGGAGATCCTACGCCAGAAAGAAGAAAGCGAACCTCCCGCCCCATCGGAGTTGGCCAGCGGGGTGCCCGACGACCTTGACCAGTTGTGCCGCGCACTGTTGCGGAGACAGCCATCGCAGCGCCCCGAGGCCCATGAGATCCTCCAATACCTAACGGGAGTCACAACGGCGCCGCCAACGCTCCCGCTGGGCAGGTCCCTGCGTGTCCATCGCGACGGCGAACTATTCGTGGGGCGCGAACGACACCTGGACCAGCTGCACGATGCGCTAGAGTCACTGTCGGCCAGCAAGCCGGTGGTGGCGCTTATCCACGGAGTCAGCGGCATGGGCAAGTCCGCCCTGGCCCGTTGCTTCGCCAATGAACTCATCAAGGGGGAGCGAGCAGTCGTCTTGCGCGGCCGCTGCTATGAGCGCGAGAGCGTGCCATACAAGGCGTTCGACAACGTCATCGACGCCCTGAGCCGCTACATGATGCAGCTTCCGACGGAAGAGGCCGCCGAGCTGTTGCCGCGCAACATCCACTCGCTCGCCAAGCTCTTCCCGGTCCTTAGACGTGTCCGCGCAGTCGCCCATGCTCGGCGACCCAAACACCAGACCCGCGACCCCCACGAACTGCGCAACCAGGCCTTCGAGGCACTCAAGGACCTCTTGCTGCGCATTAGTGACTACCAGCCACTGGTGGTGCAGATCGATGATCTTCAGTGGGGTGATTCGGACAGTGCTCGCCTGCTCCTGCACCTGCTCGGCTCCCCCAACCCACCCCCGATCCTCTTCATGGGTGTGTATCGCCGCGACGAAGCGGACAACAGCCCTTTTTTGCGGCGCGTGTTGGCCCAGGACGGTCTCGACCACACGCAGGTCGATGTACGCGACGTCCCCGTCGATGCCCTGCGAACCAAGGAGGCAGAGCACCTCACCCGTGAGCTCCTGCGGGATTACCCGTCCGCCAACGCGCTGTTCGCGCAAACGATCGCGGCTGAGGCAGAGGGCATCCCGTTCTTCATTGCCGAGCTCGTACAGCATACGCGCACACACAACCACGAGTCGCCGATCGCGATCGGCAAGATCTCACTGGAAGACGTCATCATGGCACGGGTGGGCCGGATGCCACCGGAAGCCCAGGCACTGCTCGAGACCCTATCGGTTGCTGCGCGACCACTCGAACAGGCGATCGCCCTGCAGGCCGCGCAACTAGGACCAGGCGACCGGAACGCGCTGCTGAGCCTGCGAGCAGTGCGCCTCATCCGCACCAGGGGCACACGCCAGACCGATTTTGCCGAGATCTACCATGACCGGGTCCGCGAGACGGTCGTAGCGCGAATGGCCCCCGAGCGTGTGCGCCAGTACCATGCCCGCATCGCCGAAGCGATCGAGGCATGGGGCATCGGCGACCCCGAGCGGCTCGTCGAGCACTATGCAGGAGCGGGCAACGGCGGGCGGGCGGGCGAGACCGCGGTGGAGGCGGCGCGCGCAGCCGCCGACAAGCTTGCGTTCAGCCGAGCGGCTCAACTCTTCCACAAGGCGCTCGACCTACTGCCAAGCGATGCGAAGTGCCGCCCGGCGCTGCTAGAGGAGCTTGGTGACGCGCTCGCCAACAGCGGTCGGAGTGCGAAGGCGGCAGCGGCGTATCTGCAGGCCGCCGATCATGCGAGCGGTCGCGAGCACCAGAAACTCAAACGCGCGGCGACGCAGCAGATGCTTAGAGGCGGCCAGTTTGACGAGGCCCGACCCATGGTCGAGGATCTGTTGCGCGATGTAGGCCTGAGCCTGCCCGCGTCGAATGCACGCGCAAAGGTGGGGCTCGTATGGAACCGCGCTCGGCTCAAGCTGGCCCGGTGGCCTGACCTTAGAGATGAAAAGAGCGTTCCCGCGGCCGTTCTCGACAGGCTCGATGCGCTTGGATGCGTCTACCGCGAGATCGCGGCACCACTGCCCATCCAGGGCACGATGCTGCAGACGCAGTACTTGTTGCTGGCCCTGAAGGCCGGCGAGCCGCATCGCATCCTCGAGGGTCTGTGCTGGGACATCATCGGGCAGGCAACCGTTGGCGGCCCAGCCTGGGAGCGGCGCTCCGAAGCTGCCCTGGAGCAAGTTGTTAGTCTTGCGGACCGCCTCGACACCCCTCGTGCACGGGGCTCGGCCCTGATGGCGGTCTCCGTCGCCCACATGACGGCCGGTCGCTTTCGCGAAGCCCTGGAGGTCGCCCGCCAGGCGGAAGATTCCTTTCGGGCGTGCCATGCGGCGCACTGGGATCTGGCCTGGCTGGCCCTGTCACGCAACATCGCCCTTGAGTTCACCGGCGATTTTTCCGAGACGATTCGCGAGTCGGCAATCCTCGCGCGCAAAGCAGCAGAGCGCGATGACCGGCTGACCATGAGCCTGACCGCCATGGCGGTCGGCAACGCCTACCTCGCCGCAGACGATCCGGAGGGCTGTGAGCGCTACGTGGATGAGCAGGCGGCCAGCCTGGGACCGACGTTCACGGTCCTGCACCACCTGGCATTTCATCGCAAGACCGAGAGCATCCTTTATCGCGGCTACGGTCGGCAGGCGTATGCGTACGTCAGGTCCCAGTGGCAGGCGATCAAGGACTCGTACGTCATGATGGGCAAGCTGTCGGGCCCCAGTTGCCATCACGTGCGTGCCCGCGCGGCGTTGGCAGCATATCAAGAGTCCGGGGATCTGGACGCCCTCAAGGACGCGCGCAATTCGCTGACGGCAGCGGGCAGTGGAGGCCATTGCTACCGTACCAACGTGCTGGGCTTGGAGGGAACGCTGGCTGCCACGCTGGGGAACCGTCAGAAAGCCGAGCAGATGCTGCGAGCCGCCATGGCCGACCTGGAACGCGATCCGGAAAGCCGAAATGCGATTTGCGCGAGCTATCAATTGGGCCTACTGCTCGGCGGGGCCGAGGGCCAGGCACTGATCGACGACAGCGCCCGGGCCCTACGCGAGCAGGGTATCGTCCGGCCAGACCGCTGGGTCGCACTACAGTTCGGGCACATCGCACGCCCAACCGAGAGCGATTCGTAGCAGGGCGACAAGTCCGGACCAGGCGGTGTCCCTAGCCGCCCACCAACCGCACCCAGCCCGCCACGGTCGTGGCATCCAAATGCGGCCACTGCATGCCGAGGGCAGACAGCTCCAGCCCCGTGGCGCGTGAGTCCACTTCCTGCAGCCGCGTGGGCATCGCCCGCTCGTCACGAAGAACGTCCATGAGGGGTATGAGGGGGTTGAAGGGGAGATCGGACCGCAGGCGCTCAAGCCACTCGTCATGAGGAACAGCCACCATCCTAGCTACTGCCTCGCGCAGCCACCGCACCAGCGTTGCAGCCGGCACGCTGTTGGGAGGCGCGAGGTGATACACCTGCAGCGCGTCGGAACCGCTCGCCAGCCTCACCACGGCCTCCGCCACCCAGTCCACCGGAACCACGTGGCGGATGGCTTCCTCGGGACCACCCGAGTAGCACGCACCGAGCTGGAGCACGCCCGAAAGCCACCGGAAGAGCCAGTCATCCGTCGCCGCAACCGTGAAGCGCTCGTCACTTGCGACAACGCCCAGGCGGTAGATCGCGACAGGCAAGCCCGCATCCGCGGCCGCTCGCACGATGGTCTCGCCACCGCGCTTGCTCCGGCCATAGCCATCGCTCGGAATGGACGCATCCCACGACTCATCGGGTGGACTCGTGGACCCCGGCCCAACCGCCGCGACGGACGAGATGTAGTGGAAGGGACGGGATCTCCCGGCCATCGCCAAGCGTACCAGTGTCTCTGTCCCTCGCACGTTGGTCGCATGCAGCACGGCATAGGGATCGAGAAAGTTGACCCTGGCCGCGTTGTGAACGATGGCATCACAGCGATCTCCGATGGCGTCGAGCTCGGGCTCGGTCAAGCCCAGCTGTGGCTCGCCGAGATCGCCGCACACAACATCAACGCGCGACCAGGGTATCTTCGCTAGCAGGCCAACGCGGCCCGCGCTCTTTCGAACCCGCGCGAGCGCCTCCGACGGGCCGTTGCCGCGTACAAGGCACAACACGCTCTGACATCGCTCGCCGTCCAAGAGCGCCGCCAGCAAGAACGCTCCGACGTATCCAGTTGCCCCGGTCAGCAGTACCCGGGGATTGTCAGGCCAGCGAGCGCCGCCGGGCTCGGCCAGCGACGAGAACCTGGCGTTCGCCATCGGCTCCGGCAGCGAGGCCCGCTGCTGCTCGATGTCGCGGGCGAGCCGCTCGATCGTTCGTGTGCGAAACAGCTGGGAGGAGGTGATCGAGAGAGCGTGCTCGCGCGCCATCGACCCCAGCCGCACCGCGGTCAGGGAGGTCGCTCCGAGCTCAAAAACGTCCTCATCAGCTGCGATCACATCGAGTCCCAGGGCCTCACACACCAGTCCGGCGAGGAGCTCCTCCAGCCCGACGGACGGCGCCCTCCCCTGGCTTGCCGTGTGGCTGGCTCGCGACACCGGGCCCGAAAGCCCGGCCAGGTCTAGCTTGCCATTCGCCGTGAGCGGGAAGGATGGCACCAGCTCGATGCGCTGCGGCACCAGGTAGCTCGGAAGCCGCTGGCGGCACATCGTCCGTACCCCAACGGTCAGCAGAAGATCCCTGCGTCCTGGTCCGGGGACGTTGCACGCGAGCGCGTCCGGCGGCCCGGAGGGCAGCTGCGCTGGCTCGCCGCGATGCTCCTGCGACAGGATCAACACGTCGAACAGGAAGGGATCTGCGGTCCCCACCAACGGTTCGACCAGGCAGCCACACCCTTCGAGGAGCTGGCAGATCGTCTCCGGGTCCTCGCCGCGTCGCCGTTCAGCGTTCACACGCGTAACCAAAGAATCGATGGACGTATCCGCAGGCAACTCGGACACAAGCCTTACCAGGGTGGCTTCGGCGTCCAGTCGGCCGTTGGGGATGCCGCGCAGGACCACGCCGGTGCCGCTCTCGCAGACAGCGCGCGCCACCGACTCAAGCGACGTTTCGGTAGGCCAAGTCTGCTCAGGAAGATCCGAGCCTGCAGCGAAGACGTCGCGACCCACGACCACGTCGTAGCGGTAGCGATTGCGTTCGTGCCAATGGCGCCCGCGGCGCAGCCGGGCCACACATGGGCCGGCCCAGTCCCGGAAACCCTTGGGGTCCACTACCAGCCCGTACTCGTCGCGCTCGACGGCTGCCGCCCGCTCGCGCAGCTCCGCCACCGTCTTCCGCCGGGAAGTGAGCACCACGGCCGACCAGAGGGCCCGGGCCCATTGCAGTCGCAGGTCACGGACGCCACTGATCAGCATCCTCCCACGAGAGGACAACGCCGCCCGGGCGCGGCCCAGTTCGCGCGCCAGGTAGTCCGAAGCGGGAAAGTCCTCAACGCAATCATCGAACACGATGACGTCAAAGGGAGCCTCCGCAAAGGTCCGTTCGCCGTGGACATATCCAGGGTCGATGCGGGCTGCGCTACCGCTGGCCGGGCCTTCGGTCGCTTGCGGCTTGCTCGCCGGGTCCCATGTGATGCCGTGGTAGGCCCCGCAAGAGGATGCGAGGCGATTCGCCGCCTGGGCGCCGCACCCCAACCCGAGAACCTTCTCGGACGCATCCAGGCGCAGCCGCCGCCAGGAGGCTTCCTGCCACTCGCGCGCGGCCGCGTCGCTCACGAGCTCACCGGAGAGTCCGTCCTTCCAGGTCTCCGACGCGCTCTTCGTCCCTTCCTCCTCCCGGGGTGGGCGAGTCGAGCGCTGTTGAGCGAGCCACGTCTCGAGTTCGGTCGCACCGCTCCCGGCGCTGTCTACCGGTACCAAAAAGGCATGCACGGAAGGTCGACCGAGACAATCCGAAAGCACTACGGCGCACCGGTCGACGCCTGGATGATTCTCGATCACACGCTCGACCTCGGCCGGCTCCAGTCGACGCCCGCTGATCTTCACCTGGCGGTCCACGCGCGCCAACCACTGCAACTGCCCGTCGTCATCCTGCCGCACGAGATCACCGGTCCGATACCACCGCGTTCCCGTCGTCGGATCCAGGATGAACGCCCGGTCCGTCAGCTCGGGATTCCCGAGGTACCCGGGTGAAAGCCCCTCGCCGGCTATACGCAACTCACCTGGCACCCCGCGAGGTACGACCTCGCCGCGTTCATTGGTCA
>JAPPOR010000241.1 GCA_028817905.1 Myxococcales bacterium
TTCATGGTGATTGTTATTGAGTTGGTTACGGAGACGTTGAGGGCGACGGAGATGGCGACGGCGACGGCGATGCGGTGAGCTGCGAGGACCCCGGCGAAGAGCTGTGCGACGGCGAGGACAACGACTGCGACACGAGCACGGCAGACGGAGCGGGGGAAGACGACTTTGGCGCTGCCTGCGACGGCGATGATGCCGATCTATGTGCAGACGGCGTGCTCGTCTGCCGCGGCGGCCCGGGACTTGTCTGCGACGACGACAGCGACAGCGCGGCTGAGTTGTGTGATGGCGAAGACAACGACTGTGACCCAACGACCGCCGACGGGGCGGATGAGGACACGCTCGGAGATGCTTGCGACGGTCCCGATGAGGACTTTTGCGCGACCGGTGTGTGGGAATGCAGCGGTGGCGGCATGATGTGTAGCGACGATATGACGCCGGATGGGGTGGAAATCCTCGGCAACGAGGAGGACGAGGATTGCGATGGGTACGCCCAGAAGGGTACGCCTTCGCTCTACTCTCGGTTCCCCCACGTCGGGGGTGCGGCGGCCGCAGGAGATGTGGAGTTCGTCTTTAACGACTTGGTGATCGTGGCTGGGGCGGTGGCGGTAGAAGGCGCCGAGTGCCGCACCGGTGAGCCAGCTCGCGTCGCCCAGCTTCCCTGGGCGGCTTGCGCCCTATTCGACGATAGCGGGGTTCGGATGCGCGTTCGCCCCTGGACCCTCGAGGCATCGATGGACCCGGGCAATGACGGGAGGCGCGAAACGCAGATTCGCTTCGTGCTGTCAGACGGCAACCGGTCGGCTGTCTACTCGGGGGGATACTACGTTCACAGCAGTCTTGCCGGGGCGACGCGCTGCACGCTCAACCTGGGCCTGCCCGGACAGTTTGGAAAGTTTTTCGACGCGGCCAGGTCCTACCTCATACGGAACGATACGCCTGCGTTTGGGGCGTCGGATCTCCAAGCGGCCAATCCTTTCATCCAGATCCGTTTTACGCCCGATGTTGACCAGGTTTTCGAGGTTGGGGAGATGGATGGCAGGGCGGAGCTGCTTTCTCTGCGGCGCGCATTCATCCTGGAGCCGGTGGACGGCAAGCTGCTGTTGATGGTGCGCACGTACGAGTCCAAGCGGGCGCCGGGAAGCTGTCGGACCGCGTCGGTTCGCAAGCATCATTGGGGTTCTGACCTCTACGGCAGCTATCCAATGGAGAACAACAACAACTCGTGTGATGCCATCGTCTTCAATCGAGACGGTGCGGGCATGTGCCTGCAGGATGACTCGCTGGCCGCGGCCAGTCCTGTCTATGTGGGTAGGGGACGGGCGCTTTGGTATGCCCAGACGGCGACGTTTTCTTCGTACTACTGCGAGGGTGACAATCTATTCGACGAATGCGCCGACAACTTCATGTGGCGCAAGCTCTCCCACCGTCGACCCGACGGGTCGTTCCGCTGGTTCTCACCCAAGTGCATCAACCGGGATGCCTGTGCCAATGGCGAGGTCTTCCTGCCTGGGCGCAGTGACTTTCCTGATATATTTCCCTGAGGATTCGGGTTGGGCCGATGGTTTGCTGTCCTGGGGGGTTGGGGCGTAGTCTAGCCAGTGACCGCCGGCCCACGCGCGCGTCTCCGGGCGCTGATCTGGGCGCCGTTGGGGGCTGCGGCCTCGCGTCGCCCACAAGCCACCCACCCTGCTGATATAGCCAACGACCGGGGCCGGCGGTTTCTGCTGCGGCTTCGTTGCGGCACCGCGTGGTTCCCCAAGCTCCCCCAGAACGTCTACCACTCGAACAAACGCGAGAGGATCCTGAGCACCGGGGATTGGAAGGATAGCGGGGCTGTCAGCACCAACGCAGACACGCAGACGCCATCGTTGTCGATTTCGATTGCATGCTCCGACCCAGGTTGCATGATGCACATGTCTCCCGCCACATAGCGGCGGCCCGTGTCGTCGACGAACCCGCCCTCGAGTACGAGGAAGCGCTCAGTTCCCCGATGAGAATGGCGGGGAAACCGTAGCCCAGGCGCAAATCGAGTCAGGTAGCCGCGGCAATGCGCGAGCGAAGGCCCGAGCGCGACGCGCCGCATCCGGGCGCCTGGCAGTAGGGTTGGGTAGAAGGTTGTCTTGCCAAGCTCGTGCTCTAGCTGGGCCTCTTCGACCTGAAAGAGCTCTCTAAGGTCGTCGTAGAAGGGTGCGTATCGTCGCGGCGCACGCGACACCTCCACGAGGAGCCTGTCGAGCCCGCCCGGCGGGGGTTCCAGCTCGTTCCGCAGCGATGGCGTGGCAGCGTCATATGCCCGTTGGGAACCGCCGACCTTGCCCGAGCAAGGGGATGGATGGACCCGGTTCTCTGTCATACACGCTCGTCCTGGAAGATTTTGCGAATCTTGTTGAGAGCAGCTCGGGTTCGTGATTTGACGGTCCCCACGGGGATTGCGAGCCGCGTTGCGATCTCGCGGCTCGTCAGCCCTTCAAAGTACCCCAGGCAGAGGACCTCACGCTCGGCGATCTTCAACCGTCTGAGTGCCGCTTGCAAGTGTCCAGTGTCGAGTTCTGCATCTGATGGAGGCCCGTTGCCGGTTGCGGGTTCGATAGGGCCTTCCATTAGTGTCACCCTCCGCACGCGCGCCGTCTTGCGTCGGTCCATGGCTCGGCTGCGCGCGCGTAGCAGTAGCCAAGCCAGCACCGTGCCCCGCGCGGGGTCGTAGTCGCGGGCACGGCGCCAGGCTTCCAGGAAGACGTCATGTACGAGGTCGTCTGCCTCTACCGGGTCCCCCAACATCTGCCTCGCTGTCAACCGCACCCGTCCGGCGTACGCGCGATAGAGCTTGGCCAAGGCTGCGGTGTCCCCGCGTCCCATGCGCTCGACCCACTCCTCGTGCTCCCGCACGCGAGTGGCGGGGCGTCGGCGCTTGGGCGCATCCTCTCGACCGGTCTCGGCGAGTTCGCGGCGCTGCATGCCTGGACTATACCTCACCAAGCCTTGGAGCTTGCTGTCGAAACGGGGAAGTACATGGCCGGATTCGTCGGTGCGCGCGAGCCACCATAGCGCGCGAGCCACCATAGGTTAGCTGCGAAGCCGTAGTCGTCTACACACATCCAATGCATTGCAGAATGGTAGGGCAGTTCCGCCGGGATTGTGTGAGCTATCGAAGCTACTACCAGGCGAGCCGCGCAGGGTCCTCTGGTCCCAGAAACTCTACTCTATGAGATGTACGTGTCGCTGAGTGGTAGGTGCTGGGCTGACTCATGCGCCCCGGCAGCGACCTTTAGTCTTCGCAGACGCCGGCACCGTACCCGATGGCTGGATACACGCTTAGGTTGACGAAGCACATCTCATCGAGCGCACTGTCTCCCCATGGAATGGTCCGGCTCGTGTCGTTCTCATAGGTGCATTCGATGTCGACACGATCTCCCGCATGCAGCTGCCTTTCTTCGACCGTGTACCAGAGCTGGTGCTCGAAGTCGTGCGGCCCGTCGAAGAGCACTGTCTGCTCCCCGCTTGTCGACACCAGCGTAGCCCGCGTGTGTACGCCGGTCTGATGCATGTGCGGAGCGATGCCGTACAGCGTTGCGTCGGCCCGTAAGGTGCAGTGTCCTGATTGCGTGGAGCGCCCGGGTGGGACCTGCAGGTTCAGCGGGCCGGCCAGAATGACCTCTGCCCTATGGACTACTTCCTCTGCTGGGACGGTTCTAACCCACATGCCGCTGCGGCCCCGCAGTGCCTCCGTCGACGCGTTGAATAGGTGGAGGTTTAGGAACAGTTGCTGTCCCTTGAGCAACGGCATTGCGACGCCGTCGGGGAGTTCTGTCGGTTCGCTTCCAATGCCCGCGCCTTGAAGCTTTCGTTCTCCCACCGTTGAAACGCCGCATGCATAGAGACCGTCCGGTCGGGTGGGCACGGCGGACACATCGAAGCCAAGGTGATGCGTTCCCAGGGGGACTTGGGGGAAGAAGGCCGTGACATGGATGTCTTCCGGGACGGTGAACGTTCTGCAGCGGTATCCTTCCGCGCCTGCGCCCACGTGCCACTCAACTTCCATCAACCGCACCCAGCCGTCGCCCATGTCTTCGAGAAACGGCAGGTCGGGTTGCTCGGGCAGGATGGATGGTTCGCATGGCGAGGCGATGCATCGCTCTTGCACCTCCGCGGGCGCGAGATCCGTGGTAGTCGGCTCGCCCGAGGTGGGTGCTGGGCTCGGTGTCGAGGTCGGAGCGGTGGATGCCCGGGCCTGATTCCCTGCAGGTGGCGCCGAAGCAGGGGAGCTGCCGTCCCGTGCGCCCGTCGTCTCCGTGGAGGCGCCGGTTTCCGGGTTGGCAGTCGGTTCCGGTTCGCGATCCATGCTTTCTGACGCCATCCCGGGGGGCTCAATGGCCGTCCCTGGTGAGCCGCCCGCGGATGCCTGGTCTATGGAGGGTGTGCTTGGCCCCGCGGCCTCACTGTGGCCGTCACAGGCCGCGCACAGGACCATCAGAAGGCAGGGCGCCAGGACTTGAACGCACCGTCGTCCTGTCGGGTTGGTCGCGCGATGCTCGCCTCGGTCGCACACTTTGTGGCGTAGCGTTGGGCGTGTCGGTTTCGCGATTGGATGAGCACTTCGTTCCATGCCAGCCACCTCCGTAGTTAGGGTCACGAAGTGTGCGTCGGACGGCATCGCGCACCCGACGGTGTCTCTTCGCGACTTGCTGGGAGGCTAGCGGCTGTCTGCAGCGCTCGCAGGTGGCAGGGACGCCACCCCGTTCGGCCCGACCGAAGCAAAAAAAAGCCGGGGAGTCGTGACGCCCACGATTCCCCGGCCTGCTTGTGCCCTATCGGGCCGTTTGATGGAACTCTGTGGCTACAGCGCGCCGAGCCCGTCGAGGATATTCTCGTTGTCGATGCAGCGCGTAACGCCGCCAGGGATGCACAACCCGAGGGAACATCCGGTCTTGCCGTTGTGCAGGGAGCCTGCCGGATAGGCCGTCGTGAACAGGTAGCACATCTCTTCGTCCGACCCCTCCCCGTACCCGACGGAGACCGACTTGCTGTTCTGGTACTTACAGGTGGTCCGGAGCCGATCACCCGCGTTGATCACGACTGGCTGGTCGAGCATGTAGGTGGTCTGGTTGTCGAACTGGAAGGCCTTGTCGAGGATGGTTTCGGTACTCCCGTCCGCTCGCAGGACTTCCATCGTCGAATGCACCCCTATCTTATGCATATGGGGTGTGATGCTGATGATCGTCGACGTCTGGTTGGCGGTGAGACCGGGCGTGCACGTGTCTGCAGACGTGCCCGACTGGCCCGGAGCCACCGCGATCTTCTCGGTTCCCAGCCAATGCTGGGTCGCCACGTGCGGCTGAGGCTCGTTCGCCATGCAGAGCTCCACGCCACTGCGATCGTCGGCGGCCTTGCCGGGATCGGAGTTGTAGTAGTGGATCTCCAGGGTGACGTAGGCGCGTGATCCGGACGGCAGCTTCTGCCCCACCCCTTCCGGAAGATTGATCCCGGGGGTACCCGGCGCCCAGCCGGCCAGGAGGATGCGGTTGGGGTCGCCCTGCGCCTGGCACCGGCCGGTCATGCCGCCGTCGCTCATGGTCGCAGGCGCTTGGTCACTTGCGTACAGCAGCCAGTGGTGCAGCACACGCGTGTTGTCGATGACAGGTTTGTGGCCAAGCGAGACGTCACCATCGGCCCATGGTGCCTTGAAGTGGAAGCATTGATAGAAATCCGGGTTCCCGTCGGCTCCGATCGAACTGGCGTCATAGGCCGTGGTGTCACCCGGCGTAGGCTGGCCGTGGGCGAGGATCTGCAGGGGCGTACCCTTACTTGGGTCGCAGGAATAGGTGCCGCAGTCGATGCAGTTCGGGTCGTTCTGGGTCGGGGGTGCGACCTCCTCACAGGCCTCATTGTTCGGTGTGCCGGCTGCCACCCACGCGTCCAGTTTGGCGATTTGGTCGGCCTCGAGCATCGGGTTCGGTGTTGGGGGCATGGGCCGCACCTCGTCCTTTACCCGGTCGAGGATCACCATGTAGTTGGGCCGCCCGTCGCTCTTTGACGCCGCCATCAGGTCACCGTGGGTGACGAGCGGCATGGGAGCCCCAAACGCCGGGGTGGCGCCATGGCAGTTCGAGCAGCTGTTGCCGAGCACCTGTTTGACCCCGCAGAACGTCTGGGGATCACCACCCGTGGCTGGTTGGGTGGGGGTGTTGACTTCTCCCGGTGCTGCGATGTTCTCGGTATCGCCGCCCGCTGGAGTGAGGTCAGGGCCCGCCTGGGCAGGGACGGCTGGACCGGTTTGGGCACCTGCACCTGCGGTGTCCACAGGCGTGCTTGTCGCCGTCGCGGGCGGTCCGCCCGCTGGATTGCTGTTGCCGATGGCACCCATGGAGGTGCCGGCCGGTGTACCTTCGGGGGCGGCGCCACTGGGGGCTGGCCCTGCGTCGCTGCCACATGCTTGCGCCCACAGCAGCACCAGGGTGACCGCCAATTTCCATCGTTTTTTGTACCGATCCACGTGCACCTCCATCTGATGGATCGTGTCGACCAGTACGATCCAACCCTCTCGAGCACTTGCTCCACACCATAGACGCTCGGGGCGGAGCTTGCCAGATGGTTAAGTCACAGTTTGGCCAATCGCATTGCCGTCCGTAGTCCTACGGTAACTATTTGGAATCCCTAGGAAACTAGTCGCGAGCGAACCATTCCGGTGACTTCGATGCCGTCAGGGCCAGCCTGACACCGGACGCGTTTCGTAGCGCTCCTTTTGTGTTCTATTACATATGAATACAAAAATTCGCTGTAACAATATTGAGCAGTAGCAACTCTTGCCCGGATTTCGGTGGGTTCGGTCGCCCGGGTCACCGTCGAGATACAAGGTCGTACGCGGATCTTGTCGTGGGAGATGCGCCTGCCGTCACACGGCCCCTTCGTCAAAGGGGCCAATGGGTTGGGCGGGCGAAAAACTTGGGCGGTCCGGTGGGCGGTCATAGCCTGATCGCCCCGGCCCCGAAGCAGACTCCGCTAGTGAGCGCTGACGTCGGGCCCGGGCGTTTGCACGCTTCAGCATGGGATCCCACCGAACCGACTTGCCCTGTGACCTGGGGGATCCCGAAGCCTACGCGCGCGAGATCGAGCGCCTTGCGGGACGAGCTCGGCGACGCGGAGCGCTTGGACGCATGCGCCAATGGGATGAGCCATTGGGCGATCTGCTTGCTCGGAGAGACGCGGTGGCGAGGGAGCTAGCGCGCACGGTGCGGCGGGGGCGCTACCGGCTGGGGCCCGTGCGAGCCGAGCGCGTCGTCTTCGCGGACAAGCCCCGTGTCTTGCATCGCTTCGGTTGGATCGACCATGCCGTCCTGGCTGTTCTCGCGAGAGGGCTCTCGCGGTTGGCCGAGCCGGAGCTTTCCACGGGGTTGCACTCCTACCGTCGAGGCCACTCGGTCGGGACCGCGATCGCTCAGCTGACGGATTTCATCGCAGCCCATCGAAGGTCTCGAAATAAGCGCGATCGCGGCTTGTATGTGGTCCGTCGAGATGTCCGTGCCTACGGCGAGAGCATCCCTACCGAACCGGCGTCTCATCTGTGGAACGCGTTTGCCTCCGTGCTTGCGCGCTTGCCCGCTGGCCAGCGTGCGATCGCCCTAGACCTGTTGCAGCAGGCGCTGCGGCCCACGATCGAAGCCACGGACGGGACACTTGTGACGATGACGTGTGGCACTCCGACCGGTTCCCCCCTGCAGCCGCTGGTCAACAACCTCTACCTGGCCAGACTCGACCATACGCTGGGGGCCCAACCCGACGGGCTGTTCGTTCGCTTTGGCGATGACATGCTACTCGCCCATCCAGACGCCGATGTCGCTCAACACATGGGACAGTTGCTTCGAACACAGCTTCAGGTGCTGGGGCTCTCGCCTAGTGAGGCCAAGCGAGGCGATCTGTACGTGACCCACTGTGGCCGTCCAAGCGCAGCCTGGCCCGCCGCGCGCGGCGGGTCTTGCATCGAGTACCTCGGCTTGCGGGTCGATTTCGGCGGCACGGTGGCGCTCAAGCCCCGTCGCGTGCGGACACTCCTGGCCGACCTGCGCCACCGCTGGGACAACACCGAGGCCGCTGCCTCCGGTCTCGCATTGCCGCAGCGCAGGGCGCTTCTGTGCGGTGTGACGAGCCGCGCCCTAGACCCGCGGGTGCGGCTTGCGAGTGCGATGGCGCCTGCGCTAGTCGCTGTTGTCAGCGACCGCGCGCAACTCAAGCAGCTCGACTACACCATCGCGCTGGCGCTGGCTGAGCGCCTGTCGGGGCGGCGCGGCGTGCGCGCCTTCCGCGATGTCTCCCACCGTTCACTGCGTGATGCCGGGTTGGCTTCCCTGGTTGTGGCTCGCAATGGTCATCCAGTGCGGAACCCGCGCGAGCGGACGGCGGAGGGCTAGGTGGAACAGCTACGCCGGAAGATCGCGCGCATGGGGCGGCGGGCCCGCGCGCTTCCGCGGCTCGACGAAGCGTTGCTGACCACTCGTCGCTTCGCTTACGCCCGCTATCGACTGCGGTACCTCGCATTGCGCATTCCGCTGCGCACCGCTCTGCACGCGATGGAGGTGCTCCTGTTCGCACGCGCTGTCTGGCCCGAGTATCTTCCCTATTTCCTGTTGCTCAGAAGCGGTGGCGCGATGGTCAACGGGCTGGTCTGGGGTGCGCTCGAAGCCTTGCGGACCGATGTACGCTCTGCCCTTCGTCGCCGGCGTGTGGGGTCAGCGCGTGCCTTGATCGAAAGGTTTCTCGGCGCGAGTCTTTGGCTTCAGCTTTCGCTCGCGCTCGGGCTGTTTGCGTACCTGCGTTGGGCGCCGACTCCGTTCTCCACGTTCAGCATTCTCGATGCGTATGCGATTGCATTGTTTTTGCGCGTCGGCCTCGACGTATTTGCGCGCGTGTACCACGCGGGGATCTACGCGCGAAGCCGCGTCTATCGACCCCTGTGGAGCTTGCTGCTTTCTGACGCCGTGGATGTTGTGCTGGTGTTGGCACTCTTGCCATGGCTGGGGCCCTGGGCATTTGCTCCGGCACTTCTGGCCGGTGGGGCTTGTAAGAACGGGCTTGTGCTGTGGTTCTGTCGCCGGACCTATCGGCAGACGCCGATGCTCGCACCCCGATGGCGGTCGGCTTTTCGGCCCACGGGCCTGGGGGGAGACCAGCTATCGCGTGTTGGACGCTTCGCGGTGGCGAACCTGGGCGGGCAGCTGGACGCATGGATCGTGGCAGCGCTGTCGGCGACCGCCAGCCTGGACCGCGGAGGGCTGGCACTAGCTGCGCTCGTCCACATGTTGCGGCCGGCCCTTGCGGCCGGCGCCGGTTGGTCGCGCCTGTTCTACTTCGACTTCAAGCGTCTCGACCACGACGCAGCAGGGCTGCTGAGGCACCGCTTCGACCGAATGCTTGAGCAGGTCGCCTGGGGGGGCGGGGCGCTGCTGTCGGTGCTCATCGCGGGTCTCGGCGCGCTGGTGCCCGGCCTGCAGGTGCCGATGTTCCTCCTGCCGTGGTTGGCCGCTTTCGTGATCGCACGCTCGCTGTTCGGCCTGCGGCAGCTGCAGGCGTTCGTGGACGACCTTGTGCCGGTGTTGTTGGCACAGTCCGGCTTGGCCTTGCTCGGGCTGTTGTGCGTGTTGGCGTTTGCCCCATCGGCCGCATGGTCCCTTGCGATCCTGGC
>JAPPOR010001003.1 GCA_028817905.1 Myxococcales bacterium
CCGGGCAGTGATGGGCGGCTAGATTTGCCTCATGCAGACTCGTCGAGAGGTCGTCCTCAGAATCCGCAGGGTTCCATGCCTCGTTGGGCGGGGGCGGTGCCCCGCTAATCCCCTTGATACCACGCGAATGGGCCCGTCCGAACTTGACTCATCTGTACGCGACATCGCTGGTCAAGGATTCTAACGCGTCGAGCATGAAGGTCATCACGTCGGTCGTTTCGGCGATGCGCTCGTCGAGGTCGGTGTTGCGACCGTGGCCCGCGTCGCGGCTCGTGCGCAGCAGAATCGGCAGAGGGCCGGTCGTAGCGGCCTGCAGGCGCGCAGTCATTTTGCGGGAGTGCATCGGATCGACGCGGGGGTCGTTGTCACCGGTAAGCATCAAGATCGCCGGGTAGGCGACGCCCTCCCGCACGTGGTGATACGGCGAGTACGCATGCAAAGCGGCGAACTGGGCCGGATCTTGGACTGTGCCGAACTCGGTCACGTTGAAAGCCCCGTTGGGCGAGAGCTCCACGCGCAGCATGTCATAGATACCCACGTAGGACACCACCGAGCGCATCAGCTCGGGATGCTGGGTCAGTGTAGCGCCCATCAGAAGCCCGCCGTTGCTGCCGCCAATGATTCCCAAGCGCTCCGGTCGCGTGTAGCGACGGGCGATCAGATGCTTCAGGACCGCGGTGAAATCGTCGAACACGTTCTGCTTGTTGACGAGGTTTCCGGCGTGGTGCCAGGCGCGCCCGAACTCGCCACCGCCACGTAGATTGGCCACGACATAGATCACCCCGCGCTCGAGCCATAGGCCATGGAAGGTACTGAAACGCGGCTCGAGACTGATGCCATAGCCACCGTAGCCGGTCACGACGCATGGGTGCTCGCCATCAAGCTCCACATCAGGCGGCAGCAGGATGTTGAGCGGCACAGGCGTACCGTCTGCCGACGTCGCCGTCTCACGCACCACGCGATAGCGGGCCATATCGATGGGCGCGGTGTCGGACAGGGCGGTCTCTTCGAGCGAGCGCTTCTGTTCGTCATAGACGAACCAGGCCGCCGGGTCGACGAACGACTCGGCTCGCAGCACGACTCTGCCCTCGCCCGCCGACATCAGACGACTCACCGAAGCCACCTCGAAGGGCAGCTCCAGCGGAAGGGGGTTGCCCGCATAGTCGAACGCGCGCACGGTCGACGGCCCACCCAGTTGGAAGGTGGCGTACCAGCGATCCGGCCGAAACAGCATGGTTCGCGGTTCCCACATCCCCGAAACGAGCGTCTCGTCTTGAGGTGCGTGAAGGACCGCCGCCCGATCGAGGGCAAGCGTTTCCCCGTTCAGCCGGAGCATCACCCCCCGGGGCGCATCACGCCGGGAGATGGCGAACAGGTCACGCTCGGGCCCGAACACAACCTGGACCACGCCGTCCTCGAAGCCGGTCACCCTGCGCCAGGAACCGTCCGTGGCGCGCAGGAAATGACTGAACTTGCCGCCATCGCCAAGTTGAACCGTGGCGAGCACACGGCCGGAGCGCGGGTCCACTTCGACCCGCACTTCCGCGATGCGCGGCAACCCGTCGCACAGCTCACACCGGTCTTCGCCGTGCGGGGTGCCCAGCTGGTGAAAGTACAACTGCTGATAGAAGCCCAGGTCTTCTGCTGGACGCTCGTCCGGCGCCGGGTAGCGCGTGTAAAAGAACCCCTTGCCGTCCACCGTCCAGGCGACATCGCCCCCGGCGGTGCCTCCGTTCACCCTCGGGATCGTCTCCTCGGGGACGCCGCCATCGACCGCGATCACGTGCAGGTCGCCGCTCTCGGTCCCCGCTCGCGACAGGGAAACCGCAACCCGACGGCCGTCGGCTGAAGGCCTATACCAGTCGATCGACGTCTTGCCGGACGGGTCGAGATCGTTTGGGTCCAGTAGGACGCTGGCACGGGCGGGATCCCCGAACTCCGGCATCACGATCAAGAAGGGCTGCTGCCGCGGTGGCTGTTCGACCTGAACGAAGAACCGACCACCGGCGATGCGCAGGTCCAGAAAGCGCGTGTACGGGGCCCGCATGACCGCCGTTATCCGCTTTGCCACAGGCGCCCTACCCGGCAAGTTCCCAAGCACTTGCCGACTGTATGCGTTCTGGCGGTCGGTCCAGGCGCTGACGTCCGGACCCGTTCCCTCGAGCCACCGGTAGTCATCCTGAACAGTGACGCCGTGGTAGGTGTCGCGTGCGCTCCGTATCTCCGTGCGCGGTGCCATGGGTCTCGCCTCCTGCGCGTTCTGGGCCCCCGCCGTGGGCGTGCCGGGGGCCGTCACGGGCGCACAGGCGCCGACGGCCATCAGCAGCACCGACAGCATCACTCCCAGCTTCCCAAACGCCCCCGTCAGCCAGGACGGTTTCCAGCCACCCCGACCGTCGGAGGGAGCGCGGCTTCCCTGCTCGCCGGGCAGGCAGCCCAGGCATGGCGCACGGCGAGGTGTCCCGATCGCCCTTTCGACAGGGCGCGCCTGCGTCACCAGGCGAACTCGGTGAAGAACCCCCAAACCAGCTCGGAGGCGCTCGCCGCCTCCGGGATAGAAAGCATCGAGATCGCCGGCGAGGTGGTGGCACCGCCCGCCCAGCCATGACCGAGGGCGAACTCATCGGATGTCGCCTCGGGGGCCTGGAGGGTGCACATGGCTACCTGGGCGCCGGCCGGGCAACCCTGGTAATACTCGCAGAGGCCGCCGGTGACCATGCGCGTCTCAGGCGGTGCTGCCGCATCGCACCCATTGCGGGCGAGCCAGCGGTCGCGTGCTTCGGTACCGCATGTGTAGGGAATGAGCCCGTCTTGTTCGAAATGCACGAGCATGATGGGCTTGGGAGTGGCCGGGCAGGCACTGAGATCGTAAGAGCCCGCGGAATGGGGTGCCACGGCCCGCAGGTCGGACCGCACGCAGCCGTTGTGGTTGGAGAAGTAGCCCCCCATCGAGAAGCCGGTCATGAACACGTGGTTCTCATCGACACACTGATCCGCGCGCGCGAAGTCGAGCATGGCGTCGATGAATGCTTGATCATCCCCCATGGCAAGCGGTGCCGGCGCGCCGATCGGCTGGCAAACGTCCTGGCCCACGTTCCACGGTGGATCCATCGTCGGAGCGGCGGCGCGATCGCCCTGACCGTCGGGAAAGATGACCACGAAGCCGTGCTGCTCGGCGAGCGCCTCAAAACCACTGATCTGACGCATCAGATCGCCGTTCATCAGGTACCCATGGGCGACAAACACGACCGGAGCGGGTTGGTTGGGGTCGAGGCTCTGGGGCGCGTAGTAATGGAAGCTGCGGCTGAGTCCACCCGCCATGAGCGTTTGCGCGCTGTGTCCCCGAAGCATGCCCGGCTTGGCGGTACAGGGAGCGCTCGCGCCCATGCCGGCGGTGGGCGTGGTTGCAGCCATCTGCGCGTCCTCTTCCCCGGACGAGCAGGCCGCTATCGACATTGCGAGCGCGATCACCACGCCGAGTTGGCAGGACCGCGCGGGCAGCTTGCCAAGGCGCCTGCGAGAAACGGGCACATGGGGCGCGGATCGATCCATGGATGACAACATCGCTGACTCCTGCCAGTAGAGGCTTGCCTGAAACGTTCGGGGGGCGACTGTACTCAAGCCCTCCCTGGGCCTCCAGCCCTTTCGAGGCCGCGATTGGCCCGAAGGGGTCGGGAGTGCACGGCGAGCCCCGCGCAACTCGCCAGCCGGCGAGCTAGGCAGGGCTTGCGAAGCCCACGAACCACACCCGGGGTCCTCCCGGTTCGCGTCGAGGTCAGTCGTTCTTGGCGCCCGCCTCGATCCAGGCGCGGATCAGGTCGAGGTGCTCCCGCTCGAGTAGCCCTCCGGTGGGCGGCATGGCCGCGCCGCAGGGTGGCTCACCTCCGGGGGGATCCACCTTCTGCACGAACAGGCTTGCATCCGGGTCGCCCGGCACCACGCGGATGATGCCCGTATCGGCACAGTTGGCGTTCTGGGCGTCCGCTGTGTTGGTCCCCATCCCGGGCACATTGACGAGCGCATCATAGGTGGCCGCCTTGTCCGCCATGAGAAGCCCGCCCACGGCGCCCCCGTGACACAACGGACCCCCGTTGCACCCGGTACCCGTGATCACGTCGTTGAACACGCGGGTAAAGGTGGGTCCATCTCCGACGGGACCCGGACCCGGGCCGGGGTTCTCGTTTCCGGGACCGGGGCCCGGATTGTTGCCTGGCCCTGGGCCTTCCGCGCCGACCTGCAGGTCCTCGGGCAGCCCGTAGACATAGAAGGAACCGGGCTGCGCCCCCCGGTCGTAGTACGACAGGCCGCTACCATAAAACACATGCCCCTGCGCCACCGCGGCCGAGCCCGCGACGGACGCATCGGCCGGCAGCGAGGTGATCGTCTTGCCATCCTCGCACGAGACAACCTCCATCGTCCTGCCAACCGGAACGAAGGCCACGCCGCCAGCGGTCGTGATCGGCCCCACCACCAGCCCGGACAGCGACCGCTCCCACAGGACCCGCCCATTCCCATCGGGGTCGGGATCCAGGGCATAGAGGGTGCCGGGCCGGGCGCCCTCGTTGCCGGCGACCAACAGACGGGTGCCGTCAAAAGCGCCGTTGTTGAGCACGCCGCCATAGGCTGCGCTGGTACGCGTCGCGACCTTCTTCTCCCACAGGATTTCTCCGGTGGTTCGGTCCACGAGCCAGAAGGAGCCCGACTTCTGACCCGCCGCCAACAGTTCCCGGCCCTTGTAGTCGAACAGGACGGGGTTGGTTCCAAAGTCGTGGTCGGGCCCGCACAAGGGACAATCGTAGGCCCAGCGATCGTTCTCCGCCGTCTGCTGGTTCCACATCAACTCCCCGGCTTCGAGATCAACCCCGAACATCGAGTCGGAATGGGAGCCCACCAACGAATAGTTGTTGCCCGACGCCCCAAAGACCATGTTGCCGGCCGGATCGGCGGCCGGACCCCCCCAGATGGACACGCCGGCAGCCTGTGGCTCGGCATGGGTGTAGCGCCATGCTACGTCCTCCATATCCAGGTCAAAGGCGGCGATTCCGCCCTTGAACGTCATGCCCCGGTCGCTCGAAGCGATCCCGACGTAAAGCCGACGCCCGGCGATCACGGGCGAGGACCAACCACGTGAGGCATCCTGCTCGCTGACCGGCATGGACCACTTGAGCGTCCCATCCTCGGCGTCGAAGGCGTGCAGCACACTGCCCTCGAAGCGGTTGACGTAAATGGTATTGGTGGCCGGATCATAGGCTGGCGACGAGTAGGTATTGACCGACGGCGCGTGCCAGATCTCCGTGCCGTCCTCGATCTCGAACGCATGCAGGCCATCCTCCGCGGTGGTGACGTAGACCCGCGACCCCACCACAACCGGCGGAGCGGTCACCTCCTCGTCGATCTTCCACTTCATCATCAGTTGGCCCGCCGTTTCAGGCTTGATCGCGCGCTCGCTCAGGTTGGCGAACCAGTTGTTGGGGCCATTGCCATAGGAAAACCAGGCATCCTCGGCCTCACCGGGGGGTGTGCGCTCGCCATCCGGTCCACGGGGCGGCTCGACACCCTCGGCCAAGGTCACGGGCGGGGGCAGCGCCTGTGCGGCCGGCTCGGCGGTGGAGCCGGGCGGACCGTCGGGGGTCATCATGCCATTGTCGCCCGGCTGGCCCCCAGGGGCGGAGGGCGCACCGGCCCCACCCTGCTCGCCAGGCGTGCCCGCGGGTCCCGCACCGCTCGGGGTGGCATTGTTGCCAGGAAGCGTGGCGGGATCGCCATCGACCCCGGTGACATTTCCGGCGGCCATCTGCGTCTGCGCCCCGGGCATGGGCGCCGCTGGCGTACTGCTCATGCTCTCGTCGCCGCAGGCGCCGGCGGAAAGCAGCAACCCGCCCAGCAGCCACGGTACCTGGACCCGCTTCAAGTCAAACAACATTCACGACCCTCCCACCTGGCACTGGCCCCGCACACGGCCAGACCTTCTCCAACACACTCCACCCAACCCGTATCACATCGGAACAACTCGAAGACAAGTGTGGCGCCGCCCCCGGAGCATGCAACCTGCCAACACCGCACAAGCGCGGGACCGGCGCAAACCTCCGGGAAATCCGCCCAATTGGATCGAGCGCGTCAGGAAGGCCGTTCACCTCAGAGGACAGCCAGACACGTCCCTTGTCCGGTTCGCCCCACCGCAGCAGCCATCGCTCCCAACGCCCATCGCCTCAGCTGGAATATTCCACTCACTCATCCACGCCAAGGGAGGCCGTCGTACCTCACTGCCCCGCGTGACCGACGACGGGTTTGCCTCCGATCGGCCCTGACGCGGGACCTCCCGACGTGGGTCTCAGGACGCGGTCTATCAGCACACGCGTGAGCGGCTCGTGGACAACCCACATGGCCCCGTGGCCACCCCGTGGCACGGTCGCGACCATGACCTCCGCCAACCCGCCAACACCGTCGCGCAGCGACTCGTACGCGTCGATGGGGGTAACCGGGTCGTCTTCTGCGGCGAGTAGCAGCAAGCGGCCGCGGCCCTTGGTGCGTTGACTGCGCTCATGCAGCATGCCCGAAAGCACGCCGGGGGTTGGACGTGGCAGCGTATGCCCGCGTTTGGAATAGAACGCCTCGGTGCGCTCTTGCATGTAGCGATCGAGGTCCACTTCTTCGGGCGCAAGCGCGAGCGCGCTCCCGGACAACCCCGAGGCGGGACCCAGCCCGCGCAGGGTCTGCCAGCGCATACGCACGAGGTCCCGAAACATCGCCCCAACCGCACCCCGCGGGACACAGTCGTCGTTCGTCACGGAGTCGCCATCGAACATCAGGTCGGTGAACAGCGCACCGATCAGGCCCGACACGGCGCCAAACGCGGCGGCGACCGCCACGTCTTCGTCCACCGGCTGCTCTTCGAGCGACTTCACGATGACCGCACCCCCGCCGGTGGCGGCCGCACCCGTTACCGTGAACAGGAGATGTTCCTGCCATGTGAGCTCGATCATGTGTCCGATGGAGCAAGACCCGTCCGCGTCCAGCGCTGCCGCCGTGCGGTCGCTGTCGACCAGTGGGCTGAGCGCCACCGCGCCGGCATCCAGCACGGGCTCCCCACCACGGGCGTCCAGCGCGTGGGCCATGGCGACCGCCAAGCCACCCCCGCTGAAACCGAGCGCACCCACGCGCTCGACCTGTGGCGCGCAGTCGCTGCGGACCCGCTCGGCCACCGCCAACAGGTCCGCCGCCTCCAACTGGCCGAACCCGGTCGGTACGTGTGGGGCCGCCCGGAACGTGTCCCCATGATCGCGCATGTCTAGCAGCAGGCTCGCGTACCCCATCTCGTGGAGACTCTCCGCGATCCGGCGGACGTAGTCCTGGGCGGACGAGTCGAACATGCCATGGACCACGACGACCAGCGGCCGGGGTGACGCGCCCAGGGTCAAGCGCCCAAACATGCAAAAGTGCTCCTTGCCACCCAGGGGCTGCCCGCGTTCACCGCAGGCGGCACCGGCAGGCGGGGCGCCTCCATCGATCGCGATCGGAAACCACACGGGCGACATCGGGGCGGGCACGGACGGCCGCGCGGGACTCGGAAACCAAACGGGCGACGGCGACGCGGGTGCGGTCTTCTCCGCAGGAGGGGGCGCGGGCGCGGCGAGCGGCGTCTTCACCGCCTCGGCCCCCGACGGCTGGTCGACCACCGGCGGCGCACCGGAGGGCTCGGCCTCGGCCGCGCCGGACCCGGTCGCCGCAGCGACAGCCTCCGAAGCCGGCGCGGCGGGTGCCGCTTCGGCAGGCCCAGAATCCCCCGCTGACACCGCTGCGACAGGGGCAGGCTCGGCTACCGCGGCGGCAGGCTCGGCTACCCCAGCAGCGGGCTCGGCCACCGACGAGGTCGCCTGTCCTGCCGAAGGCGCGGCCGAAATGGACGCAGACGCCTGGCAGACGGTGCGCAGGCTCGCTCCCGTAGCCGGGCCATCTTCGGGAATCCGCTGGTCCCGCACCTTCTGATCGAGGTCCGCACCCGAGTACACCAGGGTCGCGACCCCTCCAAAGATGGCTTCGAAGCGGGGATCGCCCGCCGAAACGACAGGCGCTGCCTTGTAGCGTTCCAACACCGCGCCCACGTCCGCACGCCATCCCGCCGCAGCGCTCCGTTCCACGGCCACATCCACGTTGTCTAGCGTCACCATCCGCGGGTTCACGCACGCCGGCACGAACACCCAGGACAACGCCAACAGAAGCGGCCATGCTCCACCCAACACTCGTTTCGACGTACCAAAAGTCCACCGCATAGGGCCCGCATTAGGCATGGCAGTCCGGCCACGGTCAAGTCGACTCCGCAAGGCGACCACCGCGACGAAGACGTTGAGAGGGAAGGACGGTCATCGTCCGACCCTCGCGCCCCGCGCAAGCTGCTCGCGAGTTGAAGAATGGTCCGAGCCAACACACGCGTGGCACGCCCTATCCGATAACTGCCAGACGCGGTCCGAAAGGCATGAAATGACCCAATCGCCACTTCGGTGCTTCGCCTTGGAGTCGGAAACCCACAGGCGCGAAGCCGCCGCCGGGATGACTCCCACTGGGCCCGCCGCATCTCGGCCACGCGACCATCAGCACCCCGCCGGCTCGGCTGCCAGATCATCCAGGCGGATAGCATCAAGGAATCGTACGAAACCCGCTCGTAGGCGAGGAGCCGCCGCGCTACCGAGTTCGTCACAGACCAGCTTGAGCCACGTAGGCGCGCACCATGGCCCAGCGCCCGAGGACACCGAACAGTACCGGTTCGAACAATCGAGCTGTACAAGGTGCTCGCGCACTATGCCAGCCACGTCGGCACAATGGCCTATGGGCCCAGGACCACCCGACGGGGAAGTAGCTTGGCACCGTCAAGACTCGCAAAAAAAGGTGACAACTGGGCCTTGCCTAGCCCGATAGGAGTCTGTATCGGCGACCGATGGGAGCCGAAAGCCAACCTACGGGGTTCACGTGCTCAAGAAATCTAACTGGTTTAGGAATCAATGGACCGTAGCCCTGTTCCTGATCACAGGGTGCGTGCCGGATGTGCCCTTCCCCATGCAGGAGGATGCCGGAGAGGGAGGCATCCAGTCAGAATCTCGGGGAGACACGCAGTTTGCGTCGTCAACTCCGCCCGACCGGAGAGACGATCCGGCAGAACCTGGCCGGGACGCGGCAATCAACGGTTCCCCGATGGCCGACAGTGATATGCGAGGGGGTCCACGCGACAGCTCGAAGGACGACGGAAGGAAAGGCGCTGACCCAGAAACTCCAGGGGAGATGGGCGCCTCCGAAGGGGAACCTGCGCTGGAAGGAGACCCATGTATGCTCGAAGGGGCTCTGCGCTGTGTGGGCAGCGCCGGCCCGGCGCGGCAGCGATGCACGGACGGCGTCTTCTTGACCGCAGAGCCATGCGCCGCGGGAGAGCTCTGTGATCCGCGGCCGGAAGCATCGCCCGGGACATGCGTAGCCCCGGCGTCGTTTTGTGTCGGCCACGCGGACGAATACGTGTGCGTGGGCAGTGATTTGCACCGCTGCAGCAACGCATCTGTCAGTGTCGAGGTGACACGCTGCGAAAGCGATCGCCACTGCCAGACAGGTCTCGGACATGGTGCGTGTGGAGATATCGTCAATAGTTGTGGATCGAGTATGAGCGGGCAGCATGATCAGGCGGC
>JAPPOR010000821.1 GCA_028817905.1 Myxococcales bacterium
GGACGCCGAGCCGCCTCCGATCTCGTCGCCCGCACCCCCGCCTCCACAGCCGCACGTCTCCTCCCCCTTGCCGCCGTCCAACCGGGGCTTGCCTACGGGTGGCTCAACGTTCGAAGGTCACGTAGACGAGGATGTAGACACCTCACCGCAGCAACAACGGATCGCGCCGGCGGACGCAGCGACGGGCCAGCCCAACGCCGGTCCCCGGCTTTCGCCGGCCCCGCAGACACGACCGGTCATTTCACAGGCACCGGCGACCAAACGACCCACACCGGCGCCCCCGCTGCCGGGCCGCGCGACGACCCCAGCGTCCCCAGAGATGGTTGGCGTAGCGCCGCCCGACGGCTTCGAACCCGCCTTGTACGATGACGATGCGGAGGAGGATGCGGACCACGACCGTTCCGGGGCGCGCTTTGCGGTGGGTGCGATCCTGGCGGAGCCTCCCGCGAACGCAGCGCAGAAGGGGGGCGCCACGCGCCTCGAAGTCGTCCGCTCACGCGGAGACGCAGTCATGGGCGTTTCCCAGGTACGCCTGTGGGGTCGCGGAGGAAGCGAAAATCTGCGCATGCGGCGTGTCGGCCTGCACACCTATCAGGTGAAACCGCCCGCCGGGGCGAGCGGTTTTCGAAAGCCAGTGGGCGGCTCCTCAGTCGCGGTCGGCGAGCAGCCCTTCCGGCTCGACGCCGGGGACATCGCCGAGGTCACCGCCAACGGTGTCGTGCATCGCCTGCGGCTGATTCAGCTGAGCAAGCCGCCCGCGGTGGTCGCCCGTGAGCTTCCGGTCAAGCGGTACGCCACGGCCCTGGCCACCGGGATCCTGATCCATCTGCTGGGTGTGCTGGCTGTGGTCGTGATGCACTCCCAGGGCGTGACCTTCGTGGTCGACGACCGCCCCCGCGAGGAAATCTTCGCAGAGGCCAAGCTCGCCCCACCGCCGGACAAGAAGAAACCAAAGATCCGCAAGCCCAAGCGCATCAAGCTGCGCAAGCGCACGAAGCCCGACAAGCCGGCACCCAGCGAGGAACGGGCCAAGATTCCCAACTCGATGCGCAAGCGCCTGAAAAAGATCGCTCGCTCGCGCGCACGCAGCAGCAAGAACAGCGTCGACCGATTGGTCAGCGCCCTGACCTCGCCACATGCCGGCGAGGGCAAGACGGTCAAGGAAGTGGTCTCCAACATCGAGGCCGTCAAGGGCGGCGAGCGCTCGGCGGCATTCCGCGTGGGCGGAACGCTTGCGGCGATCGAAGGCGTCGGCCCCAACATCGCCAGTGGTGGTGGGGGCCAGGTGGGCACACTAGGCGGCAAAGAGGCAACCGGGAGCCTCGAGCGACTCACGGGTCCCAAACGCAAGGGAGGCGTACGGGGCAAAGTTGCAACCGTATCGGCCTTGGCGAAGGTACAGGGCAGCCTGAGCCGTAGCGAAGTGCTCAAGGTGCTCAACCAGAATCAACGCAAGGTGGTGCGCTGCTACGAGCGCGCACTCACCAGCAAGCCAAACCTCAGTGGCAAGCTCACCTTCACGTGGACGATCAAGCCCAACGGGCGGGTCGGCTCGGTGCGCCAGGCCGCCAGCACGCTCGGTCACAACGGTGTTTCCAAGTGCATCTCCGGGGTCATTAAACGCATGCGCTTCCCGAAGCCCAAGGGCGGGTCCGTCTCGATCACCTTCCCCTGGATCTTCACCCGCGCGCGCTGACGGCCCCGACGCCCACACCCCCAAGTTGGGGAGGATCCTCGGTGCGGCCGGAGCCCCTTCGGTCAGCGACCCGGGTCGTTCTGGCCAATACGCCGCAGGGCCGGTCCCCAGGCCTCTCAGCTCCGACCGGTATGACGCCTGGCGTTCACGTCATGGGTAGACCCGATTCGTTCGTGGCGTACGACTGCGGCGCCGTGCAAGTGGCGTCGTGCACCCGGCGGAGGTAGTGAGCATGAGGGCATTCCTGGTCGTGGTCGCGCTGACTTGCTCAAGCGCATGCGCCAAGAGCGAACCGATCGATTCGTCGGATGCAGGGGATCGTAAACGCGACGATGAGCAAGGCGCGGCCGGCTCCCGGGCGGACGACGGCGATCGCGATGGGCAGGAGCGCGAGAGCGATTCCGACGCGCCACCCGCGTCGCGGTCTGGGGGCGTGGCCTGCGGCGAGGAAACGTGCACGGGTCCAAGCGTGTTCGGCCTGGTGCGCCCATGCTGCGCAGACGAGGCGACCGCCGCTTGCGGGATCTCGGTCTCAGGAGGGCCCTGCAGCGAATCCAAGGACCCCGACCCCCGCTGCCCCAGCGCCGATGTAATGGGCCTGCTCACCCTGGCGAGCTGCTGCACCGACGCCGGCGAATGCGGCCTGGACGGCAGCGCCCTGGAGGCTGGCTGCGTTGAGCTGGGCGAAGCCGACGCCGCGTTCAGGGAAGCCGGATACCCGGTCAAGTTCCCGAGCCCGCAGGCCTGCGACTAGCCATCCTAGCCCGGATTGTTCACGAACTCTGCGTCGATCCCCTGCTGGGGAGACTCTGCATGACCGCCGAGACCGTCTCGTCGGCACTCTGCTCGCTGGTATCCAGAACAGTCCACCCGGGCTTGTCGAGGGAAGCCAGCATTGCGTGCAACATCGGAACCTGCTCCGTGAACAACGCGTCGTAGATATCCCCGCGGTGCTTCAGACGCTGAAGCAAGACCTCCAGCGAGGGAAGAAGCAAGACCTTGTGCATGCTCGGGATATCGACGTAGCAACGGTCAAGCATGGGAGGGATCGCGACGTCGTCTACGACAACCGCTACGCCATCCTCCCGATAGCAGGCTGCCAGGGCGCTGGCCGCTCGGCTCTCCCGCAGGAATTGACGCGCGAGCGCATCACTCCAACCGTCCGCCTGGTCAGGAGCAATGCTCCCGCGCACCATCATCGAACGGATTCCATCTACCTGCAGGTGCAAGCTGGGATCGAACGCCTCCGCGACACGTCTAGCAACCGTGGTCTTGCCAGCACCTGGAAGGCCTGCGATCAGAATGAGGGGACTCCTGTCCATGGCGGGACCCTAGCCCGCATCCATCACCAAGGCACGTCATGATCGGGCAAGTGATCGACTTTCACAGGGCTTTCGGTGAAGGAGAGAATACTCGCTGTTACTCGCTGTATTTTCGACTGAAGCGAAAGCCCTGGGGAGTCGCGCAGTCGTCCCACGGCGCGTGGATTGGTGGTGGATGCGGGCGAACCCGGATCACTTGCGAAGTCCGCGTCGGATCGCTTGCTATTCGACTTCACAAGACCTTCGCCAGCACCGCTTGACGTTCCCGAGCACCGCCCTCTCGCGTCCGTCGCCAGCATGAACTGGCGATTCAGCCATCCGCACGGCCTTGGAGGGACCGTTGTTGACGATGACCCGCTCAAGCTGCCCATGCAACCGGTTTCGTCGCGCGGACGACCCCGCGGTAAGCCCGCAGTAAGGGGTTTGTTGAGCTGACAACGGTGTCAGGTACGGCCTGTATGTCATGAGTGTTGCTCGCTGACCTCAGGAAGACCGTCCTTCCCGATCTCGTGACGCGGCAGAGCGCCCGGCCAGGCCGATCCCCCCACCGCAGGCCACGCGACCACACAGGGGTGCGGCTTCACGACGCTTTCTCGAGGCGAGGGAGCGTCGAAGCAAACGCGCATGAGTGCACTCGAGCCCACAGCCCTTGGCAGGATCGGTGCGCTGTCCACGTAGCTGCGCAACCGCTTGGCACGTGTGTTGCTCTGTTGTCCTCCAGAACCTGGCAAGGAGGTAGGCAGTGTTGAAATGGCTTTTTCTTATTTTGGGTGCGGTCACCCTGTTGGGCTGCATGTGGGAGGTTCATGAGGCCGAGGGGTGTGAAGAGGGGGAGCTGTACAGCAGCTACGACGACAGCGACAGCGATGAGGATGACTGGCGGAGGCGCTCGCGCGATGGTGACCCCGACGATCGCCAGGGGGACGCACGGCGCGCTCGCGAGCAGGAGGAACAGGCGGACGCGGACGCGGGCCCACCGAGCTGTGAAACCGACGAGGACTGCGAAGAAGTCATGCTTTCGTACTGCGATTCGGAAATGGGAAGCTGCGTGTCCGCGGACCCTTGCACAGAAGAATCGCAGTGCGAGCCCGGCTACAACTGCGACCCGGACCGGGGACTGTGCTTGCCCACCAGCCAGGAGCGCTGCAGCGAGCTTGCGGACGAGTCCACCTGTGCCGATCGAAGTGACTGCGAAAGCACCTACGCCGGGGTCGACTGTAGCTGCGGTCCTGACTGCACGTGCAAGGGTGACGAGCCGGACTGTGTCTGTGCCCGATACGAGTTCTTCGTATGCGCGGAAGCCACCGACTGAATGACCCTGCGGCGCGGGAACGCGAGGGCCACGCCTCCGCGCGGGCGGTCCAGCGAGGGCGTACTATTCGGAGGAAAGCGCTGCATGAGTGAGGCCGGGCCGGAGCCCCCAGCAGCCCCGAGCCCTCCCTCGACCTTCGACTTCACTTGGCTTTCCGTCGTCCGGCAGGCTACCCACCGGGCGACGTCGATCGCGGTGCGGCACTGATACGCAATCCGCGGTAGGCTGCCTGCAAGCGTCCGACCGTGCCTGAAGACGCCTCCACCCGTTCAAGGCCCGGTCGACGGGTGCGAGTGGGTGTTGTGGGCATGGCCATCGGGTCTATCTACCGGCCGCTGCTGGAGGTTCTTCGCGAATACGGCGCAGACGTAGACGGCGCCCTGTCACTGCTCGGCCTCAGCTACGAGGAGGTCGTGGAGGGACAGTGGCTGTCGCCCGAGCAGGGGCGCCGGCTGATGCGACTCTGTGGTCCGGTCCGGCCGGAAGAGCCCCTGGGGCTGCTGGCCGCCAAACGTTTTCGCGAGGCGGATGCCGACCTGGTCGGCTACTTGATGCGTCACTCCGCCACCCCGCTAGACGCCGTGGGCGCCCTGCAAGAGCACGCAAAACTTCTGGGCGACTCCGCGGTCGTGGCGATCGCCCGCGCCGACTCAGCCGTAACGGTTACATTCGGCCGCGACGGAGGGCGACACATGTTGCCGGAAGGAGCCGATTTTGCGGCCGGGGTCATTCACCGCATCCTGACGGAGGCTTCGAGGAAAGTGGCGAAGCCAACCAGCGTGCGGATCCCGCGTCCTAGGCCACGTTCTGTCGCGCCCTATCGCCGGTTCTTTTCGGCTCCCGTCAGCTTCGGAGGCCAGCATGTCTCACTGACCTACTCCGACGAAGTGATGCGGGTCCCCTTGCAGCAGCGGGACAGACGCTTGTCCCGCATTCTGCAGCAACATGCGACCGGCCTTGCTTCCATCGCGCCCACTGCGGACTTCCCAAGCCGCATCCGAGCGCGCATCGCGCAGGACCTGGAGACGGGACCACGCGACCCAGCTTCCGTGGCAAAGCGCTGTGGGATCAGCGAACGCACCCTGCGCCGTAGGCTCGCCGACGCCGGAACCACCTACCGAGCCCTGCTTGACGACGTGCGGGAGGAACACGCACTGTCGTGGCTTTCCGAGGGGCAGCCGGTGACGCGCGTTGCGCAGCGCTTGGGCTTCTCCGATGCCACGTCGTTCGCGCGAGCCTTTCGGCGTTGGACGGGCCGGCTGCCACACAGCTTTCTGTCGCGCAGCAGATAGTTGCGCCCGTCACCACCCTCGAGCGGCCCGGGAAGCCACGATGTGGCCGCCGAGGCCGGCGAAGTTGTCCGCGCAGGCCGCTCCCGGCCCATCCGTCGCGGCTAGCATGCCTGTTGGGAGCCGCGTTGTGGCGCACCTCGCGTCCTCGGCAGCCCGGAAGGTGAGAGTACCATGGGACGCAGGTGGGTCATGCTGCTGGGAACGCTGCTGGGCGGCTGTGCGATGGAGGTGGACGGCGCCGACGTCAGCGCAAGCCAGCAGGCGGCGTCACGTCGGGCTTCCTCTGCGCCCGCCGTGGCGCCCAAGCAGACCTTGGTCGAGGGGATCGAAACGGCCGAGAACCTTCTGTTCACGAGCGACGGGCGGCTATTTGCAAGCAGCGACCGGGGCGTCTTCGAGATCGTGCAAGGGGACACGGATGACTACCAGGCAAGCACTCTCTTGGAAACCGGCGTCTGCGCAGGCGGCGGCCTCGCACAGGTGGACAACACGTTGTATGTCAACTGCTACGACTTCGCCGACTCGTATCTCTACGCGGCCGAGCTGACCGCCACGCCCGCCTTCGAAAAGATTCACGACATGCCAGGGATGCCGCTAGCCAACGGCCTTGCCGGCCATCCCGACGGGTACCTCTTTGTGGCCGACACGCTCCGCGGCCAGATTCATCGGCTGTCGATCGACGAAGACGATCCGATGAACGTTGCCGACCAGGAGGTCTGGCTCTCGACGTCGGGTCTGCTCACCAATGGCATCACATACCATGCGGGCAGCCTGTACTGGACGGCCTTGGCCACAGTCCGGAAGGCAGCCATTCGCCCAAACGGACGGCCCGGCCGGGTGGAGACCGTTGTCTATCTACTGACCTTCTTCGATGACCTGTACGTCGATTCGGAGTCGATCGCGGCCACAGACTACCTGGGGGGCCGCTTGGTGCTCTTCGATCACGAAGGCAACAGGCTGCAGAGAACTGGTCTCAACTTCCTCGAGGCCCCCTCGGCGGTGCTTCCGTCGTTGGGTCGCCTCGGTCTACCAGACGGCTCCTGGGTGGTCACCGAGCGCGGCGGCGGTCGACTCTCACTCGTCACCTTCTAGGAGGGGCTTGGGCCCCGGCGCAGGAGCCATAGGGCACCGACGACCGGCCCCTCCAGCAGGGCCACCTCGTGCTGCTGGCGCTCTGCATACTCCCTGATCGCTTCTGACAGGTCCGGGAACTGCGGTGCCAGTACCCGGCACCGCTCGGCGATGCGCGCTGTCATCTCGGTGTAGAACCCCTTCTTGTCGGGGTCATCGATAATCCGCTCGCTCACGATCACATCACCATGGGCCTGCAGCGCAGCGACCGTGGTCGCGTGGTCGTGGCAGCCAACCAAGTCCTCATCGTCCAGATCGACGCCGTCCGCGACAAATGCGTCATCGATCAGCATGTACCCACCCGGTCGTACCCAGCGACGAAGCGCCAGAACGGTAGTACTGGGGTCATCCCCGAGGACATCCCCAAGGGCCAATAGCATGGCCAGGTCGAAGTCGGTCGCCCGACTCACCGGACCGCGCACATCACCCACTTCAAAGACGCATCGTTGCGCGAGCTGCCGAGCGTGGGCGCGTGCCCGCGCGTGCTCTACAAACGCGGGGATGGCGTCAATGCCAAGCATGGAGGTGCCGAAGGTTTCGGCGACCGCCAGGGCGGCCGCGCCCTTGCCACATCCCAGGTCCAACCCGCGCGCCCCGGGTGGCAGCTCGGCATCTCGCAGGATCGCGACCACATCGGCCGCGCAAGCACCCAAGTCCTCCAGATCGCTCAGCAGGGACGGCAACACGGGAAGCAACTCCGGGTCGGCATCCATGCTGGCAGCAACGACACACGCCAACTCGGGATCATCGATATCTGCCACGGCCGCAAGGTACCCACCCCCAGACGGTCTGCCAAAGGAAAACATCCAGCGAGTCACTCATCGCTCGCCCCCCCATCGAGTGGAAGGTCGAACTCGTTCTCCGGGTCCCGAAGGTAGGTGTCCAGGTAGGGCGAGTAGGTTCGGACCCGGAGAGACTCCTGGTTCCGGTCGACTTCGATGGTCCGGAGATATCCCGAGCCACCCTCCGCCTCTGCACATGGGCACTGTCCGCACATCTGAAAGTTGGTGAGCACCTCGTGGACCGCGGTGCCCGAGCTGCGAAGCGAGGTCTTGCGGGCAACCCCGTCTGGAATGACGTGACCGGAAAGCACGAGCTTCACGTTCTCGTGGGGTTCCACGATGGTTTCCCAGATATCCTGGCCATCCGCTACACCCTCCGAGGGGGTGAACCCATACGCGTCGGGGTGATACCGCTGCGGGGGTGCGATGGCCCGATCATACCGCTGCTCGCCCGAGTACAGGTAAGCGTGTGTGAAGATCACCGCAGGAAGCGCGCTATGCTTCGCGAGGACTGAGGCGGCCCAGTCCAGCGTTGCGTCCCGCGGAGCGAATTCGAGACCGATGAAGAGCCAAGGCGACCCGCCAAGCCGGACGATCGAATAGGCGTTTCCGAGCTCGCCTTCGGTCTTGAAACCAGTCTCCGCACAGCCGTCCAGGCTTGCGTCCCGGGCCGCGAAGTGCTCATCGAGCATGCTAGCCCGGGAGGTCCGAAGGTCGTGGTTTCCAGGCACGAGGAGGTAGGGCACGATGCCGTCCAGTCGATGCAGCGCCGTGCTTGCGGTGGCCCACTGCTCGGAGACGTCGGCGTCCACGATGTCCCCCGTGTGCAGCACGATGCCAATCCCCATGTCCTCCGCATGGTCGGCTATCCAGTCTGTCTGGGAGTAGAAGATCTCTGCGTACGCGCACGAGTAGAACTGGGTGTCCGGCAGGACGATAAACTTGTCGGCGTCGTGGGTGGGTTCGCACATGACTTCGCGGTCGGGAGAAACCGGCGTGTCCGCGCAACCCACTAGAAGGCCCAGCCCCAACCCGGCTACCCACCGGCTGCCTCTCGTCGGAAGTATCATCGGGCTATAGGATAGACCCGAACGGGCCCCTGTTGCACCGCCAAACCGCAGGCCTGCAGCCGCGGCCGGTCGCGGAAGTGCATGCGGGTGCAGACAGGGACGTCCCCTCGCTGATAGGGTCCAACCCATGCCGAAGCCGGTCGACTACGATTCCGTCGCTAGCGGGTACGATCGGCGCTACGTCGAGCACGACTACCCGGGCATCGACACGACGTTACGCGGGTGTCTTTCGTCAAGGCAAAGCGTACTCGAGGTCGGCTGCGGCACCGGCCACTGGGTGCAGCGGCTTTCAGCGCTGGGACATGCGGCGCGCGGTTTGGAGCCGTCCGCGGGCATGGCGCGGCAGGCCTACGCGCGCGGGGCACCCGTGGTGCGGGGACGGGCCGAGGCCCTGCCCTTCGCCGCCGAAAGCTTCCAGCTCGTCTGCGCGATCAACGCCATGCACCACTTCGCTGATCGGGAACGCTTCGTGCATGAGGCCCTCCGGGTGTTGCGACCGGGCGGTCAGCTCTTGGTGGTCGGGATGGATCCAAGTCGCGGCGAGGACGCATGGTTCGTCTACGACTACTTCGACGGAACCCTAGAGCACGATCGCACTCGCTACCCCGGCACCGCGACAATCGGCGAGCTATGCACAAGTGCTGGATTCGTGGAGTACAACGCGCGCGTCGCCGAGCACATCCGGATCGAGAAGCCCGCAACCGAGTACCTCGCCAGTGGCGCGCACATGCGGAGCTTCACCTCCCAGCTCGTCGCCCTCGATGACAGGACCTTCGAGGCTGGCATCGAGCGGATTCGACATGCGGAGCGACAGGCCGCCGCGCGTGGCGACAGCCTGGTTCTGCAGGCGGACCTGCGGCTGTTCGCGACCATCGCAACGGCGCCCCTCACATAGGGAAAAGGCGTCGGATTTCCTTAGCCGGATGATTCACGACTTCGACGTGGGATCGCCCAAGGGTTCAGCCTCGCAGGGCGTGTTTTCTAGAGCGGCGAGAGTCCTAGCCCGCATCCATCACCAAATCACGCGCCCTCGCACAACTGCTCGACTCCGC
>JAPPOR010001075.1 GCA_028817905.1 Myxococcales bacterium
CATCCGGGCTAGCCGGGGTTGCTCGCGCGCAATTTGCCAGACATCGACGGGCGTCTACCTATCGGTCATGGAGTTTTCCCGAAGGGAGGACGATCGCGATGACGCGTTTCTATCTAAATATCCTGATGGGCGCTCTGCTGGCCACTGGCGGACTCAGCTGTGAAGACGACGGAGACGGCCTGGTAGCGATCGACGACGTCACCCAGCCTGACGGGGGACAGGACGGAGGGGATGCCACGGTAACCATCACCTACGTGCTGACAGGCCAGGTTCTCGATGGTTTCGAGTTCTGCCTCGCAGATGATCCCGACGCGGACTGCTTCGTGTCAAATGCAGAGGGAGTGGTCGAGTTGGAGCTCCCCGCCAACTCGGACGTGGCACTGTCCGTCACTCGGGACGGCTTTGTACCGCTGCTGTGGCAACGAAGAACGACAGCGGAGGATGAGGAGCTGACCCTGGGACTCGCGTTCACGTCAGCCGAGGCAGCGGTAGAGGCAGCGGAGGCGGCGGGGGTTGCGCCGGATGAAACCAAGGGTGTCATTCTGTGCCTCGGGCTCAACGCGGCGGGCGGACACGCGACACTTTCGCCAACAAGCGGCGAGGGCCCATTCTACGGAGAAGCGGGTGCCGTCGTTCCCTCCCTGACCGAGTTCAGAACGGCTGCGGTCTGGTTCTTCAACGTTGAACCGGGGGACTACGAGGTCACCTTCGAACACCCCGACCGCGAGTGCATCGTGCATGCTGGGCTGTGGCGGGGCCCGGCCGACAACATCAATCTCGTTCGGGTAGATGCCGGCCACCAAAACTGGGGATGCGCCGCGAGCTGCACGGCGGATGACCAAGCCCATACCACGACCCGGGACGCCCTCGCCGACGCCGACGCCTGCGAGGACGGGATGCGTGACTTCCTCGGTGGCCTACCGCAGGAAGACGACTACCCCGACTGCGACGCCTGCAACTGCGGCAATTGCCTGGAGGAGCTCAACGCGTGTGGAGCCGAACCCGGGTGCATCGACATCGCCATGTGCGCGCTGGCTGCGGAAACACGCTGCTCCGGGGCAGGCTGCGCCGCTGCCGACACCTGTCTGGAGGTTCTCAGCGGGGTTCCCGGCGGGACAACCGGAGCGGCGACCATGGCAGCCACCGCGTGGGCCGACTGCACAACGGAGAAGTGCCCCGAGGATTGCAGCACCGCCGCGGTCCGCGCGGCGCAGATGGATTAGCCCGCATCCATCGCCAAGGCACGTGAAAGATCGTGCAAGTGATCGGCTTCGCGGGACTTTCGATGAAGAAGGCAATACTCGCGCGCTTAATTTGGCGATGGATGCGGGCCAGCCGGAGTTCTTCATGGACTCTGCGTGGGTTCGCGGCTGATCACATGTCTATCTGAAGAGGATTTGCCGCGTCCGATCGTGCAGCAACATCTTTCCTGCGCTGTGCCCGATTGCGGGTAAGACTTCGAAACGAGAGGCGCGCCAGCGTGGGAACTGTCTGTGGTAGGTACGGTAGTTTGTGTGTCGAGCAAGGCGATTGGGCCCCTGGAGGTCTCCAGCGCAGCTTCGATCCAGGCTCTTGCCGCGCTTCGTATCGTCGCTGCCGACCAGATAGTATGCCTCGCGTTCGAAGACGTTTGCGCGAATGCGGGCAGCGCCCGCCTGCCTCATGTAGCGGTTCATGCCCTCCAGGCCATACTTGTACCTGTTGAAGGCGCCACAGGATCTCGCGGGAATGCCCAGCCCCCCGGCGATCACACGACGCGCGTCGAGGTAGAGATAGCTGGACGGGTTCATCACAACGTAGCGGGCCCGTACCGACGGATCCGTGCACCCCTTGCCTGCCGCGAGGTATCGCTGAACGAACTGCCCGCCAGCGGAGTGACCGACCAGGACGAGCGTCTCTAGCGCTGGAAACTGGGCCCGTGATTTGCCGCACAGAGCTGCCAGGATCTCATCCATGACCGCGAACGAGCTCAGTCTTGTGGGCGCCACAGAGCGATCGCCCTGCTTCCAGCCTTTCGAGCTCCAGTGGAGCTCCTTGCCCCCCGGCGAGCCCGCTCGCGCCCTAAACCGCGGCGCGATCAGCACCACGTTCTCGAGGCGCCCCTCGACTCTCGCTGCCGCGACTAAGTGCTCGAAATAGCGATCTGCATCGCCTCTTCTTCCGTGCACGATGACCACAGCGCGGCGCACCTGGGGGTTTCCAGTGGGCCACAGACTTCCATGAAACTCTATGACTGCGTCGTCCCCCAAGGGCAGGCGCCCGGCGCATTGCGTCGGCGCGGTGCAGGCGCCCGTCGATGCCGACGAAGGCCTCGATTGACAGGCGGACCACGGCCCGGCGGCGGCCCCGACCCCTATCAAAGCCAACAGCCACGGCCTGTGAGGCAGCCGGGCCGGGCCGCTAGCCCGCATCCATCACCAAGGCACGTGATGATCGTGCATGTGATCCGCTTCGCAGGGCTTGCGGTGAAGCAGGGAATACTCGCTGTATCGTTGACTGAGGCAAAAGCACTGCGGAGTCGAGCAGTTGTGCGAGGCCGCGTGATTTGGTGATGGATGCGGACTAGCTTCGAGGCCGAAGCAACCCAACCACCCGTCCTTCACCTTCGAGGTCGTCGCTCACCGATAGCCCGAGCCCATCGCCCATGGGTGGAACCGTCATCGGTGCCGCTCGATCGAGACGCCCTCACGCGCCCTTCGATCCGTAGGCGCATCCGCAACCCGACCCAACCGAAGTGCAGTGCACGAGAGCCCGGGGCAGCGTGCGCGCAAGGTCATTCGCCGGCCTGGCCGGCTTCGCCAAAGCACACCCCATCGTCCCAGATTGGGCAATCACTTTCGGGGCCGTCGTTGCATGCGCGGCTGGTTGCATCTGCCTCGAACAACTGGGTGGCCCCATCCAACGTCGCCCAGGCTACGCTGATCTCAAAGCCGCGACTGGCCCGCGCCAGTTCGACACCTTCGGAATTCCCACGCAGGTTCCAGCGTTCCTGCCCGGCGTCGTACATGATCATCATCATGAAGGTTCCCCCACGCTCACCCCCATCGTGTCGCAGCGTCACCTCGTACATACCCGTGTTCCCGCCATTGCCGCCCTGGAAGCTCTCGTCGAGCTCCTCGTGCGTCTCGAGCAGTAGAAACAGGTGCTCTTCGCTGGCCGCAAGGCGCATTCCGCTCAGGTCCGCTCCGGCGACTTCGATGTCCGCGTCCATATCGTCGTCGTCTGAAACCTGGACGACGTCACGCGTCATCCAATCGCCGAAGCGCCCATCGACCTCGATCATGGCGGTGCGAGGAAGGGGCGCGATCAAGCAGCCCTCCTCGCTGTAGTACGAATCCTCGCCTGGCCCGTCCCGCTCGTCGCAATCCTGCCCGCCGGACGCCACCACGGTACCGTCCGCATTGAACGTGATGATGAACTCGCCATCCCCCAGCTGCCAGCTTCCCTCTAGACCGTCACCGTCCCCTACGCGCTCGAACTCGAGGGGCTCGTCTTCGCCGTCCAGCTGCATGATCAAAGTGGTGTCCCCCAGCTCTACGATCATGAACACGCCTTCGTCGCCCTCTCGGGGGCCGTCGCAAGCGAAGCTCGACTCTCCGAAGGTAAACGTCAGCGTGTCGCCGTCGGTTGTGTAGGACCCGGCAGCGCTCGCAGCATCGTCGTGTTCCTCGAGAAAAGCCTGGTGCTCGGGAGCCTGCTCTACCAGCTTTTCAACCTCCGGCGACTCGCCAACTCCCGAGGGCGGCTGGTTGTCGCGCTTGGTCGCTTCGGTCGGCTGGTCCGCTGAATCACCGGCGCACGCGCCCAGGGCGCAGGTCATAAGCAGGGCGGCGCTGGGAAGGATCCCAGGAAGGATGGCTGGCGAAATGGATAGTTTTGTTGAACCAAGCATGATCTCCTCGGGCACCCCGAGAATGACGCCCGGGGTCCGCCCGAATTAACGGCATACTTCCTGGCCGACTTCACGTGCATGGGCGCCAATCAGACACCTACCCTTTCGGGTGGTGTGGTGTCCGGTCGTCGCCCGTCTCACCACCGCCTCATAGAGGCAAGAGCGGATTTCCGTCCCCTTCCAAGCCGGCTTTCGCCCCTCAGGTCACACCCAAGCCCTTGGTCAGCTGACCAGCGGCGCGCAACTGCTTTTGCTCACTGTACCGGGTCGTGAGCACCTCCGTATGGGCGCGCAGCAAGATCGTAAAACGAAAGAGTTCCTCCATGACGTCCACCACCCGGTCGCGGTACTCAGAAGAACGCATGCGGCCTCCATCGAACTCCTGCCATGCCTTGGGGACCGAGCTTTGGTTGGGAATCGTGACCATGCGCATCCAACGGCCGAGCACCCGCAACTGATTGACCGCATTAAACGACTGCGACCCGCCAGACACCTGCAACACTGCGAGCGTACGGCCCTGAGTTGGCCGCACCGCCCCGTCGCTCAAGGGTATCCAGTCGATCTGGTTCTTGAAGGCAGCTGTCATGCTGCCATGCTGCTCCGGGCTCACCCACACGTGCGCCTCCGACCAGGCAGAAAGCCGCCGGAGCTCCTGCACCTGCGGGTGTCCATCCGAGGTGCGGTCGAACACCGGCAAGCCATGGGGCTGAAACACCTGGACGTCCGCGCCGAACGCGGTCAGCACCCGCCTGCACTCTTCAGCCAAGTAGCGGCTGAAGCTCTCCTGTCGCAACGAGCCGAAGAGGACGAGTACTCGAGGGGCATGCCGAGGCCCCGATAGCCCCAGGCTCTCGAGTACACTAGCCACCGTATGGGGTGGAAGGTCATCGTCGATATACGTCATGGCAAGCGCGTTGTAGCACGGATTGCACAGCGACAATCTTCGATACGAACTTGACCGATCACAAGGCGACTACTGGATGCCTCCGGTGGAGGCCCGCATCAGACCCCACAAGGGCACTTCTCTGATACGGCGTTTCCTGGCCATGTGCACTAGGTTGTAAGCACGTGGGTTGCTGAGCCTTCTTGGTAGGCGCCCAGTAGGACCAGAGTCAGGACCATGGTTTGACAGGCCCTTGCGTGGCTTGCCCGCAAGCTGGTGTGGGCTTGTCAATCGTTCGGTAGCGAGTAGGGCCCGTTTCCAGGGCAGAAGGAGAAGTGAATGTCCACAAAGAGACTCCCATGGCTGCGGCTGCGCAAGAAAACCTCCCCTGACCTTCCCTACGAGCCGCCGATCTTCCTCGGCAACAAGTCGAACGGCGAGTTCTTCCATGCGCAGACCCCCAAGGAGCGCAAGATCCGCGATGAGATCCTGCGTCGGTGCGACGACAAGGCTCGCAAGGTAGGGCTTGAGCGCCGGGAGTTTATCGCAAGCGCGATGGGCATGTGCACATCGCTATCGGTCCTCAACCTGGCGGCCGGCTGTGGTGATGGCAACGGCAACATGCCCATGCCGAGCGCGGAGCGCATGATGGATGATGCCACTCGGATGTCACCGCCGACGTCGATGATGCAGAGCACACCGGAGGGCAACCCCAATCCCATGCCGCTCGGGCCCACAGGGGGCATGGGGGCCACTCAAGCGCCCATGCAGCGGTCACCCATGCAGCAGTCACCCATGCAGCAGTCACCCATGCAGCAATCGCCCATGCAGCAGTCACCCATGCAAGACATGGACAGCCCTGCGGCCATGGCTGACGGTCAATGCGCGGACTGGTGTGCGACGACTGGCAAGCCGGACGGTGGCTTCTGCATCCCGCAGGAAGCCACGCTCGACTGCGACGTGGCACGCGAGCTGCTAGGTGGTGACGAGTTCATCATGGATCTGCAAACCCACCATGTGACGGAAGGATCGCCCGGCTTCGTGCTAAGCCCGTGCCAGATCAACGGGATGGCTGGGAACGACGGGGACATGCAGCTGCGCGGCAACCAGTGCGCCTGGCCAGACAACTACCTCGAGCAGATCTTTCTCGACTCGGACACAACAGTCGCCGTGCTATCCGGGCTTCCCTCGCGCGTATCGGCCAGCACCGGAGATCTGACGGGCTTTTCGAACGCCGACATGGTGGCATCGCGCGAGGCCATCAACATGGCAGCAGCCAGCCAGCGCATGGTCAATCACTGCCAGGTCGGGCCCGACTCGAACTGGGAGGTGGTCGCCGATATGATGGAACGCGTCCACAATGAGCTCGGGCACATCGGATGGAAGTGCTATCCACCAGCGTCCACTGGGGGAGGGCCCTGGTGGCTCGACGACGAGGTCGGCGAGCGTTTCATTCAAAAGGCGCTGGATCTCGGCGACCCGCTGATCTGTGCGCACAAAGGCTTCCCCCTTCCCGGCTTCAGCGCGCAGCACACCACGCCCAAGGACGTGGGCCCCGCTGCGCTCAAATTCCCAGACGCCACGTTCATCGTCTACCACTCCGCATACGAGACCGGAACCCGCGAGGGACCCTACGACCCGAACGGGACAGGTGTCGATCGGCTCGTCAAGACGGTCGAGGACCACCAGCTAAAACGGAAGAACGTCTACGCGGAGATGGGCAGCGCTTGGTTGCTGGCGTCTGGTGATCCAATGACGGCTCAGCACTATGTTGGCAAGGTTCTCAAGCACCTGGGGACCGACCGCATGCTGTGGGGCTCCGAGTGCGTCTGGTTCGGGTCGCCCCAGCGCCAGATCGAGGCGTTCCGCACCTTCCAGATCTCCAAGGAGCTGCAGGAAATGCACGGCTATCCGGAGCTTACGGCCGAGATCAAAGCGGGCATTTTCGGGCTCAACGCGGCAAAGCTGTACTGCGTGGACCCGAACGCCTGTCGCTACCAGGTAGACAAGAGCATGCTTGCCGTGCGCAAGCGAAACGTCGACGGCGAGTTTGGAGCCCGGCGCTGGGCCTTCGAGCAGCCACCGGTCCGGACCAGGCGCCAGTTCATCAATCTGCGCAGAGAGCGTATCGCCCACGGGGAGCTAGGTTAGAAGCCTTGGAACCAAGGATTCTACGAGGTCATCTTCGCAGGCGTCACAACATATCGTCGTGGCGGTAGGCGAGCTTCACGATCACGCGCCGATCGCTCTGCGTCCCGTCGGAATAGTCGAGGTTCTCCTGGTAGACCAAGAAGACATCACTGCCCGGCAAGTAGCGGTAGCGTAGCCGAAACAGCCCGAGTCCAGCCCTTTCGCTGGTGTTGAGCTGTAAGGTCACATCCGCGGACAGTCGCGTGGTGGGCGTAACCGAGATACCCGAGTTGACGGTCAAGGTCTTCCGGTTCTCATGGAACGCACTCATCGCGGCGGCCATCCCGCCGAGACCACCGCACTCGACCTGGGGCAACCCGTCGTCATCCAGCCCGTCGACGCAATCGCGCAGCTTGAGCAGGCTGAATGTGCCACTGGCGGTAAGCCGTACGTGGGGGCCCAGGCTCAAGGCGGCCATAGGTGTGATCGCATGGCGTACTCCGCTGAAGAAGCCCGCGTCCAGATCATACGCCAGAACGACAGCCGGGTTGCGCCCCGTCGGGCTGGTGATCATGGCAGTCATGGACGGCCCCATATAGCGCTCAGCCTGGATCTCAAGGTCCTTGAAGAGTGAGAATGGCCTAGGCACCACGTCCATCGAATGCGTCCCGGTGAGGTCAAACTGCCAACCGCTCTTGAGCAGCACCTGGAAGGTGCCCGCGAGATCGCGCGTGAGCAAGTCAGCCACTTGGGCGTCGTGCACAAAGGTGGCCTTGCCTCCCACGCTGACTGAGGCCAGGCCCAGGGCAGTCGTCCGGTAGACGAACGGAACCTCACCCTCGCTGGTCAAGGTGCCGGGCCGGCGCACGAAGCCCACCTCCGGCTCAAAGCGCTCGGAAATATAGCACACGGTAGCGGTGGGCTGCCACTGCTGCGCGAGCCAGCGCACGCGTGCCTGATGGGCACTGCCCTGCCTTCTACCCTCATCGGGATCCGCCGGCTCGCTGCGGGTATAGGCGGAAAAGCCCGACACCTCAAAGCGCCGCCCGAAGGGCCGCGCCAGGAAGTCGGCGCCCAGCGACAGATGGGGCGCCGGGAGTACACCGACCACTTCATCATGAAAGGGCAGGTCCAGATTGCTGCGCGCGCCGACGATCACACCCACGTGCCCGGGCGTGGCGAAGTTCACCCGAGCGCGTCCCACAGAATAGCTGGCGGCTGGAGACCCGAGCGGGTCGGCGTCGGGATCCTCGGTCAAACGCAACGTGTCGTCAGTGAAGACCTGGAGCAAGCCATAGTCGAAGACGCCCTGGTTGCCATAAAGCTTGAAGCCGCCGAGTACCGGCACCGGGCTACGCGCTGCGTCCAGGCCAATACGACGCGTGAACAACACCTGTGCCACCTCGGGTTCGCCGAACTCGAAGACATCGGTGCCGGAAAGGAAGAACGGGCGGCGCTCGGGAAAGAAGAGCGGAAAACGATCGAAGTTGATCACCTGGTCATCAGCGTCGACCTGGGCGAAATCGGTGAACAGGGTCAGCTCAGTCCAGGTCGCATCCCCGAAACGCAGGCGCACGTCGCCGCCCGCCTTGAAACCAGCGACAAAGTCGTCCTCTGGGTCTTCAGGGTAGCCCCATCGTACGAAGGGCAGAAGGGTCAGCGGCTGACCGGTGGCGATGTCCCGCACGCCGTGGAGCTCGCCGTAGTGGGTAGCGGCCCATGGCCCGAACTCCGGAGGCAAGTGTGACCAGTCGTAGTCCGCAACGCGCGAGTTGTGGTCGCGCGCCACGTTGAACCCCAACACGCGCTCGCCATCGACGGCGGTCAGCCCCAGGGAGACCACTGGGATCTCGACCTCAGCGGACCAATAGCCCTCGTCGACATGGGTGGCCACCCGCCACACGGCGTCGTACTCGCGGCGAAAGACGCGCCCGTTCTCTACGGCGATCCCGTCGAGCTGTGCACCGCGCGGATTGATCGCAAAGGCCACGGTGGTACGCCGGTCGTGGCGCACGTCGAACTTGATGGTGAATGACTCATCGGACCAAACCCGGGTTACGTCGCGCGCAAGCGTATCAGCTCGAGGGACTTCCCCTGAGAACAGGTTCGCGCGCAACCCCACGTAGATGGTCTCGCGATCATAGAGCACCCGTGCCGTCGTCGATACCGGCGGAGTCGCACCCGGAACCGGTCCGCGCTCGACGAAGTCCTTCGCCGGCTGCGCGCGCGCCCAGATCGGCTCATCGAGCCGACCATCGAGCTCCAGCTTCGCGTCCCCGCGTGGGAGCGCGATCACCCGTTTGGGGGCAGGCTGGGCGTGCGCCGAAAACGCGCTGACTACCATTCCGAATACCAGAGCGCCAAGCGCGAGCAACCGTCCGCTTACTGCCATCGGGTGCGGGAGCCTACACCCAAACGGTACATTGGGGACGCGCTTCGCGCTCTCTCGGTCGAAGCCATGGGCGGTTCCGTTCGGGAAGGATCCCAAGCCGCCAGCGGCCTTCAGCGATGATCCCTTGGTTAGGCCGCCTTGCGAGTCGCTCTCGAGGGCCGTCCGCCCCCGTGTCGAACACGGACGGATGCTGCTGGCAACGACCGACGCACTCGTGAAGGAGATGGCCGATCAAAGGGACTTCGGAAGCGAGGCCCGGGTGACCCGCGCGTTCGGGCCGGATCATTCATGACTTCGGCGTCGGATCGCGCAGGGATTCGGCTTCACAGGGCTTTCGACGACCGACGGGAATACT
>JAPPOR010000881.1 GCA_028817905.1 Myxococcales bacterium
CGACGCCGCCTCGCTTGTCCTTCGACTCCACAGGACTTTCGCCGCCCTAGAAAATACGGGCAGTATTCCCGTCGGTCGTCGAAAGCCCTGTGAAGCCGAAACCCTGCGCGATCCGACGCCGAAGTCGTGAATGATCCGGGCTAGCCTTCGTTGCCGGTGCGGTTCCCGACCGCGCCTTCGTATACATCGGCGGAGAAGGTGCGTGGGGGGCCCGGGCGTTGCTCCTCGAGCGCGGACAGGACCGCGACGACTTGTTCCAGCGTCTCGTAGCGGACCGAAAAGCTGTAGTAGTCCTGCTCACGCAGGGCGAGGCTGGTCGAAAGGGACTGCTCGACCACCGGTTTGGCTTCATCTAGCACCGCGAAATGGGCGTGCCAGCCCGGTGCATCTTCGCCCAGTAGCACTTCGTGCGCGATGCCTAGCGGGTTGAAGTGCAAGAAGAAGGGCGAGAACTCGACGCGGTAGTGGCCGTAGTCATCCCCCGGGGCGTGAAAGCGGCAACCCGGAAACTGATGTACGACCAGCTGGCCGAAATAGGCACCGGCGGTGGGGATCAGCGGGGCCAGGACCGCTTCCGGCGTGCGGTTCGTTCGGGCCTGATTGGCCGCCTGGTGCAGGTAGTGATCCAGCAGGGGCAGGGTATCCTGGGAATAGTCCAGCTCGAGTTGGAGCGATCGCTTGACGTACGCAACGCAGGCGTCGGCGAGCTCGGTCACATCGGTTGCGCTGTTCATACAGCGCCTTGGACCAGGTTTTTCGGTATCATGCAATGATATGCCGGGCGCTCGTGATGCCATCGTGGAAGGTCCAGGGGACCTTCCGTACGAGGGGAAGCCGGGGAAGACGCGACTTGAGAGCGTACACCTGGCGGGTGCGAACGGTGCCGTGCGGAGCCTCAAAGTCTACCGCGTGGTCAACGTGGGCACCCATCCTGAGCTGCGGCAGCGCGCCCTGTCCGGGACTCTGCATCGGCTCGATGACGGCGGCGAGTTGGCCTTGCCGTTCGTCTTCCACGACCCCAAGGAGCGCAAGTTCGCCCTCGTGATCCCCGCGGTGCTTGCCCACCAGGAGTTGCGGGAGTGGTCGGCCTTGATGCAGGAGATCGCCGCCGACGCCACGCATGCGGTCCCACGCTACGTACGCGAGGCGCCCACGGTGGTCGGCGTCAAGGCGCTGGGGACCTTCGTCCGCGAGCAGGCCGTCGAACTGGACGGCAGTGAGCTGCTCGAGGGCAGTGGACCCGGCCTGGCGAGTTCCGAACTCGATGCCGCGCGCGCATCGGCGCTTTCCGACCGCGAGCGGCTTGTGCTCGAGCGCGAGCGCGAGGTTGCCGAAGTCGAGCGCGGCTTGGTTCGTACGGCGGAGTCGCTGACCTCCCGCGAGGGCGAGCTTCTGCGCCGCGAGGAGCAGCTCCAAACGGCGCTGGCTGATCTGGAAATCCGTGAACAGGAAGTCGCCACCCGTTCGGCCCTCGGACAGCTCGAGGCTGCCGGCAGCGATGGCGTATGGCAGGAGGTGGGTGCCGGGGAGGCAAGCCTTGCGGTGGAGAGTCCGGGGCCCGCGAGCCAGCCGTCCGCTCAAGCGGCGGGCCAAAGGCCCCCGACGGCCCCGCTTGCGAGCACCGCCAGTTCCGGGGCTCCCAACCCTGCTGCGCCTGCTCCCGGGACGGAAACCACGGTGGTTGTGGACAGTTCTGAGATCGCTCGTCGTGCATCGCAAAACATCTCCAGTACCGTCCCGCCGCCACACCCTACCCCCCGCACCGGGCCGCCGCCGCTGCGGCCGCGGGGGCGTCCCAAGCCCCCTCCCTTGCATCCGGAAGCCTCGCACGACGTGCATGTCGTACGCCCTCCGCCCTTGCCGTCGGTTCCGGGCATCGCCGTCGACGATTCCGAGCTAGTGGAGGTACCGTCCGGCGCGCTGGCGGCCCAGGAGGTGCATCGCACCGAGGCCCATCCAGAAGTCGATCCGCCCAAGAGCGCCGTCGGCGCGCCCACCGGTGTGATGAGCCATCGCATGCACGCCGACGAGCTATGGTTGTATGTGAACTGGCCGGAAGCCGAGTTGGAGGGCCTGCGGGCGTCGCCCGATCTGATGCTGCAATGCGTTGAGGTCGACGGCTACCCCGTGCTCGTACTCGCCTTGTTCGCCCACGCGGCGGGTACCACCGCGACGGTTGGACGACTGGTCCTGCCGGCGCTTACGCAGGACAGCCGCAGGATGCTGGAGGCACTCGAGCAGTCCTTCCGTGCCCGCATCGCGGTCTACGTCGACGGCGGCTACCGTGAGACCCTGACCGTGGCGATGCTGCGCGAAGGGGTGGCGCGCGCCGCACGTGAGTTTGGTGACGAGTGTGAGAACGCGCGCGGTGGCGTCGACGATGCCACAGGCGACGCGCCCGACGTGTTGGCGGCTGTCGACAGGGTGCGCGCATTCCCCCCGGCGCTGGATGCTGACGATCTGCCGTTCGGCCCAGCTCGGCGGCGTATGGCGGGCACGTTCGCCGTTCGCGCTGCGGTGGAGCAGCTCGCCAGTTGGATGCAGCCCGAGCGCCTGCGGGTCGCGACCTTGCGCTACGGTGTGCCCCAGCACGTGATCGAGGCTTCGGCACGCCGAGTGCTGCGGGCGGCGCTCGCCTACGGGGTCGCGCTGCCCCAGGAGCTTGTCGAGGCGGCTGTGCGGTTCGGGGTGGCTGCCGGCCAGCACGAGCTGTTGGCAGAGCAGCTCCGCGCCTTCAAGCACAAGGTGATCCAAGGTGAGAACGACCTGGACGATGTGGGCACCCAGCGCAACTGGGAATTGCTATTCGACTCCGCGGCGAGTGCGGGCGTGCTCGTCGCGCCCGATCTGCGCGAGTTTGCGGCTTCGCTCGGGTTGGGCCCTGCGCCGGCGCCGGGGTCAGACTCAGACCCGGCTCCCGACTTGAGTGAGATCGCGCTGCGCGAGCGTCTGGGGGAACCGGAGCATCGCGTTGCAGCGTTCCAGGAGCTATGTCAGCGCAGCGATACGGCGTCGTTGTCGCACATGATGGAGATGCTCGAGGATCTCACCCCCGCCGAGCTGTGCCTCTGCGCGCCGCACCTGGTCCGCTTTGGTGAGGGGTGCGTCGACCCCCTCCTGACGGCCGTGGAGGCGCAGAGCATGCACGTGCGCCACGTGGCGGCCCTGCTGCTGGGTCGCCTGGGGGTGACGCGGACACTCCCGCCCCTGTTGCGCCAGCTGGAACAGGAACCAACCGCCGTGTGGTCCGAAATCGCACGCGCGATCGGCCAGTTTGGCCCGTCGGCCCTCGATCCCCTGGCCCAGGCGCTGCCGCATAGTCAAGATCCGGACAGGCTCATGGTTGCGCTAGCCCATCTTGCCAATCACGGATGCGCGAAAGATGTAGAAAAATTGGAAAATAGTGAAGATATGCGAATCGCCTTGGGGGCTCGCCGGGCGATGGCGCGCCGTTCGCGTCTGGAGTGGGAGGATCTGGCCATACGTGAGCAACGTACGCTGACCGACAACAGCCCGACTGCGCGTTTTTCTCAGAGCTTCTTTGCGGAAGCTTCTAAACTGGAGAACTAGCGACTAGGCTCGGAGATTCGGACGTGCGCGCGAGTGCTGGACAGCTCCGGGCGCCCGGCGTACACCCGCAATATCCATGCGTTTCGGCATCTTCAGCGACGTTCACGCCAACCTCGAAGCACTTAGCGCGGTGCTCGAGGCCTATCGGTCCGAAAGCGTCGACAAGATGTACTGCTTGGGGGATGTGGTGGGGTACGGCGCCAATCCCAATGAGTGCGCCACGATGGTTCGTGAGGTCGCTGAGATTACCATCCTCGGCAACCACGACGCGGCGGTCGCAGGGCGCATGGACTACAGTTACTACTACGAGGCCGCCCGTCAGGCGCTCGATGCGCACGCTTCGCTATTGACCGACGTCAACTCCCAGTGGTTGAAGGAGTTGCCCTACAAGCACATGCTGGCAGAACATGCGGTGCTGCTGTGCCACGGCTCCCCGGTTCGGATTGAAGAGTTCGAGTACATCTTCGCTCCCGAGCAGGCGCGTGAATGTTTGCCGATTTTCGAGCAGCTCGGCGATATCACGCTGATCGGCCACTCCCATCTGTGCAAAGTGTTTGCGCTGCGCCCGGGCGAGGTACACGAGCTGGCACCCGAGGACTTCGACCTCGACCCTGACTACAAGTACATCGTGAGCGTAGGTTCCGTGGGCCAACCGCGCGACTACGACAACCGTGCTAGCTACACCGTGTACGACACCGAGAAGCGTCGCTTCGAGTTCAAGCGTGTCGAGTACGACATCGATCTGGCGGCCACCAAAATCTTCGACAGCAATCTCGAACGCAACTTCGGTCACCGCCTGTTCATCGGCGTCTAGGCCGGATCATTCACGACATCGACGCCGCCTCGCTTGTTCTTCGACTCCACAGGGCTTTCGCCGGCCTAGAACATACGGGGAGTATTCCCGTCGGTCGCCGTAAGCCCTGTGAAGCCGAAACCCTGCGCGATCCGACGTCGATGTCGTGAATGATCCGGGCTAGCTAGCTACAGGCCCGCCATGGGCGGTCGACCGTCGCATAGGGCGTCGCAGCGGGGCGTCTGGAGTTGGCCGGGATCGGCTGGCTGAGGACGCTGCTGCGGGGCGAGAGTCTGGCTGAACCAGTCGCGCTCGCGTTCCCCTGGGACGCCTAGCGTTTTGAGCTGATCGCCCCAGCTGCGCAGACGGTCGATCGCAGCGTCCCGATCCGAGCAGGGAATGATCGCCACGTGACGATGGCCCGGCCCCGTTCGCGGCGTCGCCTCGATCGCGACCGCGTGGTCCTGGCCCTCGATAAGCTCGCCGCACGTGGCAGCCACACCGCGCCACTGCATGGCCTGTGCCTGTAGCTGCGCGTCGGCGCGACCGCGCGGGAGGGCGGTGCCGAGGGTGGCCAGGGCGGCGGACAGCTCCTCGGCCAGGGCGTGCGGTGCGACCGTGCCCGTCTCGACAAAGACATGGTGGGGCGACAGGCAGCCGCGCTGGTCGTAGGCTGCCACATCCAGGGCGACCCGCTCGAGCAGGCGCGCACGCGCGTCATGGTCGCTCAGCGACCGTTGCGGCAAGTAGATCGCGCCGGTGCCAGGACCGTGAGGGATGAGTGGCACGTGCGCTGGCTTGGTCTCCGACAAGACAGCCAGTGTGTCGCGATCGCCATAGGCCGAGATCACCGACGCCGCGGACACCATGGCCTGTGTGGCGGGGTGGTCTTCGCGTCCGAAGACCTCAACCGCGACGCACCCGCCGAGCGCCTCATCCTGGGCGGTCAGTGCGCGTCGAAACGCTTGGGCCATCACGTCCTGCCCCGAGGCAGCCTTGGCGAGGACCGTGCGGCCAGCTAGCAAGGGAAGCGCGATCGCGCGGATCGCTGCCGTGCACACGTTGCCGGACAGGAAGACCGCGCAAGGCCCGGTGCCCGCCCGGTCCGGGTAGGGAGGCGGCATCCGGGTGTCATCGGTCCGGTGAGCGCTGCGGTGGGCTTCCGCTAGGGCGGTCAGGTTTGCTTCATCCATGCTGGCGAGGGTTGTGGTCGCCGCCCAGGTCACCATCGCCGGCGAGAGCCCCGACTGTCGTGAGAGTCGCCCCTGCAGCAGGCTGCGTGGGCTGTCAAAGTCCCGCCGGAGCGCTCGGGCGGCACCGGCGACACCCGCTGCTATCGCGCTTGGCGGTTGGCGCTGCAGCCAGGCCTCGGATGCATCGAGCGCCCGCGCGGCGCGTTCGATGCGCGTGCGCGCGTCGGTTTCGTCGACTTCTCGCATGCGGGACCTGTGAAATTTAGCCTGCATCCATCTCCAAATCACGTGTTGCGACGCAAACGTCCGATGCCGTGGTGCGTTCGCCCATGGGCAACGACGCTGCGACGCGTCCCGTTCTTCACCGAAACCGCTGCGGTGTCGATCACTTGCGCGATCATTTGCGGCAGACGTGGGCAGTTGTCGTACGGGCTGCGCGCGCACATTCAGCGGTGGCCGAGCACTTCTTCCACCGCCAGTGAACAACCCCGTGGTGCCGCGCCCGGGGCGCGACCCAGCAGTTGAAGCCCGTCGGGTGTCACGCGTGCGAGGTCGGAGGTTTGGATGGCGCACACTGTGTCCAGGTTGGCGAGGTCGTCGATGCGAAGCAGTCCTGGTTGGCCATCGGGTACCGGCGCGAGCGTTTCCGCGTCGACGGCGGTGGTTCGGACCCATCCGGGTACCCAAAGTCGTTCCCCGCTGTGTTCTCCTGCGTCGGCCTGTGCGTGGCTGCCGCTCTGGGCGCAGGGTGAGAGTCGGCGGCCGTCTGACGGCTGGGGCTCGCCGCCGAGCAGAGCAGATCGAAGCGCGCTGCCATACGCTTGTGAGCACAGCTCGGTCATGCCGTACTCCTGCACCACGTGGGTCGTGGGCACGCCGTATCGCTCGCAGAGCATCGCCTGCATCGATGACGGGGAAAGTTCTCGCGACTTGCCCTTGAAGCCACCCGTCTGCATCACGCGGCTACCCTGTGGCAGCCTGAAGCTGCGACCCCGCTCGCGGTGCGTACCCAGGGCGTCGTCAGCATGGACGAGCCCGAAAGATGTGCCGAGTAGGGCGACCGCCGCGCCGTCCCTGCACGCAGCGTCCAGATGGCCGACTAGCGCCTCGGTATCGAGCCCTGCTGCTGACCAGACGTGTCCGCCGTACCCGTCTCCAAACCAGGAGAAGAAGCGATCGACCATGTAGCTCAGCGACGAGTCCGGCAACGTCTGCCCCGATGCCATCACGGCCACGATGCGCATGGGGCGCTGGTCTGGAAACAGCGCGTAGCGGGCCGCTGCGCGGGCTGCCTGGTCGTAGAGTGACAGATCGCGCACGAAGTGCTGGCCGCGAGCGCCACTGGTCGTGCCCGAGGTTCGGAAGGTGCGAACATCTTGCGACGGTAGATGGGAAGCAACACGCGTGAAGCGGAACACGTCAGTTGGCAGGGCCGGGAATTCCAGGACACGACAAGCGGCCACACGACTCGCAGGGCTGCTTGATCGGTGACGTTGGCATAGTCGCGCGTAGGGCGGCACGGCCTGGGCCTGCCAAGCGAGCACCTCCTCGAGCAGTACGTCGCGGGCTTCATCATCACGGCTTCCGTCGGAAAGGCGCGCGATCAGATCGGCGATACGCGTCTGCAGGGCTGCGCGCGTCGGCTCCAGGGCGCGCTGGTCGCCGGCCATCATGTGGCGTGCTCCGACAAGGTGTCGTCGAGCGCTGGGAGGAAGCCTTCGAGCAACGGTTCGGGGATTGTCAGGGGTGGCGTGAGGGACAGCACACGTGTGTCGGCGCCCGCCGGCACGGTGATGTAGCCACGTCGCAGCAGCCCCTGAACGACCGATAGTGCCTGCCCCGGAGAGGACAGCACGATGCCCTGCAGCAGGCCGATGCCGCGTACGGCCTCGATCGACGTGTGGCGGGCGGTCAGTGTCTGCAGCTCCCCCTGCCATCGCTCACCCACCCGAAGCGCGCGGGTTGCCAAATCCTCGTCGGTGAGCACACGAAGAGCCGCAAGGGCTGCGGCGCAGCCGACGGGGTTTCCCAGGAATGTCCCGGTGTGCAGGGCTTCGCCGCCCGGATCTCCCCAGGCGGCCATCACATCGCCGCGCCCGACGCAGGCGCTGACGGGTTGGCCGCCGCCCAGTGCTTTGCCCAGGCACACGATGTCCGGTTCGGCCCCCATGGCGATGCTGAGCAGTAGATGCCCGGTGCGTCCCAGGCCGGTCATGATCTCGTCCGCGATCAACAATGCGCCGCGTGCTCGACACAGCGCGCCCAGCTCCCGTAGGAAGCCCGGCGGTGGCAGGACCACGCCTCCGCGACCCAGGACTGGTTCCACCACCACGGCACCGATCGGACTGCCGGCGGCGTCCCAGGCTGAGGCGATGGAAGCGAGCGCGCCGGCAAGCGTTTCGGCGCGGCCGGACTCGAGCCCCGGGTAGGGCGCGAAGCAGACGTGGGGATTGAGTTGGTTGGAGAAGGGTGTCCGGAAGGCAGCGCGGTAACCGCACAGGGCGAGCGGTCCATGGGCGAGACCGTGGTAGCCGCCGGTGAAGGCAAGCACCCCGGGCTTGCCCGTGCAGAGCACAGCTGTTTTTAGAGCAGCCTCGACCGCGTCGCTGCCTTGCAGGCCGAGTATCACGCGTGCGTTTGGGAGCGGCACAAGTCCCGCGAGGCGCTCGAGCAGGTCCACCTTCACGTCGGACGGCTGCAGGTCGCCCAGGGCGTGCATGAGGCGGGCCGCCTGGGCCTGGATCGCTGCGACCACCTTCGGATGGGCGTGTCCGACAGCGGCGGCACCAAACCCAGCACTGAGATCGACGAAGCGGTTGTCATCGACGTCCCAGACGTGGCAACCCGCCGCGCGCGTCCATACGGGCGGGTCATGGGGGGCGCCGGTCTGCTCTTCCCGGCGGGCGCGCCGGGTCGTCAGGGCGGGGCACTCGCTGGCCGCAAGCCGTTCCACGTAGGCCCGCGCCCGTGATCCGGGCACCGGTGTCCTGAGCCTGGGTGGCGCCGCTGGGTCGATCGCGTCCATCCGCGCCCTGATCCCACCGATCTCGCGCGCCGTCAAACCGGGCGATCGCACTGGGCCGCAGGCCGTGGCATCTCGTGGCTCCCTCAGGCAACCGCGGAACGGGCTATCGCCGTACCGCTCGCTTGCGCCCCGGGAAGAACACCGTGCCGGCACGGCGGGCGAGGCGAACCTGTTCGGTGGTCTTGAGGAGCTGGACCGTGACGTGCGCCCCCCGGGCCTTGGCGGCGGCTAGCGCCCGTTCGGTGATTTCCTCCGTTCTCTGGTCGTACAGTGGGTCGATGCGCAGCGCGACCGGCGAGGTGTCAATGTCCTGCTCGGGGGGCAGCGCACAGGCCCATTCCACCTCGGGATAGTCGCGCAGGGCCTCGCCGATCGCGTCAAGTGTCTCGTCGTCTAGCGAGGTACCGGGCAGCTGGGTCGCGGCAGGTTCGCTGGATTTCGGGGCCGCTCGGGGGTGCTGAGCGGTGACCGCGTCCTCCTCGCCGGTGTGGCTCCCGTCGCCTGCGGGCACCCCAGAGGCCGGGCCTGCGGGCATCGATGCGCCCACGGTTTTCGTGCTTCCGCTGGCACTTCCGGTCGGAGTGCTTCCGGTCGGCGCACCGCGCGGAGGGGCCTGCGATCGGGTGAGCACGCTGCCGAATCCCTGGGCCATGCGGGCTGCGAACGTGCGTCCCGCATGGCCGGTGCTGGCGACGACCTTGTCCGTGAGCTGCTTGGCGGCTTCGCCGAGAGCACCCACGCTTGCAGCGATCTCGGCCGTGGGTGCTGGCTTTGGCTCGCTCACAGGTGCCGGCCCCTCGAGGTCAGGCGTTCCCGTGGGTTGGGGCGCCACGCGGGTCACTTCCTCGAACACTTGCTCGGGCCTGCGAACGACCAGCGTGGGGTCGTCGTCTCCCAGCTCGTCTTCCGCGGGGCTGGCCTGCTCGGGGCTGGCTGTTTGGGAGCTGGCTGTGTGCGCCGGGCTCTCGGGGGCAGCAGGCAGGGGAATGCTCAACACCGGCGGTGGGGCGTCGCTGGGGGACTCGGGTGCCGCGGGCCGCGGCGTCTGGATGGCCCGCTCGGTAGGGGC
>JAPPOR010000363.1 GCA_028817905.1 Myxococcales bacterium
AATGTGCCTGGTCGGCCTGTTCTCTCTGGAAGGCTTCCATTTCATGGTTCGCTAACGACCTTGAGTCAGTGTTTCGCAAACGGTTGAGTCAAGTTTGATCGCGCCATCTTGATTGGATGTGTCGGGACAAGGTCGCTAGTCCTCAAGCCGGCCCGAGGCGGCTTGTAGCCACTCGACGATCACCTGCTTGACCGCCTGTACGCGGGGTTTCGGCGTGCTTCTTCGTTGGTGACTACCCACAGGTTCCATGACGCGACGACCTCGCTGATCCGGATCAGTCTGCTGTCCGCTTCTCCGGTCAGGCAGGGAAGGACGGCGACGCCCACGTTCGCAAGGACCGCGGCGGTGGCGAGCGCTACAGGCTCGCATCTCATCACGACCTGGGCTGGCTCATCGAGGCGTTCATTCCAGGTGTCGCCCGGACCCCAGGGCCCCGTCGCGATGAAGTTCCGGCCAGCTAGACTGCGGACCGGGCGCGAGGGTATCCCATGGGTCTCGGCAACTCCCACGTGGCACTCTGGGAAGACGCCCCGAAGGCGCTCGTGAAGCAAACCACCAAGGTTATCATCACCCGGTATCCCCAGGATGATGCGGACGGTCCCGCGCCCAACGGCGGACCGCAGCTGGCGTCCGAGTACGAACAAAGCGGTGGTCAGTCTCCAACCGCACGAATGGAGCGTCCCAACGAAGACTGCAAGGCTCTTAGTCAGCTCTGCAAGTAGTCATGTGACCTTATCGAGCCTGCATGTCTATGCTGATGGAATTGAAGCATGGGTGGCGCTGCGACGGTATGTGTTGTGTAGGCTGTCTCTCGTTGGCTTCGTCGCCATCCGGCTGGGGGGGGGTGCCATATCCCCCACCCCCGGGCGTCTCGATCACGAAGACATCACCCGCATTCAGTTGGCACGTACTGATGTGGTCGAGCTGTTCGATGCGGCCATCGGCGCGCTCGACGCGATTGTGGCCACAGGCGCCTGGCTCGCCGCCTGCCATGCCGAATGCGGGAATCCGGCGGCCGTTGGAGAGGATCGAGGCGGTCATGGGCTCAAGGAAACGGATCCGCCGGATGGCCCCGTCGCCGCCATGGTACTGCCCGCGGCCGCCGGAACCGCGACGGATCTCAAAGCGCTCCAGATGCACGGGGAAACGTAGCTCGAGCACCTCCGGATCGGTCAAACGCGAGTTGGTCATGTGCGTCTGCACGGCGCTTTGACCGTGGAATCCGGGTCCGGCGCCGGATCCGCCTGCGATGGTCTCATAGTACTGATGCCGGGCATCGCCAAAGGTGAAGTTGTTCATGGTGCATTGGGAGGCGGCCATCGTCGTCAAGGCGCCATAGAGTGCGTTGGTTACGCAGGTCGACGTTTCCACGTTGCCCGCCACGACCGACGCCGGTGGCACCGGGTTGAGCATCGAGCCCTGGGGCACCCGTATCTCGATCGGCCGCAGACAACCGGCGTTGAGTGGAATGTCGTCATCGACCAACGTCCGAAACACATAGAGCACGGCGGCTGTGCAGACGGCTCGGGGTGCATTGAAGTTGCTCTGGAGTTGGGGCGAGCTGCCGGAGAAGTCCACCAGGGCCGAACGCTGGGCGCGGTCTACCACGACCCGCACAGCCACGTTCGCGCCGTTGTCGAGCGGTAGGACGAAGGTACCATCCGAGAGCTCAGCGATGGCCCGCCGCACCGAGTCCTCGGCGTTGTCCTGAACGTGGCGCATGTACGCTTGGACGACGTCGAGTCCGAATTCGGCGATGAGCTTGCGCAGTTCTCGCGCACCCTTTTCGTTGGCAGCCACCTGGGCCTTCAAGTCGGCTAGATTCTGGTCTGGATTGCGGGCGGGGTAGGGGCCCGTCTGAAGCAGCGCCCGCAGCTCAGCTTCGCAGAAGCGCCCCCGATCGACCAGCTTGACGTTATCGAGCTGGATGCCCTCCTCTTCGATGCTGCGCGACGAAGGGGGCATCGAGCCGGGGGTGATGCCCCCCACGTCGGCGTGGTGACCGCGGGAACCGACGTAGCACATCACGCGGTTGCCCGGCGCATCGAAGACCGGTGTGACCACGGTGATGTCGGGCAAATGCGTGCCCCCGTGGTACGGGTCATTCAGGACGTACACATCTCCGGGGCGCATGCGCTCGGCGTTGCGCCGCATGACCGACAGGATCGACTCGCTCATGGATCCCAGGTGCACGGGCATATGGGGGGCGTTGGCGACCAGCTGTCCGCGTTCGTCGAACAGGGCGCAGGAAAAGTCGAGGCGCTCCTTGATGTTCACGGAATAGGCGGTGTTTTGCAGCTGGGCGCCCATCTGTTCCGCGATGTTCATGAAGAGGTTGTTGAACACCTCGAGTCGAATCGGGTCCAGCTCCGTACTCGACCCCGTCTGTTTGGGGCCAGTCGCGGTTTGGGGTGTGCGTCTTCGCTCCAGTATCAGGTGTTAGTGGGAGGTGACTCTCGCATGCCAGCCCGGCTCCACCACGACCGTCTCGCTGGCTCCCACGATCAACGCGGGCCCCGGGATTTCATGGCCCGGGCGGGTCTGCTTGCGGTCCATGAGGGGTGCGTTCCAGACCCTTCCGCCACTGAAGAGCTCCACGTGGGTCGAGGGAACCGGGCTTGCGTCAGGCGCTAGCGGCTGCCTGGGTTCGACCGGAACGTGTCCCTGCGCAAGCGCCTCCACGGACGCTGCTTCCACCACGAGGCTCCGCCCTTGCATCAAGAAGCCGAAGCGCGTTCGGTAGGCTTCCTCGAAGCGCGCCCGCAGGGCCGAGACGTCGGGCACCGGGTGCCCCTCCTCGTCCAGCCCAAGGATGAGAGCGGAGTCGGTTCCCTGGTAACGCACGTGAGCGTGCCGAATGACGCGCAGCCGTGGCGTCCCCGCCACCTGGCTTCGCACCAGCCCGAGGGCTTCTTCTGAAAGCTCTTCGAACCTACGCATTAGAGCGGGCCAGACCCGCTCATCGAGGGGCTCCTCGATCGAGCCCTCGCGCATCACACTCTGGTCGGCCAAGCCCATCCCATAGGCGGAGAGCACGCCGGAAAAGGGGTGGACCAGAATGCGAGTCATGCCGAGGGCGTCGGCCACACGACAGGCGTGTTGCCCCGCCGCGCCTCCAAAGCACTGTAGCGTGTACCGTGTCACATCGTAGCCACGCGCGATCGAGATGCGTTTGACCGCGTTGGCCATGTTGGTCACGGCAATGTCCACGAAGCCTTCGGCCACCTCTTGCGCTCGCTGGCGGACCCCTGTGGCGTGCTCGATCTCGTGCGCCAGCGCGAGGAAACGCTCGCGCACGACGGCTTTGTCGAGTGGCGCATCCGCACCCGGCCCGAATACGCGCGGAAAGTGGTCGGGCTGCAGCTTGCCCAGCATCACATTGGCGTCGGTAAGCGCTAGCGGTCCGCCTCGCCGATAGCAGGCCGGTCCCGGGTTGGCGCCTGCACTGTCGGGACCGACCCTTAGGCGAGCCCCGTCGAAGTGCAGGATGGAACCGCCGCCAGCCGCGACGGTGTGAATGCTCATCATGGGCGCCCGCATCCGCACGCCAGCGACCTGGGTCTCGAAGGCGCGCTCCAGCTCTCCCGCGTAGTGCGAGACATCTGTCGAGGTCCCGCCCATGTCAAAGCCCACGACCCGAGAAAAACCCGCGACGGCAGCGGTGCCGACCATGCCGACGATGCCACCGGCCGGCCCCGACAGGATCGCGTCCTTGCCCTGGAAGGAATGTGCGTCCGTGAGACCGCCCGACGACTGCATGAAGTAGAGCGCTACGCCTGGCATTTCTCTGGCCACCTGGTCGACATAGCGGCGCAGAATTGGGGAAAGGTAGGCATCGACGACGGTCGTGTCGCCGCGCCCTACCAGTTTGATCAAGGGGCTCACCTCGTGGGAGGCGCTCACCTGTGAGTAGCCGAGCTGACGCGCGATGTGCGCGGCTCGCTTCTCGTGCACCCCGTTGCGATAGGCGTGCATGAAGACGATGGCGACGCTCTGCAGCCCTTCGCGCCGGCCCGCTTGCAGCTGTGCGCGGAGGTCGGCCTCGTCAAGCGCATCTAGCACCCGGCCGTCCGCCGCTAGCCGCTCGCGGGCTTCGATCACACGGCTATACAACAGCTCGGGGAGTGCGATCTGACGGTCGAAGAGCCGGGGCCGTTCCTGGTATCCAATGCGCAGGGCATCGCGGAAACCACGCGTCGTGACCAGCGCGGTAGGCTCTCCCTTGCGTTCCAGAAGGGCGTTGGTGGCCACGGTTGTGCCCATCTTGACGCACTCGACCAGGTCGCCGGTGATCGGCGTGGTGGGCCCAAGTCCCAGGACGTGACGGATACCGGCGACCGCCGCATCCGGGTACTGCTCGGGATTGTCCGACAGAAGCTTGTGGGTCCGGAGCTGCCCCGCTGGGCCATGTCCCACCACGTCGGTGAACGTACCTCCGCGGTCGATCCAGAATTGCCAGCGTCCAGTGCGGTCGGGTTGTTCGTGCGTCACGCGCTCACCTGTCTCCCGAGATGCCTCCAGGAGTGACACAGCATACGCGCATTCCTGGTGTGTGGCGGAAGCCGCCTGCAATCGCTACCGAGCCGGTGGCGAAAGGGATGGCGTCCGGGTGAACTTCAAGCCGGAAGAATCTCGTGGCGTTCCAACAACCGGCCGCCGAGCTGCCGAATGTAGTCATCGTAGACCGGCAGGTGCGGTTCCTCGGCAGCCAGGGAGCGCCAACGGGCCACGGCCGGGAGGGCGTGCAGGGCGTCTGCATAGGGCTGCAACGTCGCTGGCAGCTCGACACCGTAGGTCTCGAAGCGGGTGAGCACGGGAAAGAACATCGCGTCGACGATGCCGAAGTGCCCGAAGAGAAAGGGCCCGCCGGATGCCTGATACGCATCGCGCCAGATTTCGAGCACACGCATGATCTCGACCCGTGTCGGCCCGTCCGGGCGAAACCCTGGCACGCGTGCGAAGGGGTGGCAGCTCATGTGGGTGCGCAGGTTGCGGAAGCCGCTCGCCATTTCGAGCGAAAGGGCCCGCGCTCGGGCGCGTTCCATCGGCTCATCCGGCCACAGCCTCGCCTCCGGGTGCCGCTCGGCGGTCCATTCACAGATCGCCAGTGCCTCGTGGATGGGAGTGCCGTCGACCCACAATACGGGGAAGCACCCGGTGACGCTACCGAGGGTACGGCGCTTCCGAAGCTCCGCCTGGGCTTGGTGCACGTAGGTGTCGTGATCCGCGATGGTCTCTGGCAGGCCCTGGTGCGAGAGTTCGAGGTCCACGGTGTCGATCTCTACCTCGACTCCGGCATGCCACAGGGGCAAGAGCGCTCGCAGCGACCACGATGAGTAGCGCAGGGAGATCACACACAAACGAGGAGCATCCATGGGACACCCATAGCGCAAAGCCTGGCCCCGCGCACGCCCAGGAGACCGGTGTGAGAACTACTTGATGAGCACGGTCGGCTTGCGGGCCATGCCCAACAGGGCGGCGATTCGGATCGCGGAGTCCAGCGCGAACGGCATCGAGTAGATGCCTCCATGGACCTGCTGGCTCAGCAGTGCGTCGGCATGCCCCCGGTGGGTAGCGTACGTTCGGCCGGCCGCGCCAGGCGCCTCCGGGTTGAGCACGTCATGAAGGACCAGCAGCCCGTTCAGGGCGCGCGTGGTCTCAGGATCGAAGATCTGCACTCCGAACGACGGTGCGCCGACAAAGGCAGCCTGGAACACCGGATGTGAGAGCGAGCGGGTCCGGGTGATGCCTGCGATATTGGCGGAAACGGTGATCGGTCGGGGCGTTTCGGCTGCCAGGTCGGTGCCGTACACCGCGTAGGTCTCGGCCGCGATCAGCTTGGATATGTACTGCGCTGCCTGGTAGCTCACGCCCTGCACGCCGACCACCGCCTTGGCGACCTGCAGGTCGCCTTCACCGAGCTGGCCCGGTGTGTGCAGCCCCTGCATCCCCTGCATGATCTTCTGCCAGGTCGGCCGGCTGGCCATACGCTGCCGTGCATCACGGATGTCTGCGGGGTAGACGCGCGCCACCGTGGTCGGGGACACGAACATGGCCACCGACTTGACGTCAGACGGTTCAAGACTGCGTACGATCGCGTTCATGGAAGCGCCGAGGCGCCATTCTTGGCTGGCCCCGGCCGCGTAGGCGAACATGCCGATATCGACCGGATCGCCCTCGGCGAAGCGCGCGATGGCCGCGGCCACTTCGCGCGGCTGCGCCAGCAGGTTCGAGTGGTCTGGTGCGTACAGCAGACAGCCCGCGAGATCTTGCCGCTGCGACAGCTTGTCGCGCGGGTCGAGGATGTCTATCCACAGGACCGTCGCTCCGGCCCGCTGGAGCAGGGCCGTGGGCGCCAGTTCCGCGCCCGCACCCATCAGCGCGAACTTGCGGCCGTTGAGCTGCAGCTTGCCGCCGGTCTGCTTGCTGTGGCCCACGAGCCAGGTCAGCGCTGCCACGACGCCTTCGGTGACGTAGTGACGCGTTCGCAGCAGTTGCGCCAGTTCGATCAGGTCTTCACCGCGGTAGGTCTTGCCTGCAAACGGTACCTCCGGCACGAGTCCGGGCTCCGCGTCGAAGCGAAGCTCGCGAAACTCGGGGGCGCGGACGCGCTCGGAAAGATAGGGGCCGAGCGGGACCCGGCCCTCGCCGTTCTGAAACGAAAGGCCTGCCTGCGTGGTCTGCGCGATAAAGCGCGCGATCTCGACGCGCTCCTCGCTTTGAAGTCGCGCGAGCTCGAAGCGAAGCAGTGCCTCGCCATAGGTAGCTTTGAACCTGCTGGCCGTGGGCGGCAGCTCCACTGCGGCTAGGGCTTCCGGGAACTTCGCCGCTGCTTCGGAGAGAACCTTGTGAAAGTAGCTCGAGCCCGTATGCCCTTCAGGCAACACGACCCCGTGGGAGCGCGTATCGTTCATCTCTCCTCGTTTATTCCCTATCTGGCGCAAAGTCGAGCATCGCCCGCCCCGCAACCGCCGGGAAGCACCTGTCAGCGTGCGCGCCGCGCGCACGCTTGACGGGCCCTGCGACGCATGAGCTGAAGCGCGAAGAGCGCCACTACTACCGGGCCGATCGTACCTGGACCCTGGCGGGGCGGTCTCACCGCACACCCACCGCTGTCGTCGGAAGAAGCGCTCGGGGCATCCGGTTGGAGCTCCGAGGGTGAACGGATGGACGCATCTTCGCCCACGACGCCATTCGCACCCGGGTCGTCCGTCTCCTGCAGGCCGGCGTCAGGCCCGGTTTGCGATGGGACAGTCGCGTCCGGTCCTTGGGCGGGGGTGTTGTCGGTGACGCCGGCTTCCGCGCCGGTGCCTCCGTCGACGGTGTCGCCACGCAGGATGATGTCCGCGCACATGTAGTAGAGGTCGTCGTTGTCGGGGGGAACGCCGTCGTTGCCGCCAAAACCATTGCCCTGCTTGTCGTACATCACCTGGATGAGCTGCAAGGTGCACGTGTCGCAGGTGACGTTGGGCAGCGTCACCTCCACCTCCTGGACCTCGGCGGCGGCGTCCTCGATGCCGTCGAGCAGCACGTGCGGGTGATCGCCGTCCTTGTCATCGATGTCGATCGGGTCTTCGAACGCATCGCCTTCGGGGTTGAAGGCGATGCGATAGTGGCTTGGATGGTCGATCGTCTCCCGTATTCGAACCGTGATCGTTTCGCCCGGGCGGAAGACGGTCGGGTTGTTCGAGCGTTCGGAGATCCCGCAGGGGCCAACCTTTTGCGACGACCGGAACGAGCAGTCAGGCCCGGCGCGCGACACCGGCTGATCGAGGCATACGTGGGCGGCCGCCGGCCCCGCTGCCATCGCCTGCATCAGGACCAGCCCGCAGGATACGCGTCCCCAAAGATTTCCGCCCACGGCACCCTCCTTCCGGGCGCAGCCTACCAGACTTGCCGCGCCCCTGCCCGATCTCGGCCGTCGGCATGGCCGCGCCCAAGGGTCTCCTCAGCCGCGGAACCCGGCCCACGCCATGCTCAAGAACGCGCTGGCTCCCGGTTTCGCTTCCATGTCGATCAGTGCCTTGGCGAGGTTTTTGAGGGCGCCGTGATCCGGAAAGTACGCGGGCGTGATGGGCGGCATGAACGGCCCCTTGACCACCGACTTTTGGGGGTGGTCGAAGAGGAACGTGTTGTGCACGACGCCCGTTCCCGACGAGATATCGCTTGGTGGATGGCCGGGGAAGGCGCCCCAGGTGGTCGAGCAAAGAGCGTAAATGATTCCCGGCCAGAGGTTGACCCCGATTCCCCCGTACCGCAGGTCTTCAAGGGCTTGCTCCAGCCGCGCCTCATAGCGTTTCTGATTGCGCTCGTCGATGATCAAGCAGCACGACAACGTACCGAAGCACTGGTCGTTGGCGAACGCTGTGGCGGCGCCAAGAAAGTCCTCTGGGCTCGAGCTCTCCAGGCCAACCTCGGCGAGCACGCCGCAGAACGCTTCGTTGGCCAGGGCGTATTCACCGGCCTGGGCGGGCACGTCCGGAATGGCCGTCCACGGAACGATATCGGGCCCGGTCTCGCCCAGGCTGGTCGCCTGAGGGTAGTGCTCGATGAACGCCTGGTAGCGCTCCTTGGCGCCCGGGTAGTACGCCTTGCGCGGAGGCACCTTGGCGAGCGCCTCGTGGACGGCCTCCAGAAAACGCTTCTGCAGATTCCATCCCTTGGCGGTTACCAGGACCTTGCCTGCGTTGCAGTTGAAGCTGGCATTGTGTCCGACCATGGCGGCCACATGCCGTGCCTGGAACAGCAGCTCCTTTTCGTTCCAATCTCCTGGGACGACCATCACCGGCGTGACCGCGCCCAGCTCGGCTGTGAACGGTCGGGTGTTGACCGGATCGTTGTCCGCCTTGCGTCGGGCTTGCTCCTGCGGGTCGGGACCCCAGACGATGGCATCGTAGGTCCGGTTGCTGCCCGTCACGTGCAGCGTATCCACCAGTTTGTGGTCTGCCAGATAGGCGCCCACCTCCGCGCCCCCATAGGCCACCTCCAGCACACCCGCCTCGACCAGACAGTTGAAAGCGCGCTCGATGTGCGGACCCGTGATCTCGTTGACGGGGTTCATCTTCAGCAGCACAACCTCGTCCTCGGCGAACAGCTTGTACAGCAGGTCCATCGGGGGAATCGAGGAGATGTTGCCGGCACCGAGTACCAGCGCCACCCGTGGGTCACCTTTCTTCTCCCGATAGATGCGCCCCTGACTCGCGCTCTTGCCGGGCTCGATCCACACGTCGGCCACCACGCCGCCAAACATGAGCCTGTCGAGCAGGCCGTCGGGGACCACGCGCGCCACCTTTTGCCCGCTGGGCCGGGTCGTGACGGCCGGCGGCGGCTTCTGACCGCCTGCTTGGAGGGATTCGATCAGCAGGCGGATGTTGCGGACCGTGGTCGCCGGTCCGGACAGGTAGGCCTCACCGGCGGCCTGGGAGTTCGGATCGATGCCCTTGAGCTTGCAGATGTCGGCCACCCAGGCATCCGTGACCTCGCGGGTGCCCGCCAGGCAGCGGGAAAGCAGCGCGACTCGTTCCGGGATCCCCGTGTCGAGCCATCCCTGACGATGGCTGTGAAGACGCTCGAGTTTTCGGTCCAGCTCCGCGGACGGGGTCGCGGGGATCGCCTGGGGGGGTTC
>JAPPOR010000187.1 GCA_028817905.1 Myxococcales bacterium
GATGGCGATGGCGATGGCGATGGCGACGACGATGCAGGGGTCGACGACGATGCAGGGGCGCTCAGTTAGCGACAACCCCTGCACCGGGTCATTCATTCATTCATCCATTCATCCATTCATCCACCCGCTCGCCCTCGCCCAACCGCTGGGCTTGGCAGCGCTTTGGCTTCATTCGGGAATACGGCGAGTATCGTGTCATCTACGGACCCCACGCGCTCTGGTGAATGACCCGCACCAGCCGATGGGCAGTGGCTTCAGAGGCGCCCACGTGCTGGGCGCCTGCGAGTCACTGGGGCTTGGGCACCGCATACCACGGATAGTGGGTGAACTCCCGAAAGCCGATTCGCCGGTACACCGGTTCGCCGAACGGACTGGCTTGTAGAACGATGGCCTGTGCTCCGTGGTCGAAGCCGTGTTGGCTCACCGCCCGGGTGATGGCTTCGCCATGGCCCCTCCCGCGGGCACCCGCAAGCGTGCCGACCCAGTAGATGCCTGCAATGCCATGGCTGAACAGCAGCATCGCGCCTGCCACGGGGCGGCTGTCGGCATGCAGAAGACACACGTGCCAGTGTGGTTGCAGCCACTGGGCCGGCTTCGAAAGGAGCTTCCTGGAGACCTTGGGAGGCATCTCGAGCTCCTCGAATGCAGCGCTTACCACTTCCACGAAAGCCTCGGCATCTGAAGGGGTTTGCACGACCCGCAGGCTTACACCATCAGCAAGCGCCGGCCCAGCCACCGGCGCGGTCAGCGCCATGCCTGGGGAGTTTCCCATGCGCTGGAAGCCCTCGGCTTCGCAGTAGCGCAACAGGCGCCGATCTAGGTGCGCGCGTACGAGGATGCCGAATCCCCGGCCGCGGGCGAAGAAGAAGCCTTCGGCTTCAGCTCGCAATGTGGCGGGGTCGTCGGCATCGTCGGGAACCGTGGCTAGGCGACTGACCGCGTTGAAGGGGAACGCCGGAAAGCGGGAGGCGCATGCGCCCAGGAGCAATCCGTCGCGCTCCTCGACCGTGTAGGGGCCGAAGAAGCGGGCGTGCTCTCGTTGGGCTTCAGCGAGGTTTAGATCAGCAAGGCGAAGGAGGCTCTGATCGTCGAGCATGTCGGAGCATAGCGCGACCGGGTCCAGCCTGCGAAGTCCGCGCCCTCCGAGCGTGTTGGCGTGTTACAGCCCATGAAGTGTGTGACCTGTGTACGGGCAGTGTTCCTTGAGAAGCCTTCCTCGACGCCGGAACCCTTCCCTCGCTGGCAAGCCCGGTCGGTAGCGACTTGGGTTGCTAGACGTAGTCCGCTGTGTTCATACCTGCCATTCGCAACCACTTCCGATGGCGGTTGGCCTGCAATCGCGCCCACAATCCGAGAGCTGGACGCGCTATGCTTAAGGTGGGTGACAACGGGAATGGCGCAATTCAAGGGAACGATCTATCTCTCCACTGCGCTGTTTACCGAGCAACGGTTTGGTTCGGAAGCGACCAACCGCGTGATCGCGGCGCTTCCCGAGGAGGATCAGCAGGTGCTCCGTGATGTGACCGCGATTGGCTGGTATCCTACGGCACCCATCATGGCCTTCCATCGCAAGTTGGACGAGCTTTATGGGTCAGGTGACCTGGCACTGTGTGTGGAAGTCGGCAAGTTCAGTGCCGAGTGGACTCTCAACGCGGTGCTCAAGATGTTCCTCCGCTTCCGCACGCCCAACTGGCTGATGGAGCGCTCCTCCAGTCTCTGGGTGCGCTTCCACGACAGTGGTAGGTGGGAGATACTGGAGGATCCCAACGTCCCGTTGCTTGCTCGGCTCCATGACTTCAAGGTTCGGGACGAGGCGTTCTGCGCACGCTTTCAAGGGTGGCTGCACGGCGCGATCGAGCTTACCGGTGGCAAGGAGGCCCATGTGACCCACCCTCGCTGCGCATGCAAGGGTGGCCGGTTCTGCGAGTTCAACGGTCGCTGGAAATAGAAGCAGCTCAGTCCGAGAGAGCGGCGTTGAACAGGACGCCCACCTCGTCGAGGCGGCCGACCAACTCCATGCCCAAGGCGGAGGCGGGTGTCCAGCTGCCGCCCTTGCAGATGGGGCTGTCAGCGGCCAGGCACAGTGCTGACTCTGCCAGCATCCGAGCGGTCGCCGCGTAGCCCGGGTCTACCTCCGCGGTCACCGTGGCGCGAACCCGCGGGGTCCCGTCTTGGCTGCCCAGGAACACATAGGTGAAGCGTCCGGCTTCCCGTTGTTCCCGGCTTGGCCCCTCCCCGGGCTTGGGCCGGAAGCGGGCGGTCAGTTTTGACAGAGGCGGAAGTGCGAGCGAGGCCAGGCCGGCGCCGGTGGCTCCGGCGATCGCCGTCGCCGCCGCGAGTCCGGTAAGCCCGCGCCCGGTAGCGAGCGCCTCCTCGTACTGGAAGTCCCGGCCATAGGGGTAGCCCAGAAGTGCGCTCGAACGGCGAACGATGCGAGCGTTTGCGCCGGCCATCAGGAACGGCGCGGTCCAGCCGAAATCGGGGTCGTGGCCCGGTGTCATCGCTTCGTTGCGGTCTGGACCGCTGCGATCGCCGTGGGGGTTGAGCGCGTAGGGGTCCAACAACAGTCGGCGGACCGCGGGGTCCCCCCAGGCTTCGTCGATCAGCCCCTGCAAACTGGCAAGTGTGCCGCCACTGAGGCCACCACTTAGGTCCTTGACCCGAGCTCGTACCCGGTCGCAGGGCCCGCCCGCGTGCTCCTGGGAATACGTCTGGAGAAATAGAACGCCCAGGTCCGCAGGAATCGAGTCGAAGCCGCAGCTGTGCACGATGCGCGCGCCGCTCTCCTCGGCCTTGGCTCCGTGCAGATCGATCATACGACGGATCCACTGGATCTCGCCCGACAGGTCGCAGTAGTCCGTACCGAGGCGGGCGCAGGCCTCGACCAGATCGCTTCCGTAGGCGGCGTAGGGGCCCACCGTCGTGCAGACCACCCGCGCAGATGAAGCCAGTTGATCGACGAAGGTCCGGTCCTCCCGAACACCAACCAGGGTAGGGACGTCTGGCTTGCCGAGCTCGGCGGCCAGTTCGTCGAGCTTGGGCCTGTTGCGGCCTGCTAGCGCGACCCGCAAGCCCCCGGCCCGCCTCAGAAGATGGGAGGCCACCAGGCGCCCCGTGTAGCCCGTCGCGCCCCACAGCACGATATCGTAGTCGCGCGTGTCACTCATGCAGCATCGCGTAGCACAGGACGCCAGGTTCCGAAAACCGCCAGAGCGCAAACTTGCGCGACACACACCCGGCGCGCGATGCTGGTTGGGCCATGTCTGCGGAGTCGATCGAGTCCACGCCCCTCGCTGCCCAGATGGCTGCGTTCGCTCGGTATCTCGAACACGAACGGCGTGCTGCGCCACGGACCGTCGCAACCTATGGCCGCGACCTCGCGGCCCTGTATGCTTTCTTGCATGCTAAGGGTGCTCCCCTTGACGTCACCCAGCTACGCGTTGACCATTTGCGTGCTTTCCTGGCAGATCTGGTGCGCCGCAAGAACGGAACGGCCACGATAGCGAAGAAGGTCTCTGCTCTGCGTGCCTTCTTCCGGTTCCACAAGCGGATCGGGTCGATCGGGGACAATCCGGCCGCCCGATTGCGGTTGCCGAAGGTGCGCAAGCCCCTTCCCAGCTTCCTGAGCGTGGATGCCGCTTCCGCCGTTGCCGAAGCCCCGAGCGCGGATACGGCGACCGGGCTTCGCGATCGCGCGATTGTCGAACTGCTGTACGGCGGGGGCTTGCGCGTGAGCGAGCTTGCCGGTCTAGACCTGGATGACGTGGACATGGCCCGAGGTGAGGTTCGGGTGATGGGCAAGGGTGCCTTTGAGCGTACCGTCCCGACCGGGTCTATGGCGCTTGGGGCCCTTTCCGACTATCTGAATGCGCGTGGCCAGCTGAAGCCTAGGCACAGTCAGCGAGTGGATCCGGCGGCGCTGTTTCTCGGGGTGCATGGGCGCCGCTTGTCGGTACGTTGGATTCAGCGCCTGGTCGCCCGCTATGGCACGTTGGCGACCGGTCGCGAAGGTCTTCATCCGCATATGCTGCGTCACAGCTGCGCGACGCACCTGTTGGACGCGGGGGCGGACTTACGCGGAATCCAGGAGCTCCTGGGGCATCGGTCCCTGGCTACCACACAGCGCTACACGCACGTCGGCGTGGATCGGCTACGGGAGGCCTACGCCCGCGCGCACCCCCTGGCGCGACGTGACCGGGGCCCTGCCCGGGGCGAGACGCCCCCCGGCGATGACTCACTCGCGGCCCCGCCCGACCCAACGAGCCATCGAAACCGTTGACCCAATTTCAGGGCGCGCGTACGCACCGGTGGCGCTCAGCCTGGCGCTTTCAGGAAGCGGGCCCAGAGCTAGGTGAGGCCCCAGTGTCCGCGCGAACGGATGACCCGGGCTAACCTGCGTATCGCACCAACCCGCACGCCCTCGCACAACCGCTCGAGCCCACAGCGTTTCCGCCTCGGTCGAAAATACAGCGAGTATTGCCTTCCCTCACCAAAACCACTGTGAACTCGATCGCTTGCACGATCATCACACGGGTTGGTGAGATATGCGGGCCAAGTGGCCCGCGTGGTGGCGCTGGCTTGACACGGCCGCACGGCGTCTTAGGGTTGCGGCTTTTCGGCGCTCTCGATGGACTCTTTTTCCCAACGATTCCGCTCAACCACAATCGTCGCCGTGCGGCGGGGTGACCGCGCCGCCATGGCCGGGGACGGTCAGGTTAGTCTCGGCCAAACCGTGATGAAGGGCCACGCTCGCAAGGTCCGCCGGCTTCCGGACACGGATGTACTGGTTGGCTTTGCGGGTGCCAGCGCGGACGCCTTCACGCTGCTGGAGCGCTTCGAGGCGAAGCTCAAGCAGCATCGGCGGAACCTATTTCGCGCTTCGGTCGAGCTAGCCAAGGACTGGCGCACCGACCGCTTCCTGAGAAGGCTGGAAGCGATGCTGGTGGTGATGGATCCGACCACGACCCTGCTCTTGAGTGGAACCGGGGACGTGATCGAGCCGGACGAGGGTGTGATCGCCATTGGCTCTGGCGGACCGTACGCTCTCTCTGCCGCCCGCGCGATGCTGCGCCACACCGAGCTCGCCGCGCCTGAAGTGGCGCGCGAGGCGCTGCGAATCGCGTCGGAGGTGTGCGTGTACACCAATGACGAGATCGTCGTGGAGGAGCTGGGTACATGACTAGGATCGCCAACTTCACTCCCAGGGAAATCGTCAGCGAGCTAGACCGCTACATCGTGGGCCAAGCCAAGGCCAAGCGGGCCGTCGCCATCGCCATGCGCAACCGCTGGCGTCGGCAACAGGTGCCGGAGGACTTGCGGGACGAGATTGCGCCCAAGAACATCATCATGATCGGGCCGACCGGGGTCGGCAAAACCGAGATCGCGAGACGCCTAGCACGCCTCTCCCAAGCGCCCTTTCTCAAGGTAGAAGCCTCGAAGTTCACCGAGGTGGGCTACGTAGGACGCGACGTGGAGTCGATCGTTCGGGATCTGACCGCGATTGCGGTCAACCTTGTGCAGGAGGAGCACCTCGAGCGGGTGCAAACTCGGGCTGCCGAGCACGCCGAGGACCGTCTCGTACAGCTGCTCGGTCAGCCCGAGGCGCCGCGGGAGTCCCCGGCGGGTGCGGGGCGCGCCGTGGGGCCGTTCGTCGTGTCGCCGGGAGGCGAGGTGGCGCCGCCCGTTCCGGTCACTGGCGGCGTCGCCGCGGATATCCGCTCTCGTTTGCGAGCGGGCGAGCTCGACGACGAATCGGTTGAGCTGGACGTGGCCGAAGCGGGCGCCAACCCGCTGATTTCGGTGCTTGGCGGGCCCGGGGGGCAAGGCCTGGAGGACGTGGAGAATCAGCTGCGGGACATGTTTTCGCAGTTGCCCATCCTCGGCGGCGGCAAGGGCAAGCGCAAGAAGTTCAAGGTTCCGGAGGCGCGTCGCATACTGCAGGAGCAGGAGGCCCAAAAGCTGTTGGATATGGACCAGGTCAAGCGCGAGGCCGTCCGCCGGACCGAGCAATCCGGTATCGTATTCATCGACGAGATCGATAAGGTGGCCGGGCGCAGCAGCCACGGAGGACCCGACGTCTCTCGCGAGGGTGTCCAACGAGATCTCCTTCCGATCGTAGAGGGGTCAGCGGTGAGTACCAAGTTCGGGCAGGTGCGCACAGACCACGTGTTGTTCGTCGCTGCCGGGGCGTTTCATGTGTCCAAGGTGGCGGACCTGATACCCGAGCTGCAGGGACGCTTTCCGATTCGGGTGGAGCTACAGTCGCTCGAGCAAGCCGATTTCAAGCGCATTCTGACGGAGCCGCGTACGGCGTTGACGCGTCAGTATGAAGCTCTGATGGCGGCGGAGGGGATCGAGCTTTCGTTTACCGACGACGCGATCGACGCAATTTCTGCCCACGCTGCCGAGGCCAATGACCGAGCCGAAAACATCGGCGCACGCCGGCTTCACACGGTGATGGAAGCGTTGCTCGAAGAGCTGTCGTTCACGGCTCCAGAGCGTACGGATCGCAAGGTCACCATCGATGGTGAGGCTGTTGCCAAGGTGCTGGAGCCGATCATGGCAAGTGACGACCTGGCGCGCTACGTACTGTGACGGCGTGCGAGGAATGTGAGTATGGTTGAGGAACTCATCAAGAAGGCAGCGATCCTCCACGAGGCGCTGCCCTACATTCGGCGTTTTCGCGGCACTACCTTCGTCATCAAGTACGGGGGGCATGCCATGACGGAAGAGGCCCTGCGAGAAAGCTTTGCTCGGGACGTTTTACTGCTGCGCTACGTCGGGGTGCGACCGGTTGTGGTCCATGGTGGCGGGCCCCAGATCGATGCGACCCTCGAGCGCCTCGGAATCCGTTCGACTCGCGTCGAAGGTCTGCGGATCACGGACGAAGATACGATGGACGTCGTGTCGATGGTGCTCAGGGGTCGCGTCAACCGCGAGATTGTCGCCATGCTTCAGCGCTACGGCGCTCGTGCGGTCGGCCTAAGTGGCATCGACGATAGCCTGCTCTTGGCCCACAAGGCGCCGCCCGTCAGACTGAAGGATGGGCGCGAGGTGGACACAGGCCGTGTTGGGACCGTTCGCGATGTGCGTCCACAGGTCCTGAGTGCGCTGCTGGATGCCTCGATTATTCCTGTCGTTGCGCCGATTGCCGCCGACGCCGAAGGGGCGCCGCTCAACATCAATGCTGACACGGCGGCGGGAGAAATTGCGGCCGCCATGCGGGCTGAGAAGCTGATCCTGATGACCGATACAGAGGGGGTGCTCGATGGCGATGGCGCCCTGATCAAGTCGCTGACCCCTCAAAGCGTGGCCGGCTATCGCGATGCCGAGGTGATCAAGGGTGGCATGATCCCCAAGGTCGAGTGCGCTCTACGGGCGCTTGCTGGCGGCGTCAACAAGTGTCACGTCATCGACGGGCGTCGCCAGCACGCCATTCTGTTGGAGATCTTCACTGACAGCGGGGTGGGTACGGAGCTGGTGCGCAGCTAGCAATCCGTCCAGGAAGGGGTAGGGGACGAATGGGAAACAGGGAATTCATCGAGCGTGCTGACCAGACATTCCTGCGCAACTACAGGCCCGCGCCGTTGGTGCTGACGCAAGGTCAAGGTTGCCGACTGGAGGACGTGGAGGGCAACCGCTATCTCGACCTCTGCGCGGGCATAGCGGTCGCCGCTGTGGGCCACGGCCACCCAACCCTGGCCAGGGCGATCGCCGAGCAGGCGGGCCGGCTCATGCACGTGTCCAACCTGTTTTACAACGACCGCGCGATCGAACTGGCCGAACAAGTCGTCGCGCGCACCGCGTTCGACCGCGTGTTCTTCTGCAACAGCGGCGCCGAGGCGAATGAGGCGCTCATCAAGCTCGCGCGCCGCTTCCACTTCGAGGCGGGCCAGCCAGAACGGGTCAACTTGGTCTCGATGGAGCGGAGCTTCCATGGGCGCAGCATGGGCGCCCTGAGTCTAACCGGGCAGCCCAAGTACCATCAGGGCATGGCTCCGCTGGTCGGTGGCATTGGGCACGTACCCTTCGGTGATTTGGCCGCTCTACGGGCTGCCGTGGACGAACGGACTGCCGCCGTACTGCTCGAACCTGTGCAGGGCGAGGGTGGTGTCGTGGTCCCCGACGACGCCTACCTGCGAGGGGTGCGCGAGCTCTGTGATGAGCGCGGGGCATTGCTGTTCTTCGACGAGGTGCAGACCGGTTACGGGAGAACCGGAAAGTTTCTTGCACGCGAGTGGAGCGGCGTCATTCCGGATGCGTGCGCGCTGGCCAAGGGCATCGCGGGGGGCTTTCCGCTCGGTGCTATTGCTGTGCGAGAGACACTTGCTGACGGACTGCCCCCGGGAACCCATGCGACGACCTATGGTGGCAATCCATTGGCATGCGCCGCAGGCCTCGCGGTGCTGGAGATCCTCGATCGCGAGGGGTTGGTCGCGCGCTCAGCTGAACGGGGAGCATACCTGGGTGGTAAGCTGGCCGAGCTGGCGAACAAGTTCGATTCAGTCAGGGACGCGCGTGGCCTGGGGTTGTTGCGTGGTCTGCAGTTGGCAGAAGGAGTCGATCCCATCAGTGTATTGGTCCGCGTGCGCGAGGCCGGTGTGCTGCTCTCGTTGGCAGGTGGCAACGTACTTCGTTTCTCCCCACCTTTGTGTGTGAGTGAAGAGGAACTTGACGAGGGCATTGCCGTCGTCGACGCGGTGCTGTCGAAAGGAGCTTGACCGATGCGCCACTTTCTTTCGCTACTGGATCTTGGTTCGGAGGGACTGCGCAAGGTGTTGAGCGAGTCCCATCGCATGAAGCGCCTACGCGGGCAGACTGGGCAGCCCATGCCGCTCCGGGGCAAGAGTCTGGGCATCCTGATGGAGAAGGCCTCGACGCGCACACGCATATCGTTCGAGGTCGGCGTCCACGAGCTCGGCGGTCAGCCGATTTCGTTGGCGGGCCGCGACTTGCAGATCAGTCGGGACGAGCCCCTCGAGGATACGGCGCGCGTTCTTTCGCGGTACGTGCACGGGGTGATCCTGAGAACCCACGCACACGAGCGGCTGACTACGATCGCGAACGCCTCCACCGTGCCTTTCGTCAACGCGCTCACCGATCGCTACCACCCCTGTCAGCTATTGGCCGATCTGATGACAATCGAGGAGCATCGCGGCGATGGCCTGTCTGGGCTGGTGGTTGCCTGGGTGGGGGACGGCAACAACATGGCGCACTCCTGGATCTTGGCTTCGGCATTGCTGGGGTTCGAGCTGCGAATCGCTTGTCCGGAGGGCTACAAACCCGATAGCTCGGTACTGGCCGAAGTCGAGAGTTTGGGCGGATCGCGTCTGGTCGGTCATGACCCAGCGGAGGTGGTGGCGGGAGCCCATGTTGTGACCACGGACGTTTGGGCGAGCATGGGCCAGGAGCATGAGCGTGCTGCACGGACCAAGGCGTTTACGGGCTTTTGTGTCACGGACGACCTGATGGCTCGCGCTGCCGATGATGCTCGCTTCCTGCATTGCCTACCGGCCCATCGAGGAGAGGAAGTGGCGGCCACTGTGATCGACGGGCCCCAGTCGGTTGTCTGGGATGAGGCCGAAAACCGGCTGCACGCACAGAAGGCGTTGCT
>JAPPOR010000466.1 GCA_028817905.1 Myxococcales bacterium
GGGACGCCCACAATGGCTGGGGAAGGGGTGAGGCGCACGAACAACGTGGGCAGGCACGCCATGCCCTGGCGCGTCCACCCTCTCCATGGTTGCAGGGGCAGAACGACCAAGAAGTCGTAGTCCCTGTGCGTGAGGCCACGCCGCGCCCGATCACGGCGTGCCGGCAAGGTCCGGACCAGGTGCTGGGCAACCACATCATCTATGGCCGTGCTCCGCTGCCAGTGCCACAACCGGGCGCGCCCAAGGCATTTCTCGATCAAGGCCCCTCGGTCGATGCTGCGGCCCGTACTCGTCCGCATCACCCGTCGGAGAAATACTCGCTCAAGGTCCAGGGCGTCGCCCGCGAGCAGTGCGGCGACCATGCGCAGTGCAATCGTGCGCGCCTGGGATGAAGCGCCGGTCTGGATCAGTACTGGCGGAGTTGCGGTCCCGATACCAGCCGTTTCGGTGCTTGCGAGCGGCGCATGGGCTGGCGGGTCCCCATCGGTGGCCGGCGTGTGGCGTCCCGCGGTTGGCGTGGCTGGTGGCCCGACCGCAGACGATGCACACGCTGCTTGGCCGAGACTCAGAAGGGCCAGGTAGAGTGCGGGAGCGGCGCACCGCAAATCAAAGCTGCTGCTCGGTCACCGCTAGGTCACGGCTGACATGCACCACAGTGTTGTCGCCCAGCTCTCGGTAACCCATGGGCTTTTCCGGCAGTTCTTGGGCCAGCGCCAGGACGTAGCGCGTGTCGCTTGGGGCCGCATTGTCCGGACCATCGGTCGGTCCCGGCTCAACCATCAGCGAGCTCCGCTCGGTCAGGTAGTACGGCCCCCCCCGGCGCAACAGGTACAGGTCACGGCCATTGGTCAGAGCCAAGTTCAGGTCGCCTACCGGAGCGCCTACCTCACGAGAGAGTTGATCGACCAGGGTGACCGTAGAGCGGATGGCCGCGCCGACAGCCTGCTCGGCCGCCTCGGGCACGTCGATCTGGCCGCTGTCGTGAAGGAAGGACAGCAGTACGTGGAACAAGTGCTCGCTATCCGTGTCTCCACGCAGGTTTCGTTGCAGGAAATCGGGCAACCCGGTCACCAACCGATCGCGGATTGCGGCAAAGCCTCCAATCGATCCGCCATGCGCGAACAACCATTGGCGCATCCGGAACGGATGCGTGTTGTTTGCACGGGGTGCGCCGACGGTCGCGTCGCGCACGTGGGCGATCGCCACGTCTGAGCGAACCCCCTCGAACATGCCCGCCCAGCCGGTAGCGGCGTCCGCCTTCGGCCGCTTCTTATGCAGCACTTCGCCCGCGTGATAGAAGCCGATGCCCCAACCATCCTTGGCCAGCGGCGTCGCCCGGGCGCTTTCGGTCTCGTAGCGAACCGCCGCCTGCAGGTGCTCCGGGCGGTTGATCATGCATGCGAGTAGTTGGCCCATCCGATTCCTTGCGGCGACGTCGCCGGCGGCGCCTAAAGAGGACGCGCGCGCTCCCACGCCACTCCTTCAGTATATCGAATGCGCAGCCACTCGGCCGCTGGTTTGATGGGGTTTTTTTTGTTTGAGCAGGCTGCCCGTTTGTCGCGCGCTGCAGCGCCGGGCGATCGAGGCATCAAATGCGAATCGGGCTGGGGATGGGTCCTGTAGCCAAGCGCGCGGCTTAGCCGCAAACCAAGGGCAAGGCCGCATCGCAGGGCTTTCGGACAATGAGGGAATACCTGCGGTATTGGTTGCTTGAGGCGAAAGCGCTGCGGAGTCGGCCAGTTGTGCGAGGCAGGAGGCCGGTGGCGCGTTTCGTCTACTTTAGTCGCCGTCATCCCCTAGCAGATGACGCGTGTGTGACTTCGCACGGCTGGTCCCGTACCAGATGGATAGACGCAGTGCGACCACAAGGATCGCACCGAATGTTACGATCATCACGACCGGTTGCCAGTCGAACTCAACCGCAAGCATGGTGATGGCTCCGTGGTGTTCGCCGGACGTCACCCGTTTTATGCCGTTTCGTCGCGCGGATGAAGACCCCTTTCGACCGGGGTGCAGGGCGGCGCGGGTGGGTGCCGGGAATTTGTGCCTACTCTCATTGGCGTGGTAGCGGAATTGCAATGAGAGTGTCGCTGGATGAGTTGATCGACGCCTACCTCGATCACCTGCGGGTGGAGCGCGCACTGTCCAAACACACGGTGGCTGCCTACGCGGGGGATTTGGCGCGCCTGAGTGCGCGAGCCGCTGCGAGCAAGCGCCCGCTCGCGGGGATAGACCCGATCTTCCTTCGGGAGGTACTGGTCCATGTGTCACGAGCAGGCCTTTGCGCACGTTCCCAGGCCCGATGGCTCTCCAGTGTTCGCGGGCTGTTCAAGTTCGCCGTGTCTGAGGGGGTCCTGCCAGCTGACCCGACCGAACTTGTGGAGGCGCCGCGGCTTGCCCGCAAGCTCCCGGCGTTGCTTTCCGACGGGGAGCTCGAGCGACTGCTACGCGCCCCGGAGCTAGGTACACCGGCTGGACTCCGCGACGCCGCGATGCTGTGGACAATGTATGCCTCAGGGTTGCGGGTGTCGGAGTTAGTGCGCATGAGGATGACTGAGCTTGACCTGGAAGAGGGCTTCGTTTCGCCGCTTGGAAAGGGTGGAAAGCGGCGCATCGTACCGATCGGAGAGGCGGCGGCAGAAGTGGTCCGCGCGTACCTTTCGAACGTGCGTCCCCGCTGGGCGTCGCCCGGACAGCCCCTCGTCTTTCTGAGCCATCATCGCCGGGGACTTTCGCGCCAGGCTTTCTGGCGGCGGGTGCGGGTCCATGCCGTAGCAGCGGGCATCACACGGCGCGTCACCCCGCACATGCTGCGCCACTCGTTTGCGACTCACCTCGTACGGGGTGGGGCCGATCTGCGGGTGGTTCAGACACTACTGGGTCACGCGGATATTACGACAACGCAGATTTACACTCATGTTGCCGGCGACCACTTGCGGACGATGCACTCCACGTACCACCCGCGCGGCTAGCCATTCCGATTCGCTTGCGAACCTTCGGACGGCCGATGGGCGATCCGCGAGCGCGGGGACGGATGTTCGGACTCGGCGGGACCATGCGTGGATCCGCACCCGTTCACCCCATCGGTCCCTAGGCATTCCGAGGAGATTCGCGACATCTCCCAGTCGACAGGCTCGCAGGAGTGGTGTATGGCGCACCGCACCGGGCTCGCCTCACCTGGCTACATGGCTTGTTTTGTTCGGTTTATTGCACATGAATGACGCTGAATTCCCGTCGTATGGCTTTTTTTACATCGGAGTCCGTCGGCGGTCTGGGCGGAGGATGTGCGGCCGCGAAAGCTGCCGTTTGGACCCCCTCCCGCGGATGACTTTCGGCGAGCGGCGGGCGCTCGCCCTACGACCTCGATCACTTGGAGGATTGTTCCATGCCTAAGCGGAAGAAGATTGGGCTCGTTGGAGCCGGCAACATCGGCGGCGAACTCGCCATTCTGGCTGCGCGCCGCGAACTCGGTGACGTGGTGCTGCTCGATATCCCTGACAAGGAGGACTTCGCGAAGGGTAAAGCGCTCGACATGATGCAGGCGTGTGCCCTGGACGGTCGCGACGCGAACATCGTCGGCACCTCGGACTATGCGCAACTCGCAGGGGCAGATGTGGTGATCGTCACTGCCGGCGTACCTCGCAAGCCAGGGATGAGCCGAGACGACTTGCTGAGCATCAACCTCAAGATCATCCGCAGCGTCGCGGAGAACATCGGCAAGCATGCGCCCGATGCGCTCGTGATCGTCATCTCGAATCCCCTGGACGCGATGGTCTATGAGATGAAGAAGATCACCGGCTTCCCGCGCGAGCGGGTGCTCGGGATGGCGGGTGCGCTCGATAGCGCGCGCTTCGAGTGCTTCCTGGCCGAAGCTGCAGGCGCCAGCGTCAAGGACGTGAGCGCGCTTGTACTTGGTGGCCACGGCGACACGATGGTTCCGTGTCTCAGCTACACGACCATCAAGGGCATCCCCGTGACGAAGTTGCTTCCCCAGGCGGACCTTGATGCGATGGTCAAGCGGACCGCGATGGGTGGTGGCGAGATCGTCAAGCTCATGGGGACCAGCGCCTACTACGCCCCGGCCGCGGGCGCCATCTCGATGGCTGAAAGCTACCTGAAGGGGCAGCGCCGCACGGTCGCATGCGCTGCCTACCTGCAGGGTGAGTACGGCTACGAAGACATCTACATGGGCGTACCCATCGTTATCGGTGCTGGCGGCATGGAGAAGGTTGTGGAGATCGAGCTATCGGGAGCGGAGAAAGCGATGCTCGAGACCAGCGCCAAACACGTCAAGGAGCTGTTGGCAGCCGCGGCGAAGTTGTAGCCCATAGCGACAACGGGAGACGAGGATGAACGTTCACGAGTATCAGGCCAAAGACGTTTTCAGGAAGTATGGCATCCCGGTCCCGAAGGGGACGCCGCTGATGGAGCCCGGTGGAGCCAAGGCTGCAGCCCAGAAGCTGATCGACGAGACGGGCAGCGAGGTGGTCGTCGTCAAGGCGCAGATCCACGCTGGCGGACGAGGCAAGGCCGGCGGAGTCAAGGTTGTCAAGGGTGCCGCGGCGGCCCAAGCGGCGGCCGATGAGATCTACGGCAAGACCCTTGTGACCCACCAGACCGGACCGGAGGGCAAGAAGGTCCAGCGGCTGCTTGTGGAGCAGGGAGTCGGCATTGATCGCGAGTTGTATCTCGCGTTGGTGCTCGATCGCGAGACCCGCCGCGTGGTCGTGATGGCCTCCACCGAGGGTGGCGTTGAGATTGAGGAGGTTGCCGACAAGGCGCCCGAAAAGATCCTCAAGATCTGGGTGGACCCCACCGTAGGGCTTGCGCCCTATCAGGCGCGTCAGCTTGGTTATGGCCTAGGCTTGAGCGGAAATGCCTTCAAGCAGTTCGGGAAGTTGCTTGGGCAAATGGAGAAGCTCTTCATGCAGGAGGACTGTTCTCAGGTCGAGATCAACCCGTTGATCGTGACGACTGACGAGCGCGTCCTGGCGCTCGATGCAAAGCTGAACTTCGACGACAACGCGGACTTTCGCCACAAGGAGTGGGGGGATTGGCGTGACATGTCGGAGGAGCACGCAGTCGAGGTCGAGGCTCATGAGTCGGGTTTGTCCTATGTCCAGCTCGACGGAAACATCGGTTGCTTGGTCAATGGTGCCGGGCTTGCCATGGCGACGATGGACATCATCAAGCATTGCGGCGGCGAACCGGCGAATTTTCTGGACGTGGGAGGTGGAGCCTCCCGTGAGGCGGTGAAGACGGCCTTCAAGATCATTCTCACATCTCCGAGCGTGAAAGGCATCTTTGTGAACATCTTCGGCGGCATCGCTCAGTGCGATACGATCGCGGCTGGTGTGATCGCGGCAACCGAGGAGCTCGGTCTCAAGGTGCCGCTGGTCGTGCGACTCGAAGGAACGAACGTCGAGTTGGGGCGCAAGCTGCTCGCGGAGTCGGGTTTGGCGATTACACCCGCCGCGACGATGGGTGATGGCGCGCACAAGGTCGTCGAGCTGGTGAAGGGAGCATAGCGATGTCGATTCTGGTCAATAGCGACACCAAGGTCCTGGTGCAGGGCATCACGGGCAACTACGGTGGCAACCACGCTCGTTGGTGCATGGAGTATGGCACCCAGATCGTCGGCGGAGTGACTCCGGGCAAGGGTGGCCAGAAGTTTGAAGGCAAGGTGCCCATCTTCGATACTGTCGAAGAATGTGTTGAGGCCACGGGCGCCAACGCAACGATGATCTTCGTACCCCCGCCGTTCGCAGCGGACGCATGTCTTGAGGCGATCGATGCGGGCGTTGAGTTGATCGTGTGCATCACCGAAGGAATCCCGGTGAACGATATGATCGCGGTGCGGCGTGTGATCGACGGTCAGAGCAAATCGCGGCTCATCGGCGCCAACTGCCCCGGGATCATCACCCCTGGCCAATGCAAGATAGGCATTATGCCGGGCCATATTCACAAGGCTGGCCGCATCGGTGTCATCTCCAAGAGTGGCACGCTCACCTACGAGGCAGTGGGGCAACTCACGGCACTCGACATCGGCCAGAGCACATGCATTGGAATCGGGGGTGACCCGATTCAAGGCACCGATTTCATCGACGCGTTGGAACTGTTCAATGCCGATCCCGACACCGACGGTGTCGTCATGATCGGTGAGATCGGTGGTGGTGCGGAGGAGCGCGCCGCCGAGTACATCAAGCGGGAGTTCAAGAAGCCCGTTTGCGGCTTTATCGCGGGCACGACCGCTCCTCCGGGCAAGCGGATGGGTCACGCCGGAGCGATCATTTCGGGCGGCAAGGGAACCGCTGCAGACAAGATTGCTGCCCTGGAGGCGGCTGGCGTCAAGGTGGCGCCGAACCCAGCCGAGATGGGTTCAACGATGAAGTCACTGCTCTAAGAGGATCCACCATGGCAATCGAAAGAACGCTCAGCATCATCAAGCCGGACGCCGTCGAGAAGAACAAGATCGGCGCCATCACTGCACTGATCGAGCAGGCTGGACTCGAGGTTAAGGCGATGCGCATGACGCATTTGTCCAAAGCTCAAGCCGAGGGCTTCTACGCGGAACACAAGGGTAGGGGCTTCTTCGATGAGCTCGTCGAGTTCATGACTCGGAGCCCGGTCGTGCTGATGTGCCTCGAAGGCGAAGGCGCAATCTCCAAGTATCGCGCGACGATGGGAGCCACGGATCCCGCCAAGGCCGAGGAAGGCACCATCCGGAAGGCATTTGGCAGCAACATCGGCGAGAACGCTTGTCACGGTTCGGACAGCCCCGAGAGTGCGGCGCGCGAGGTCTCCTACTTCTTTCCGGAGATTCGCTAAGCAAGTGCCCGTCCCGGACCATCGCGTTGGGAATGCCGGCAAGACTTCCTCGACCGGCGTCGAACGGTGCGCCGGAGCGGGCACGCACCACGCTGGCTTGCTGAACCCAGAAGGATGGTCGCAGTCGGGGGAATCTCTCGTGGATGGGGGTGGCGGACGCCGCTCCGGAGGTCGCGTGATGGCTGGCACCTGCAGAATCAACCGAGGCCTTTATAGGTGGGTGGAACTTGCGGGCTGGACCGCGCGCCTTTTGGTCTTCGCATTCGTGGGCTTGCAGGGAACGGGTTGTGGGCGGCGACCCGACAGTGGCGAGTCGGAGACTGCTGTGCCACGGTCCGTTGAGGAACAACGTAAGCGACCAGACCTCCGAAAGGGCGATCAGCCGATCAAGCTGTCGGAGCCCCCAAGGTTGGCTCGCGCGTCGGAGCCCCCCGCGCCGGCTCGAACGTCGGACGGCAAGACGACCGGGGCCGACAATGCGGCTGACGAGGGGAAACAGGCAGCAACCGAAGTGGCCTCAAGTGAGGGTAGTGGCGTTGACCCAGCGCTGCTCGACCCAGCCCAGGCGACGGGGCAGGCTCCAGATGAGTATGCCGTGAAGTTCGAGACCACCAAGGGTGACTTCATTGTCGACGTGAAGCGTGCCTGGGCGCCCCTTGGTGCAGACAGATTCTATAACTTGGTGCGCATCGGTTACTTCTCTGACGTGGCCTTCTTCCGAGTCGTGGAAGGCTTTATGGCGCAGGTCGGAATCCATGGCCAGCCCGAGGTCAACGCCGCGTGGCGTCGGCAATCGATCAAGGACGACCCTGTTACGCAGAGCAACAAGCGCGGGTACGTTACGTTTGCCACATCTGGCAAGGACAGCCGTGTGAATCAGTTCTTCATCAACTTTGTAGACAACTCCAGGCTCGACCCGATGGGGTTCGCGCCGTTCGGCAAAGTGCGGGACATGAGCGCCGTAGACAAGCTGCATGCTGGATATGGCGAGAGTGCACCAGCCGGGAGAGGGCCCCAGCAGGGGCGAATCGTATCGCAGGGCAACGTCTATCTGAGAGCGCAGTTCCCCGAGCTCGACTATATCAAGTCGGCCAAGTTGCTTCCGTGAGCGAGCGACCGTCGATTCGGTCGATGGCCGAAATCAGCGCGCTGAAGGCGTCGACCGCGAAGATTAGCAGCACCTGACCGTCCACGCGGTTCTCGCGGACCGTGAAGCGCGCGCCCGCGGAGAGTCCTATGTGACCTCCCAGGTCCGATACGCCCGGAGCGTTCCTGCGCGGACCCTCATAGTGGCGTGGGACGCGGTAGTCGATACCGGCTTCCAGCACATTCATGATGCTTCCGACCACGCTGTTGAGCAAGATGTTGCCCAGCTCAGTCACTGCGGCTGCGCGCGTCTCTTCGTCGCAATCCCCATCCGCCATGAGCGCCGCCACGCTGGCTGCACTGTCCGTGGCGAAGGATAGGATTGCGTGCCCTTCGAGCGGGCCAAAAAAGGTGATTTCGACGAGCGTGACATCGTCCTTGTCGGGCTCACCGATGCAGTGGGCGACGTTGCCCGCGCTCACCAACTCGACGACCGGAACGTTGAGCTCGATCGAGCTGTTGACCAGTCGGTTGAGTTGGGCCGCAGCCCGGCCAACACCGATGTTCAGGAGCTCGGTGAAGGCGTCCGCGTGTCGTGCGCTGAGTCCCATCGCTAGGAACCGATCGCCGGCGGTGGCTAGCTTGCCTCTTTGCGCAGGGCTGCCAGTTCTTCCAGTGCTTGTTTGACCATATCGGGACGAACGGGTTTGTTCAGAAAGCGTTCTGCACCCAGGTCCAGGGTCCGGTTGCGGCTGGCTTCCTGCACGTCGGCGCTGAGTACGAGGATGGGCGTCCTGGCGAGTTCCGGATCACCCTTGCGAACGGCATCGATGAACTGGAAGCCGTCCATCTCCGGCATTAGCAGGTCGCTGATCACGAAGTCGGGCTTGTGGGCGACGAGCTTTTCCAGGCCGTCTTTGCCGCTATCGGCTTCGACCACCTCGTGCTCCAGGCTCGCCAGAACCTTCTTTAGTTGCCGGCGCGTGAAGGCCGAGTCGTCGATGATCAGGATGCGTGCCATGGTGCTGAAGCCTCCGTTGGTCCCGTTACGTCCGGGCCCTTACGAGCCGGGCCGTCGGGCCATTCATGTTTGAACGGTGGCTGCTGGAGCGAACTGTAGCCTCGGACTGCTGTTGAGTTTTCCCCGGCGTGCGACGTTTTCCTTGGGGAGCCGTTTCTGAAGAGAGTGATAGATGGCGTGGGAAGATCCTGACTTGATTTCGGATTTCTTGGTAGAGGCCGAGGAACATCTTGACGAGGCCGACACTGCACTGCTTTCGCTGGAGGCCAAGCCCGACGATCCCGAGCTGCGCCGGCGCTTGAACGGGAGCTTTCACACCCTCAAGGGAATGGCGAGTTATGTGGACTTCAAGGAAGTTGAACAGCTGTGCCACGTAACGGAGAGCCTGATCGGCGCTCTGTCGAGTTCGGGCGCCACCACGTCCCGGCGGTACGTTGATCTTGCCTTTCAAGCGGTGACTCTGATGCGTCAGTATTTCGCGCTCGTGGCTGACTGCGTGGAGGGCGATACCCCGGCGCCGGAGCCCCTCGCGATGAGAAAACTCCATGCGAGGATTGCCAGCCTGGTGGCCTGACCCGAAGGGGCGCGGCGTCGAAAGCCCTGTGAAGCCGAACCCCTGCGCGATCCGACGCCGAGGTCGGCTTCGCAGTGCTTTC
>JAPPOR010001028.1 GCA_028817905.1 Myxococcales bacterium
GCTCGCGCCATCATGCGCGCCAACAGGCCAGGGACCAGTCGGTCGAGCCAGGCCGCCACCCGCGCCTTGCCGACCCGAATCTCGCTGCTGCCCGCGAGCAGCCCCGCGACGCTGGCCTGCGCCATCGTGGCCGGGGAGATCGTATCGATGTCTCGTCCGCGGGTCATCGCGGTATCGACCAGTGGAGGCACCAGTTCGATGACACGAATTCCCTGCGGGCGCAGCTGCGACCGTAGGCTGCGCGTGAACGATCGCAATCCCGCCTTGGCGGCGCTGTATACCGGTGCCGAAGGCTTGGGCTGGCGCGCGAGTACCGAGGTGACGTTGACGATCGCGGGCGCGTCTCCCCTGACCAGGTGCGGCACGGCCAAATGACAGAGCAGGATGGGCGCCGTCAGGTCGACAGCTATCTCCCTTGCCACCTGGTCGGCGGCGGTCTTGGCAGGATGGGGGTCACCGACCAGGTTCCAGGCCAATTGAATGCCCGCGTTGTTGATCAGCAGGTCCAGGCCTCCAAGCTGACACACCGCCTCGTCGATCAGGCCCGGCAGTGCTTCGGGGCACCCGACGTCACACACCACCCCCAGAGCCCCCGGAAGTTGTGCTAGGGCAGCATCGAGCCGGGCTGGGTCGCGACTGCAGATCATCACGTTCGCGCCCCGCGCGCCCAGCTCCTGGGCGAGCGCGTGACCGATCCCAATGGTTCCGCCCGTGATCAGTACTCGTCTGTTCTTGAGCTCCATCCTCTCCTCCTCGTTAGCCGATAGCGAGAGCATGCAGGAGCGCGCTTGTCCCTGCTTGCACGCGGGCGCCAAGCGTTTGGCCCGGCGCGCCAAGTCCCTCTTGCCGCCCATCCGGCGCCTTCGTATTCTCGGGCGCCGTGCCGGGTCGTCTGCATCCCTTTCTGGTTCAACTTCCGCTTGCCTATCTGCGGGAGCACGGTGGCGTGCCGGAGGAACTGGGGGGCGCTGGCGGTTGGCGGATGGAGAGCCCCGACGGTGTGCCCGTGGGCGTTCAGAGAGCCCTCCTAGAGGTGGTTGCTGCACGCGGGGGCGAGCGCGCGCTGTTGGGGCTCGGCGAGCGTGTGGCCGGGGTCGTGGATCAACCGCTGTTGTTCGTGATGCTCAATGCCCGCTCGGTGATCGACCTCCTGGACAAGGAGCAACGCTTCAACCGCTTCTTCCATAGCCACCACCGCGTGCGCATCCACGAGCACACCCAGGACCAGGTCGTACTCGAGCACTATGGCTTCGACGCTGCCCCCGCTCGCGTGGAGAGCCTGTTTGTGCTCGGCCTCCATTTGGTACTCTTCGGGCAGATCGGTTGTTCGGGCCTTTCGGTCCGCTTTCCAGCCAGCGACCACCCTGACGACACGCTCGCCGGCCCGGACTATGGCGCACCGCCAGCCGGGAACGTGGCCTGTTGGCGGATTGCCTGGCAGCGCTTCCAGGCACGCCGCGAGCCGATGGTTGGGCTTGACGAGCTGCTACTTGGACAGGCCCGCCCGCGAGATCTATCGGAGGACGAGTCCACCGTTGCGCGCCTTCGACGCTTGGTGGAGCAGGATCTGGCCCACCGTTGGACGGTCGCCGAGGTTGCTGCAGGTCTGCACACCTCGGGTCGCAGCCTACAGCGCGAGCTGTCGGCGGCCGATACCACCTTCTCCCGGGAGCTGGAGCGCGCGCGTGTGGAAGCTGCCAAGCGGCTACTTGCCGATCCCAAACGCTCGGTCACGGAGATCGGCTACGTTTGTGGCTTTTCCGATGGTGCCCACTTCAGCCGGCGTTTCAAGGCTCTGGCCGGACTCTCCCCCGCCGCCTTTCGCGCGCAACGAGCCTGACGACGGGACTGCATCGCAGTCGCAGCTGACCCCGACGCTTCGCAGCAAGAACCACTCGACCAAACTTGACTCAAGCGCTCACGATTGCCCTGGTCAAGGGGGCTGCTTCACGTGAACACAATACGTGGATGATGGGGCGCATGGAGCGAGCTACCGCTCGGAGTTCGCCGAACAAGAAGCCGTGGTTGTCGCTAGCGGGACGAACCCATCAAGCCGCCTCCACCTTTCTGGCCCGAGGCAGGGTGGAGCGCTCTGCGCATGGCGCTTCCCACTCGAACATTCGATGGATTGCCCTGTGCCTTCGCAGCGGCTAGGAGATCATTCAAACGGCCCGGATTGTTCGCGGTCAACGCTGCAAGTGAGAGGAGGGAGCGATGCTCGATAGGTTGAGATGGCCCGTATACGTGGTCTCCCTTGTGCTGTGCGTTGGTTGTGGTGGCAGCGAGGATAAGTCCAAGGAAGCTGCGGACAAGGAAGCTGCGGACAAGGAAGCCGGCGACAATGACGACCGCGAGGGTAGCCAGGATGATGGCTCGCAGTCCGCGCGCGACGCCTCGGTTCCCGCGGGCGGTGGACAAGATACTTCCCTGAATCTGCAGGACGTCGTCGACATGGTCGTCCCTCAGTGCGACGACAGCGTCGAGGTGGTGACCGAATGCGGCGGGGTGACGTGCCCGCAACCGAGCGCATTGGAGGCGGCTGCGTGCTCCGTCGTCTGTTGCGTGGATGACGCCTGTGGTCAGCGTACCGCTTCTCTCACCGTAATCCCTGCGACGGAGTGTATGCCGGTGGACTTCCCGGATGAGCGCTGCCCGGACGCTCAGCTTGGCCCGCTGACCGCCCAAGGGTGTTGTGTGGAGGCAAGCAACACGTGTGGCTACCTCGCCGCCGGAGTTTGTAGCCCGCCGCTGGACCTGGGAGACCTGTTCGGCGGCACCAGCATGACGGCCCAGGACACATCCGACGGTGGGGTTTCGACCGAGGGGGGGATGCCTCCCGGCAATGCGGTATCCTGCGACGCGGCAGGTACAGACGCGGATGCCGACAGTGGTGGCGATGACGACGCCGGCATGTGATGGCCGGGTGCGGCTCCCTTCGACGCCGCCTCGCTTGTCCATGGGCTCCAGGGGAGTACCCCGTCGGTTCGTCGAAGCCTTGCGCGATCCGACCTCCGACGCATGAACGGTCGGAGCTATTATGCGCTGCGCAGGCGCGACCACAGGGACCAGGCGCCCTTCAGGGGCTGCAGCCAGGTGCCAGGGTAGTCTACACTCGGTTCCACCGGCGCACTGGGCTTGGGGAGGTACAGGTGCCGGAAGGCGTGGTCTTCGGCAGCTGCCAGGGCGGCGCAATTGATGATGTCCAGGTTGCCGGCGTGGGTCGGTAGGAAGTCACCGCGACCTCGCACGGCCACCTGGATTTCCAGCGTTCCGCGCTTGTACGTCGGCTCGGCCGCCAGCCGATAGCCGGGAACGTACCGCCGGACGGCATGAACTCGTGTATCCAGTGGGGCCCGCAATCTCGTCAGCACGTCCGGGGTGGTCTCGGGGACCCGAGCCCGAATCGTAGTCAGCATGATGGGGCGCTCGTCGTCTTTGGCAACCTCGAGTTCCACGCTCGCATGGCGCGCGTTGGCCAGGTGCTTGAGCCCGAGGGTGGTGCTGGCGTAGTAGTCGTCGATATTCGCAAGCGTTGCTGGACCGATCGAATCAGCGGAGACCAGGCTGTGCACCTGCACGCTTTCGATCTCGGGCACCGCCCGCATCATGACCTCGACAACCGGGATAGACGCCTGCCCGCCACAGGTGATCAGGTTGATGTTCTTCGTGTAGCGCATCGACTCCAGGTTGATCGACGGAACACACCAGGACCCAACCTTGGCAGGTGTGAGGTCCACGGCGATCAGCCCCATCCTTTCCAGTAGGGGCGCGTGCTTGCGATGGTCGGTGGCGGAGGTCGCGTCGAACACGAGATCGAGCTGGTCTGCCGCATCGACGATCGCGCGAATACTCCCATCGGACGTGGGGACTCCTTGCCGCAGGGCGTGCTTGATGCCCTGCGAGTCGGCACTTCGCCCGGCGACAAGGCGACACTCGAGTAGGTCCGAACGTTGGGTCTTCATGAGCAAGTCGCTGCCGATGCGACCTGTTCCCATGATCGCGACCGACAGCTTCCTGTTGTGCTTGTTGTGCTTCTTGAGCTTGTGCTTCACGAGTACATCCTTAGCTGATGAATAGCGCAGTCTCACGTCTCAGCGGCGATTGCGTTGCGGGTTCACTAGCGCGCCCGCCGGTATGTCTCAAGCAACTTTTGTCGCGCAGCAGACTCTTCCGATGCGACCGCATGAGTCGCAAGAAGTAGTCCTGAAGTAGGCCTTCAGGGTCGTGTTGTCCGGTGCCTGCGCAACGTAGTCGCTTGTGCTGAACGTGACGCGGCTCTGGTGCGTTGTGGATCCGCTTGCTGGTAGCGCCTCGTGGCTCAATCACTGCGCCGGCATGACTTCAATACTGTTGAGCCCGGAACAATCGCGACATCGACGCCGCCGCGCTTGTTCTTCGACTCCACAGGACTCTTGCCGCCCTAGAAAACACCGGGAGCATTTCCGGCGGTCGTCATAACCCCGGTGAAGCCGAATCCCCGCGCGAACCCACGCCACGTTGAGGTTGATCTGGGCTGGCCGCATCGATTCGACAAGGCATGGCAAGGTGGCCTGTGATGCGACGGACGTGATAGCCGCCGTGGCACCCGTCGACTTCGACTGTGCCACCAACCTCGCCGACATCCCGTCGTGCGTGATGTGCGAGCCGGTGCGCCCGATCTCGCAGGTCCACTTCCGCGACACGGCGGACAACCTGGTGCCCTACGCGGGCGACGCGCGCCGGTGGCATGACCCACCACGGAGGCGCCGAACAAACCTTTGCGGAATGGGGTGAGATAAACACGTGTGACGGGGAGCCCAAGGCAGTGCCAGACCGCCCGGCGTGCCAGACCTACCCTGTATGCGAGGGGGGCGTCGCCACGGCGCGATGCGCCATCCCCGATGGAACTCACTGCGGTAGCTATCGATCGTTTGGCATCTTTGAGCGAGAAACTGGTGCCGGGCGCCGTAGGCGCACGTGGCCCTCTCCGTAGACTATGGAACCTGGCCTGGAGCTTCCCGACGGGAGGTTTCGGGTCAGTGGCTCGCGCGCTGGCCGCCAGGGGTGGCGGTGGCCTGCGCGTCGTTTCAGGTCGGTCATCGGCCTACACAGGCTGTAACACCTCCTTCACACCTATGGCTCACCTGTCACGCGTGCCCTGGAGGGCCGGTCCGCCCTGGAATCGGTAGACCTGGCATCCCTCGCGCCCAGCGCTTTGCGTTGGGCTGCATTCGCCCATGGGGTCCCTGGCCCGTCGGAAAAGCGCGTAAGGACAAGTACTTGTGCGTCGTCTCGATGCTGTCCGGTGCGAGGTCGAGCCAGTGGGATCCCCCTTCCATAGGTTCGGAACGGACCAAATCTGCCACCGCGTGGCATGATGTGTGCACTGACCGCCAGCATGGGGAAAAGTTGTATTGAAACGCGTCAGCGACAGTGCTGCCGCATAGCTTTGATGTTGATGACTCTGGCAGGGGGAAGTGCTTGCAGCGGAACGCTGGGCGACCGAGACCAGCGTGGGGCGCCCGATGCGCCCGGGCACGTTCGGTCCGAGCGCCTCACCAAGGGGTCTCCCGCCATTGCCTCGGGTTCGCCGGAATTCCATTGGCCCGCCGATGGGGGCATGGGCGAAACGCCACTGGAGGACGCCGGGCTCGATGACCTGAGCCTGCAGGTGACCATGATGCAGGACGGGGTCGAGATGGAGCACGCTCGTCTGGCCTGTGAGGTCGATTGCATCGAACTGCTGGCAAGGGTCGAGGGCGGCCGCCCTCCCTACACCTTCGAGTGGAGCAACGATGACTTCGAAGGCCCCGGTCCTCACCGCATCTGCCGTCAGGATCGCACGGAGCTCATCTTGGTCGCGCGAGACGCTGCCATTCCAAAGGGGGAGTTTCCCTACGAGGGCAAGAGCGCATCGATCGAGCTGTTGATCGAACACGAAGCGTGCCCTCCGCCCGAAGAGGAAGTCGAGGAGGAGGAAGAAGAGGAAGAAGAAGAGGAAGAGGAAGAGGAGCTACCTCCTGAAGGTGAATGCGACTACGAGGCCCCAGAGGGCACGATCGATCCTCACACCGGCACCTTCGACCCCGTCGTCGAGTGGTCGTGGGAAGGGGGCGATAGCTGGATCACCCCTCTGGTGGCGAATCTCACCGACGACAACGGCGATGGTCGCATCGACCTCGACGATACCCCCGATGTGGTCGTCGTAACGGTGGACCACACGCTCACCGTACTCGATGGGGCAACCGGGACCGTTCACTACTCGCTCGGGTTCCCCATCATGACGACCACGACTGCACGCGCCTCTGCGACGCCTGCGTTGGGAGACATCGACAACGATGGGATCGTCGAGATCGTGGCGACGGTCGGTGGCATCGTGACGGCGATGGAACACGACGGAACGCTGGCCTGGGAAACCACGGTGACCGGCCCCAGCGACGGGGTTGCGCTGGCGGACATGGACAACGATGGGGACGTGGAGATCCTCATCGGCGGCAACCTGCTCGATCACACGGGCGCCACGCTGTGGACTGCGACAGCTCTGCCGCAGACGTACGGCGACACGGCTGCCGCCGACCTGGATGGCGACGGTGACTTGGAGATGGTGATTGGCCACGCGGCCTACCATCACGACGGTACGGAATACTACCAAACCACGTTGCAGGCAGGCTTTCCGCAGATCGGGAACCTGGACGATGATCCCGAGCCCGAGATACTCCTTACCAATGCCCGAGGCATCAGTCTGATCGAGCACGACGGCATTGTGGCCTTCCAGGACTTGCGCCCGACGATGAATGACGCTGGTGGACTGGCATGGCTGCGGCCCGCGACCATCCACGACATAGATGGAGATGGTCAGGCGGAGTTCGCGCTGAGTGCCGGGCCCGACTTCGCGGTCTATGAGGCGGATGCAACCATCAATTGGACGGCGCCCGTGGTCGACCGCAGCGGCATCGCTGCGAGCACCTCCTTCGACTTCCTCGGCGATGGTGTGGCGGAAGTCATGTACGCCGATGAACATACTCTCTGGGCATTCGACGGTGCGACCGGTGATGTCCTGTTGTCCACGCCGCGCTCCAGCGGCACCTGGGATGAGCTTCCCATCGTGGCGGACGTCGATAACGACGGCGCGGCGGAGATCGTGGTCGTGTCGAACTACGGGGAGGAACCCACAGTGCAGGTGATCGGCGATCGAGAGGATCGCTGGGCACCGGCTCGCAGGATCTGGAATCAGCACACCTACCACGTCACCAACGTCAACGAGGACGGCACCATCCCGGTATTCGAACAGCCGCACTACGCCGCGGGCAATACGTTCCGGGCCCAAGCGCAGGTTCGGGTCGGCGATGGCGAGCTGTGTCAGCCCACGGCTGAGTGAACCGTGACCAACCGTTTGCCCACCACATGGATCAGTAGCCAAAGAGACATGTGAGTCTTCGGTCGCCCCTGCAAACCGGGGGCGCCCTGGGCTGTCCCGGCTCTTCGATGCCCGTTCAGGTTCTCCTGAACGGGCATCCCCAATTTGGTGGGCACGCCGGTTGAATTGGGCGCTATGGGCTCCGCGGCTACGTACCCCCCGTACCTGATGGCACCCGCCTGCCCAATGGGCTATGACGGTTGTTTGAAAAGGGGGCGAGAATGTTTCACCAAGTCGCAGTTTTCGGTCTTACACTTGGCCTTGCATTCCCGTTTAGTTGCAGGCCATACCCCCCCCGCGCCAACACTGGCGGACACGGTCACACGCACCCCCCCAGCGGGTCGGACATGTGCGAGGCCCCGGAGCCGGCGCCGGTCTGCCCTTGGCAGCCGTACACGGGCGGTCTGGAAATCGGCGGTCACATTGAGACAGTCGCCTTCGATCCGACCACACCTGGGCGCGCGTTTGCCGTTTCCGGCAAGGTCGTGCACGTGAGCGAGGACGACGGCAATACGTTTTCGTCGCAGGCCCCTGGGACCGAACCGATCAGGAGCCTTGCCTTTACGCCCGTGGCCGACGTGTTCTTCGCGGCGACTTCCCGGGGTGTGGTGAAAACGGATGACGCCGGTGCGTCCTTTCAGCCCGTCGGGCTTTCTGGCTTGAGCGTGCGGGCCCTGATGGTGCATCCCGAAGCCGAGCAGCGCCTATACGCGTCCGTCGACGGCGCAGGCATCCTGTCGTCTGCCGATGGGGGCCAAAGCTGGCGGGCGACCAACGCCGGGGTGCCCTATGGTGAAGTCTACGCGCTGTTGCCCATGCCGGGCGGTCCCGGCGATGTGCTCGCAGGGTTCCGACATCTCGGTGGTGCCAGTGGTTCGCCCGAGGGTGGCGTACTTCGCCGGTCGGGCGACGCTTCGTGGCATACGGTATTCGAGGATCGACTTGCTGTGGCTTTGGACCGTTGTCCCGCCGACGATCAGGTCATCTGGGCCGTTCAGTATCCGGGAGGTCTGGCGCGCTCCACCGATGGCGGCCAGTCCTTCACGTATGTCCCCGTGTCGCAGCACCCCCGGCAGGTCGCCGTGCGAGGAGAGGACTGCCAGCGGGTCTATGCCGCAGCCTTCCAGCAGGGCTTCTTCCGTTCCCTGGATGGAGGCACCACCTGGGAGGGTCCTCTCAACGAAGGGGTATCGCTCAAGACCTTCAGCACCCATGCAATGTCGGTCAGCACCGACGGCCAGGACACGATTCTGCTCGCCACCGCCGCGGGTGTGTTTCGGTCCGAGAACCGGGGCGACTCCTGGGACAGCGTGGGTGCCATTGGTGAGCCCACGGTCCGGGCGCTAGCGGGCGGTCCGGACGGCGGCGGGCCCCTGTGGATGCAGACGTGGGGCGTTGGGCTGTGGCGAAACACCGGTGCTGGCTGGGACCGGGTGACGAGCTTCCCCGCTGACTATGGGAACGTGGTGGCAGTCTCGCCCCACGATCCCTTGCACCTGTTCGCAGGTGAGTACCTGAGCACCGACGGAGGTACTTCGTGGACACGCCCGCAGGGACTCACGAACACCATGGGCGTGGCCTTCCACTCGGACGATCCCGACACCCTGTTTATCGCATCGCAGGTGCTTGGCTTCGTGCGTTCCTATGATCGTGGGCAGACCATCGAGGTCGCCAACGGTGATCTTTCGCCCTGGGTCACGGAGGCCGGGGTGTTCGTGGATGTGCGTGGGGTCGCGCATCTCGATGGCCGCACCTACATCGCGACCTACGGCAGGGGTGTCTTCGTGAGCGACGATGAGGGGGAAACTTGGACTGCCACTGCCCCGGCCTTGGCCCAGTCCAAGCTTGTCCTGCTCGTTGACAACGGCAGCGAGCTCTTGGCGATCTCGGAGGCGGGCGATGTTCATCTCAAGGATGGCGACGGGTGGCGCGCCCATCGCGCAGGCCTGCCCAGTCTGCTCGTCTCGGGCGCAGTGTGGAACGCACTCCAGGGGCGATGGTATCTGGCCACCTCGGCCGGCATCTACTCCAGCGATGGCGAAGACGACTGGTCATCGATCGCGGGTGCATGCGAAGCGCCGGTCTCAGCCATGGCCCTGGTCCAGGACGGCGACCAGGCGCTGGTTGCCGCCACCGCTGGCACAGTGGTCGAGATTCCGCTCCCGTAGGAGACGTGGTCCTAGCTAGC
>JAPPOR010000248.1 GCA_028817905.1 Myxococcales bacterium
TATTAGCCCCACATCACCTTGAGGTCAGCGGCAACCTCGAGCGACCGAAGCGCTTCCAAGGACATTCCGCTCCAGGCGTACAATGATCGCGAGTGTGCGTTGAATCGACAGAGTCGTGCTACCGGACCGCGGACCCCCAGCCTCTACCCCGTGCCCGCGCCCGTGCCCGCCCCGTGCCCGGCGCTCGAAGCTGAACCCGTCTTCCGTGCGCCAGTTGCGATCAGCGTCTCGCAACCCTCTGCGCCGTCGGCCGATGACCTATCCATGACCTTCGATCACGAGCGAGTCGATGTCTATCAATGTGCGCTCTCGGCACTCGACCTTTGTCATGCCGTCGTCGACCAAATGCTGCTCGTGAAGATGACCAAGAAGGGCCAGCTTCGAACGGGCGCGGGCACGGGCGCGGGCACGGAGCAGGGGCTGACTTTGTCAGCACCCTGTTACTCCCTATTACTGGCGATCGCTCGGACGGGGGCCGCTGGGCGTTTGCGCCCGATGAGCAGCCAGGAGTAGAGCGCGGCCAATACGCCCAGCGACTCCGGGAGTATCAGCACCAGCAGGACCTTGGCGACGAGCAGCCAGCGCAAGGAGACCCCTACGAGCGCCAGGGCGATCAGAATCGTGGCGGCGATCCGCAAGGGGTAGACCTCGAGCGTTCCCGAGACCTGCCCCGAGGCCCTGTACCAGGCTGCGACCCGCGAGTAGCGCAGGCACGCGCCGATGGCTTCGAGCCAGTAGTGGCGGCTCGCCTGCGCGCGCGTGCCGCGTGCCACGCGCCGGGCGAACAGTTCGTGCAGGTCTCCTTCGAGCGCTTCCAGGTGCTCTCGCGCGCAGAACGCCCGGACGAGCCACGCAGCCAGGCGCGGGGGTGCTGGGGTTTCCTGGGCCATCAGTGCGCCGCGGCCTTGGCTTCGGTTCGTAGGTGGCGCCGTACCTGCGCGGCGCTGGCCAGCAGGGTGCGACCATGCTTTGTGGCGAGGAAGACCTTTTTTCGGCGGCCACCGCGCATCGGGGTGGGCGCCGACATGGTTGCACTTACGCAGCGCTTGCGTTGCAGCGCGTCCAGCGCGGCGTACACGGTGCCAAGTGAGCTCGGCTGGCCCGCCCGCTCGAGGCGATCGCGAATCGATACGCCGTATGCGTCGTCCCCGGCCGCTACCACCGCCAGCAGCACGAGCTCCTCCAGCCCAGAAAGGCGTTCACTCACGGGCCACCTCCGATTACTTCTAATTTTTAGAACATATGGGCGCAGGACGCAAGGCGTGCTGGGGAGTTGCTACCCGGACCATCCACTCGGGTCATCCGCGGCTGGATGGAGTGGATGGAGTGGATGGAGTGGATGGTCCGGGCGAAGCGGGTATCAGCCGACGGTGCGACGCTGGGCTTGCAGCAGGGTGAGCTGAGCCTGCAGGAGGCCGAGCAGCTTTCCGAGTCGCTCGCCGTCGTTGCTGGTCCCGAGCAGGGCTCCCTTGACATCCTGCGGTGCGTCCAGGTTGACCGCGATCGCGTCGGCCAGCTCGCGCGGGTCGGTGATGCGGTCCAGGATCGTCTGGGCGTTGGCCGGTGCGCCCGGCATGAGCGAAACGATTTGGCGGGCACAATCCCGCAGGTCGGCTGTCAGGCCATGCAGCTGACCATCCGTTGCCTGCTCGTTCAGAGCTGCGACGCGCGCTCGTGCATAGGGCTCGGTCTGGGTGAACTGCTGGAGCGAGACACGCGCGAGCCCTACCACGAACAAGGTGGTGGCTTCCCCGGGGACGGGTACGATCTCTTCAACCTGCGCCAAGACGCCGACCGCTTGAAGGTCCTGTTGCCCTGGCTCATGGATTGCGGGGTCATGTTGACAAAACACTCCAACGAGCGCTTCGCCACTGGCTTGCAGCGCGTCAACCAGTGCGAGTGAGCGTGGCCGCAGCACCGAAAGGGGGGCAGCGGTGCCCGGGAACAGGACGAAGTCGCGCACGGTAAGCAGGGGTACGTCGGAAGTCTGGCACGCCTCCAGGGCGGTGCGTTTTGCGACCGGGTCGACGAGCCCTCCCCGTTCCTCGAGGACCCGTTCGGGGCGCGACCAGACGCTCGCCGCGATTTGTTCGATGCGTGCGCGGGCGGCCGCGCGGGCTTCCAGGTGAGCCTTGAGCTTCGGCCAGCTGTCGAAGCCATACTGACGGGCGAGTATGTGCTGGGCTTGCGTTAGGCTGGACGCACCTTCGTGTTTGTCCGGGTGCAGGTGCCGGGCAACGAGTGCCATCGCTTCAGGCTCGGCCTGCTCGATGGCGACCCGTAGCTCCTTGGCCTGCTTCTTCAGGTGTTCCAGATTGGCCGCGGCCGACAAGGGCGCGACCCACGGCTTGCGTGGTGTGCTGGGCATACGAACCCCTTTCCGACGGGCCCGGGTCCGCTACCAGGCGGGAAAGAGGTAACCATGTGTGAGACTGCACCAGGTGGGTTCGACCCTGTCCGCGGACCGGGATGCGCCCTGGTAGCGCGATCCACACGATAGGCGCGCGCCTGCTCGCAGTCAAGCAGCCGGCAGCCGTCGCGGTCGGTCTGCCAGTGGGCCATCAAACCGTCAGGTGCAGTGCGGCGATTTCAGGCGGGCTACCGATGCGACTGGGTGGGTCCCGATATCGTGCGTCCGCGCGAACTCGCCCGTCGTCGAAGAAATAGCTGTAGCCATATCGATCGCGCGTAGGAGCTCGACTACCCGAGGGACTTCGCGCGCGATGGAAGGCCACCCTGGCGTAAGCATGGTGCACCTGCGGCATGGGGTTGCTGCAGGTCAAGGTGTGCTGGGTGGCGCGGACGCCGCGTTGACCCTGGGGACTACGTGCTTACTTGGTAGGCGACACGCTTGGTAGCGGTGGCCGCTACCTTTGCCTTTGCCTTGATTAGGGGACTCCATGATGAAACTCGGTCCATCGCTCCTGTGCTTGCTGCTGCTTTCCTCACTCGCGGTCACGGGGGCTGGCTGCGGCGATGATGATGAGGACGAGCCCATGCCGGACACCGGCCTTGGTGACGGCGACGGTGACGGCGACGGCGACGGTGACGGCGACGGTGACGGTGACGGTGACGGTGACGGTGACGGTGACGGCGACGGCGACGGCGACGGCGACGAGTTGACCGAAGCCGAGTGCATCGACATGGCCGAGGACGTGGCCTCGGCCGAGTGCCTCGACTGCGCCTGCGGCATCTCCCCCAATGAGGTGGCCGAATGCTCGGAAGCCTGTTGGAACCTCGTCCAGTGCACGATCGACGAGTGCGACTCGGACATCACGGACGCAGACTGCCTCAACCAGGAGTGCGGTGAGTTCACGGAGAGCGCCAGTGGCATCTCGGCGATGACCATGCTGCTGGGGCCGGTCCTCAGGCAGTGTACAGACGTCTGCGGAGCCAGCGACGGCAGCGACGCTGGCACGGACTAGCACCAGGTGGCCTCGGGCGGCTCCGGCAGAAGTCTCCTGGGACGGCGCCCCTTCATGCGGCACGCGGGACGGGCTGGAGCCGTCCTCTGGCTCGCTCCGCTGGCAACCTGCAAATCCAGTCGGGACGCCATCGATGCAGGTGGCGTCCCGGAAGTCGGTCCGCGGGCGAGCACCGACACGGGACGTGACGCGGCACGCATGGATGCACGGCTCGGCGCGGATGCATCGTTCCCGCGTGACGCCTCTTCTGCCGATGCCGGAACGTTCGACGCCCGCGTAGCCGACGCCGACGCGTCCCACGTCACCGCCATTCGCGATGCAGACGCGCGCCATGCGCGGGACGCAAGCGCTGACACCGACACCGATGCGGAGGCCACGTCTCCGGCCGGGGGCGGTCCCTGCGACCGGTTCCTCACGCCGCTCGACGACTTCCCCGCGCTCTTCGGCGGGCAGAGCACCCTGCCAGACTGGCAACTGCCTGAGCTCACCCGTGAGGGCTACCGCCTGTCGATCTCGGGCCTGGTCGAAACGCCCCTCGATTTGTCGCTGGGGGACCTCGAGGGAGCATCCCAAGTCACCGTGCTGGGCACCTTGCAGTGCGTCTATGGCGCGCGTGGCACGGCGCTGTGGACGGGGATTCCGCTGCGCGCACTGCTCGACCGGGCGGGTATCGACCGGGGTGCGGCGAAGCGGATCCTGGTCACCGGCGCGGACGGCTTCCTCAACAACCTTCGCCTCGCCGATGTGTACGGCGAACCCGCCGATCCCGCGCGCCCAGAGCCCTTGTTGGTCCTCGCCATCGACCACCAACCGTTGCCGCAAAGGCTCGGCTATCCGCTGCGCCTTCTGTTGCCCGGGCGCTACGGCTTCAAGAGCGTGAAGTGGTTGACCCGGATCGAGGTCACCGAGGACGACAGCGAGGCCGGCCAGTACCAGCACCTGGGCTTCAGCGACACCGCCTTGATGGCACCGAATGTACGCTACGAGGGGGACAGGGACCTGCACCTGTCCGGCGCGGGCCCGATCACGCTCTGTGTGCGCGCCCTCAGCGGGGTCGGGGCCATCGCTTCGGTCGAGATCTCGATCGACGGAACACCTTTTGTCCCGGCACGCACAGTCCCGCTCGAGGACCTGCTTTCGGCGGCTCCCGCGCTCGCCGAGGCGGTACAGGTGCAGTCCGGCTGGGACTTCCCGTTCGTGGCGGTGGCGACGGTCCACACCTACGACTGGGAGGCCACACCGGGCAGGCACACGATCGCCCTGCGTGCACGGGACGACGGCGCCCGAGTGGCCGACGGCTACGAGATCACCGTGACCGTCGACAGCTGATGTGATGAATTGGGGACGGGCTCGCTACCCTTTGACAAACGGTAGCGAGTCCGTCCCCTCCTATCAAACCGTCAGGTGCAGCGCGGCGATTTCGGGGGGGCTACCGATGCGACTGGGGGGCCCCCAGAAGCCGCAGCCCCGGCTTACGTAGATGTGGCTGTCGCGATGGTGGTACAGGCCACGACAAAAGGGATAACGCATCTGGACCAGCATGGTCATGGGGAAGACCTGGCCCCCGTGGGTGTGCCCCGACAGCTGCAAGCCCACACCGCGATCGACGGCGACCTCGAAGTTGACCGGCTGGTGGGCGAGCAACACGGTGGCACGGTCGGGATCGCGACCCGCCAGGGCGGTCTGCAGATCGTAGCCGCTGCCTGGGAAGCGTCGCCCGGCCGACCAATCATCGACGCCCGCCAAATTGAGCGCCGCGCCGCCGTCACCGAGTCGCACGCTACGATTGCGCAGTACGGTGATGCCGAGCTGTTCCAGGAAGCCGCACCATGCGCGGTGCCCGGAGTAGTACTCATGGTTGCCTGTCACGAAGTAGGTGCCAAAGCGCGAGCGCAGTCGCGACAGCCGTGCGACCGCTGGACCTAGCGTTGCGACCGAGCCGTCCACCAGGTCTCCCGTGATCACCACCGCATCGGGTCGCTGAGCATTGGCTCGCTCTACCAGCACGTCGAGGAAGGCCGCATCGATGAAGGGTCCCACGTGAATGTCTGAAAGGTGCACCAAGGTCATGCCATCGAGGGAGCGGGAAAGACGTGGGAGGCGCACCTCGACCTCACTGATCTCGGCTGGGGCGAACGCCCGAAAGGCCCCGTAGGCAGCTGCCGTGCTTCCCCCAAGGAGCGCTCCCACATGCAGACCGTGATGCACACCGCGCGCAAGCATGGCGCGGCGCGATAGGTCCGGTCCGCTGACCTGGCGTGCGGCCTGTGCTGTGGGCGGTTCGTGGTTCTTGGATACCGGTTTGCGCCCTCGGAAGGGCGCCATCACAAGAGCGGTCAGGTCCTTGAGGACGGTGGCAAGCAGTAGCCACAGGGCCACCGCCAACCAGGTGTACGCGACGATCGCCTGCGCCTGGGCGATGTCGCTTCCCAGCACCCGCAACGGCCGCCGCGACAGGAGCGAAAGCGCCAACGTCGCTAGCGCGATCCCCGCGGCCCGGCGAGCGCTTCCGTGCGGCAAGACGGGACGAAAAAGGCGGCGATACAGATACAGGTGCCCGAGCAGTGCGATGGTTGCGACGATGAGTGTGAACGAGACCCAGGCCATGATGCGGTGCTGGGTGGAGGGTACCCGACTCGCCACCCTCCCTCCAGGCATCCCCCGATGCCATCGGCGCTGAGCGCCTTCCCACGTGAAGCCGACATGCCCACAAACATTGACCGCGAAGGAAGACGGTATGCCTTTCTGGTCTCCGGGTCTGCCAGCCCTTTCCGTCGCGGGCCGCAGACTGGAGGGGGCGATTCTGTCACTCGGAAGGCAGGTCCTGTTGGGAGTCTTGCTCCACCTATCCGCGGCGAGCCCGAACCTTGGCTCACGTCTTGCGTTCAATGAGGCGCATGCGAATGGCAATGCGCGCGCTTGCGAGAGTTACTCCTGGCTAGCCACGTTGTGCTTCTTGTCGCAATACGCCGGTGTGCTATTCGTTTCTTATAGGTTGGGTTGTGAGGGGGAATGAACGGCAGCGAAACCGAGCCTTTGTTGATGGATACATGGCGCGCTGCCACAACGAGAGATGAAGCCGAAGGCGAGGTCGGTACGCCATGCCTCACGATCCTCTGGCACCCCGATCTGCGCCGTGTCGGACAGCGTTTGCTCCTTACCCAAGTCGCCTCCGGTCGCCCACAATGCTTCGCCCGCGGTGAGGGTCTGTTCTGCCATCCGCAGCTCGCAAATCGCCTGCTGGACGGCGCGGCCGAGCCCCTGTGCGACCCCTACGTCAGCCGGACCGCGGCGACTTTGCGGTGCGTGTCGTCTGCTGGAACCATGGCCCTGCAATGCGGCAAGGTCGTGACCCACGTCGATGGTCACCCGCCGAGTGAGTCGGCCATCCGATTTGAGCGACAGACCCTCAGCCGTGGTGTGCTCCTGCGGGTGAGTCGACGCACGCTGCTGCTGCTGCACCTTCGTAGGGAGCCGCCGGCAGACTCGATCCCGACTATCGTGGGAGACTGCGACGCGATTCGAGACCTGCGTACCCGCATTATTCGGCTCGCGGGCAGCGACGACCCGGTCCTGGTCGAAGGGGAGACCGGAACGGGCAAGGAGCTGATCGCGAGTGCGTTGCATGCCTGCAGTCATCGCCGTGCGGGTCCCATGGTTGCGGTGAATATGGCTGTACTTGGCGAGAGCATGGCTCCTTCCGAACTCTTCGGGCATGTGCGAGGGGCGTTCACCGGTGCGGAGCGCAGTAGGCGCGGCGTGTTCGAGCGGGCCCACGGCGGGGTGTTGTTTCTGGACGAGATCCTGGACACGCCGGCGAGCGTTCAGCCGATGTTGCTGCGTGTGCTCGAGACCAGGCGCATCGTACCGGTGGGTGCTGAGCGAGAGATGCCTGTGGACGTGCGGCTCGTTTCCGCATCGGACCGGCCTCTCGAGGAGGCTGTGTTAGCCAGTGCGTTTCGTGCGCCGCTGTTCCATCGCCTGGCGGCGCAGTACCTGCGCGTTCCACCCCTGCGCGAGCGACGGGATGACATTCCGCGGCTGTTTGTTCACTTCGTAGCAGAAGCGCTGGGCGACGCCGACTTTCATAGGAAGTCGCAGGGCGATCCGGGGCCTCGTGGCGCACTGGGGTGCAGTGCGGCGTGGATGGAGCAACTCGTGCGGGCGCCGCTACCAGGCAATGCGCGCGAGCTTCGCAGTATCGCGCGCACCGTCTGCCGGGGCGAGCGCACGGAGCGCTTGGGCGGGCCCGAGCGAACGAATGCCGATGGAAAGCGTGTGCTCGATGCGAAAGGGGAGCCTTCCGAGGCGTCGCAGTCGGCGCCGGGCGGGCCAAACCAAGAGGCAATCGTGTCCGCGCTCGAAGACAATGACTTCGTGGTGGACCGCGCGGCCAAGCAGCTTGGTATCGCGAGCAGTAGCTTGCACTACCTGATGCAAGGGTGCGCGATCCGGCGCGCCAAGGACATTCCCAGCGCTGAAATCGTCCACGCGATGAGTCAGGCGGGGGGCGACCTTGTGGTGGCCGCCCGTGCCCTGCGCGTCAGTAGGCGGGCGCTGGGGATGACCATGCGCGAGCGCCGGATGGACCCGGGACCCCTGTCGGGTGATCCCAAATGAAGTCGACCGCCCCGTGATGAACTTGACCACCACGACCTGGCAGACCGCCGACGAGCGCCGGGCAGAACGCCCGTCCCAGGCTGCCGGCGTAGGCGGAAGCCGGTCGCGTTCGGATGAGCGGAATCTTGCTAGTGGGCCGCTCGGGGCCGAGGCGGTCGGTGTGCGCCGCCTTGGGCGGGGATTGCGGCTGCTCGCGTGGGTCTGGCCGCTGTTCATGGTGGGCATCCTGATAGGCGAGCCCAGGCGCCCCGACGAGCTCGCTGCATGTACCGCGGCGTGGGGGATCCAGTGGCTGGTTCTGGTCGTGGGGTGGCGGGCATTCAACCGGGGCCAAGTCGATATGCGGGTGCTGACGCGTTGGGACATGTTCATGTTCGGCTCTGCGTCCTGGGCACTGGCGCTGATGGGCGTCCTTTCTGGTGGCCCCTTGTCGACCTGTGCCCTGTGCGTGCTCGTGGTCGTTGCGCTGCGCGGCGGCTCGCTTGCCTTGCCGTGGCGGACGGGGCTTGCGAGCGTCAGCATCTGCACGCTCTCCTATCCTTCCGCCCAGGTCTATCTTGCTGTCACGCAGGGTAGCATGTGGGGTGGACCTGGCGGCGCCACCGAGTTAGCACTCTTTGCTTCCACCTGTTTGCTGCTCTTCACTATGGCAGTGGTCACCCTGCACGGGAGCCACTCGCTGTGGGCATTGACTCGGCCCCTGTGTCGCAATCGCGATGTGGGGCGCTACCGCCTGTTGCGACCCCTCGCTCGCGGCGGCATGGGAGACCTTTGGATCGCGGAGCACGCGGGCATGGGCAGCCGGGTCGCGATCAAGTTCTTGCGGCCCGACCGAATGTCCGAGACTGGTGTGCGCCGGTTCACCCGCGAGGCCCAAGTGCTTGCCGATCTGGCCCACCCCAATACCGTACGCATCTACGACCACGGATGTACGGATGATGGACTTTGGTACTATGCCATGGAGTTGCTGCTGGGCGAGGACCTGGCGACGGCCGTGGCAGAAGGGGGGGCGTTCGACGAGGCCCGCTGCCTCGACATCATGTTGCAGGCCTGTGGATCGTTGGCCGAGGCCCATCGCCTGGGGATCGTGCACCGGGACATAAAGCCGCAGAACGTCTTTCTCTGTCGCGCGGGGACGGATAGCGACTTCATCAAGGTGCTCGATTTCGGGCTTGCGAAGCGTGAGCATTCAGAGGGCTCATTGACGCGGCTCAACGCCGTCATGGGTACGCCCCTGTTCATGTCCCCCGAGGCGATCGCAGGTCGACCGATGGACGCGCGCTCCGATGTCTACGGGCTGGGTTGCCTCTGCTACTTTCTTCTGACGGGAAGGGTGCCGATGGATTCCCACTACAAGACTTACACGGCCGAGGGGCCAGGGGGCAATGGGGAGACGGCTGCGACGGTGTTGGGGCGGACCCTGATGAGCGAAGAACTTCGAGCCATCGTGGTCCGCTGTCTTGAGCCTACGCCTGCGTGCCGTTTCGAGGACGCAGCCGCGCTGCGAGCCGCGTTGACGTCGCTACGAAC
>JAPPOR010000775.1 GCA_028817905.1 Myxococcales bacterium
CCCTTCTGTTCGACGATCTCGTCATGAAACGAGGGACAATGCGCTGTCACAGCTAGGGCCAGGCCCAGGGCGGTCGGTACGCGGAACTGAGCGCTACTCGTCCTCTTCTTCGTCTGTGGGCTGCGCGCCGTGCTGGACCGTCAGGCCCAGGTCGAACAGAAGCTTGTGTTGGACCTGGAGGGCGTCGATCAGCTGTTTGTCACGGGCGACCACCAGGCGGTAGTTCAGTCGCAGCCACGAGAAGATCTCTACCAGGGCGCCGGCCTGGAAACTGATCTTGGTGAGCTCGATGCTGCTGCGCTCTTCCGGGTCATTGTTGAGGATGGGCCACAGTCCGGAGATACCGAGCTCATAGGAGACCTGGCCCTCCTTGGCCGAACCCTGGGCGCCGACGAAGGCCTCGACGCCTCCTTGGTGCACATCGGAGAGCTCCTCGAACAGCACGTTGTCGGGGTCGAAGTCATCGGTGATTACTCGAACGTTCTTGGCGAGCGTATGCCGTCCGCCAAAGCCTGCCCGCATGGTGGCGGTGAAGCTCTCCTGGTCAGCGGTCTCCAGAAACAGGCCGACGGACTCTTCGACCGACAGGGGTTCCAGCGCCCGCGCAAGCGCGAAGTTGTCCGTGGTCGCGACAGGTGACTCGTCCTCGTCGCCGTCGAGGTAGTACGTCTGTTCCTCTGGGGTGACCTGCTTCGTGTCGAAGAGCGTCGTAGCGAAACTCGCACGCGCGAACATGCCACCGCCTGGCCATACGAAGTAGTTGAACAGGCTCTCGACGGAAGCCTCGTCGTCGCTTTTGAAGAACCGGTTGACTCCAGGCGTGCGTGACCAGGCCTCGCTCAGGTAGAGGCTGCTGGTCCACTCGAACTGGTCGTCGATGTAGGACAGATCGTACTCGACCAACATCCCAAGCAGGGCCGTGAGACCGTTGTTCTGGCCGACGACGCTCTGATTCGAGACCATATGCACCGTACCACCCAGGCTGAGCGTGCCTCCAAAGCCCTGGGCGCCTTCCACCCGCTCCACCTCCGTGCCCACGAAGTCCGTTAGGGAAGCCTCCTCGTCCTCGTCGTCTTCCTGTCCGAGGGCGATAGCCGGCCATGTCAGACAGGTCCATGCCAGACAGGTCCACGAAAGACAGGCCCACGCGAGCGAGCACAGCGGGCTGCCAACCGAGCTGATCCTACGGAACATCACGGGCTTTCCTCCCCGGCGGCTGGGACTTCGGGCGCTTCCCCTGGCTCCTCCTCGGCGATGGCGACCGCTTCGCACCGTTCGATCCAAGTAGGCTGGTCAAACGGAGGGTCGACCACGTGGAACTCGACCCGGCGGTTCGCGCGCCGCCCTGCCTCGGTGTTGTTGCCTGCGACCGGCTGCCGTCGGCCACAGCCCACGGCCTCAAGGCGCCCTGGCTCGATGCCTGCCTCGATCAACCAACGCGCTACCCGCCGCGCCCTGCGCTTGGACAGCTCCATGTTGACCTCATCCCGTCCACGACCATCCGTGTGTCCGATCACGCGCAGGCGCTTGAGCTGGGCATTGACCGACAACGTCAAGTACAGCTCGCGTAGAATCGGTTCGCTGGTGGGGAGAATGCGGTCCTCCGCGTTGGCATATTCGATGCTCTGCGTGACCGAGATCCGCCCCCGCTCCACGTCGACTACGACGGCTTGGGCGCAGCCGTGGGCGTCCGGCTTGCCGGGCGCCAGGGGACACTTGTCTTCGGCATCGGGAATGCCGTCGCGATCGTTGTCCAGGTCGGGACAACCATCCTCATCTTGGAAGCCATCCTTGTCCTCGAGCGCATCTTTGCAGGCATCCAGGCCGTCGCGGACGCCATCGCCGTCGTTGTCATCATCGGGGCAGCCGTCGTCGTCCTGGAAGCCATCGATGTCTTCCGGCGCCTGCTTGCACTGATCCTGGTCGTCGGGCACGCGGTCGCCGTCCAAGTCGCGAGCGGGCGGGGGCGGTACCACTTGCGCCACTCGCGGCTGCTCTGGCTCGTCCGTTGCTGCCGGTTCGGGTTCCGGTTCGGGCTCCGGTTCCGGCTCAGGGGAAAAGCCCAGGATCACGATGGCGCGTAGGTCCGGTGCGCCGTAGCCGCTGCTGAGACCGGCGCCACCAGCCAAGCCGACGATCGAGCCGCCCTCGCGGTACTTGATGCCTGCCAGCGCCTCCAGTGGCGAGCGCGCTGTGTCGAAGGGCTTGTCCGCCGCGGTCGCCCCGTAGAGCTCGACATGGCCGCTCAAGTGCTCGGTCAAGCCCAGCTCGGTACCGATCCCGGCGGTGAGTTCTTGACCGAGTTCCAGGGTCCCCACCTGCGTTCGCTTGCGAAGCCGGGCTCCGAACTGCCCGTGGATGCGGAAGCGCGAGGCGAGCCGCACCTCGACGATCAACGATGGCTCGTAGCTGCCCGCCTCGTCGCCCAGGTAGTTCTGATCACCGTCGATCAGTTCCGCCGTGGGAAGCCTGGCTGCCACCTGGCCGGCCAGCGCCACGTTCCGCTCTTTCAGCAGCACGTAGCGCCCTCCGACCATCAAGTCCCCCAACCCGCCGGTGCCAGCCGAGGGGGCGCGTCCGGTTACGTCCTGCCCTTCGAGCAGTAGATGGACCGGGAGCTCGGCGAACGCTGCGCCCCGGTCTCCCAGGCCCAGGGACACGAGCAGGTGGTCGATCATGTGATGTTCGACAACATCGGCATTGCCACCGCGCGAGCCCACCTGAGGCGCGCGGAGCTTGAGAGGAATCGCCGCATAGCCCAGCTGGACGACGATTTCGCCCTCCATGTGTCCTGGGCTGTCGGGACGCGCGACCGCGAACCCGTCGGCGGGCAAGGGGGCGGGGCGATATTGGTTCAGTGCGACCTGAGCATGCCCCGGAGTCACGGGGCAAGTGGCCACCAGCACGAGGGCGGCGGGCCAGGCGCGTCTGCGCCGCAGTAGCAGCAGCAGTGCGGCTAGCATCAGCGCCTTCCCCATTGATGGGAAGGGCGAGACGCGCTCCCCCTTGTGACGCCCTATGGGATGTCCGGGCGCGCTCGTCGTGCAGACGATGCCATCGCCGCCGCCGAGCTCGCCGTCGGGGAGCTCCAGGCGGTCGGGGATGCCGTCGCCATCACTGTCGGCTGGTTCCTCGGCGGTGGGAATGCCGTCGCCGTCGTCGTCCTCGTCCAGGTGGTCGGGGGTGCCATCGCCATCGGTATCGGTCACTCCCCCGTCGGGAAGCTCTTCGGCTGTCGGCACGCTATCGCCGTCGTCATCGCTATCCAGGTAGTCTTCTATCCCATCGCCGTCCGAGTCCCGGTCCTCGTCATCCTCGCGCTCGAGCAGGGTGGGGATCCCGTCATTGTCGTCGTCGTCGTCCAGGTAGTCGGGTGTACCGTCGTCATCGGAGTCCTGGTCCTCGTCTTCGGGGCGCTCATCGACCGTAGGGATCCCGTCGCCATCGTCGTCGGCATCGCGGAAATCCGCCTGTCCGTCGCCGTCCGTGTCAGGGCAGCGGTCCTCGTTGCACTCGGCTTCGTCGCCAACGCCATCCCCGTCCTGGTCGCCGGGCGTCGGGTCTGGCTGTGTTTCAGTCGCCACGTCCAGGTAGTCCGGCGTACCGTTGTCGTCGTCGTCCGCGCCTCCGGACGCCCCGTCGCTTTCCCCGTCGCCGTTGGCGTCCTCGTCGAGATGATTGGGGATGCCGTCGCCATCGGGGTCGAGCCCGTACATCAGTCCATCCGATCGCTCCGTCGCCGTATCGATTCCGTCGCCGTCATCGTCGTCGTCCAGGTGGTCGTCGGTGCCATCCCCATCGGTGTCTCGCGCCTGGGCCCCGGGCCGCTCCTCGACCGTTGGGATGCCATCTCCGTCGTCGTCCCTGTCCAGGTGATCGGGCGTGCCATCGCCGTCGGTGTCGCCCATTTCCATGGCGGTGGGAATCCCGTCACCGTCGTCGTCCGGATCACGCGCGTCGGGCAGGCCGTCCCCATCGGTATCGTCCGGGCGTTCATCGGTGTCCTCGATCCCGTCCCCGTCGCTGTCGGTGTCGATGCAGTCCGGTGAGCCATCGTCGTCCAAGTCGGAGAACCCGTCGAGCAGGTCCCCATCGCAATCGGAGTCAACGTCGTCACAGCGTTCGGGCGCGCCAGGGAAGCGCCTATCGTCGGCGTCGTCGCAGTCGAGGTCGCCGCATACCCCGTCGAGGTCCGCATCCTCGCTCTGATCGTCGCCGCGGCAAAGGTCGAGGTCGTCGCATATCCCGTCCCCATCCCCGTCGCCCAGCGCGTCCTGCCCCAAACAAGCGTCCAGGTCCTCGCAGATGCCGTCCCCGTCCCCATCGCCTAGCCGATCATCGCCCACGCAGGCGTCCAGATCGTTGCAGGTCCCGTCGCCGTCGTCATCCAGGGTTTGGTCGTGGCCCAGGCACGCGTCGATGTCGTCACAGACGCCGTCCGCATCGCTATCCCCGGTTTGATCGTCGCCCGCACACAGGTCGGCATCGTCGCAGATGCCATCGGTGTCGGAGTCGCCCGAAAGATCGTTCCCCTGGCAGCTATCGATGTCGTCGCATACGCCGTCGGCATCGGAGTCGCCCGAAAGGTCGTTCCCCTGGCAGACATCGATATCGTCGCATACGCCGTCGGTGTCGGCGTCGCCGGAGAGGTCGTCTCCCTGGCAGTTATCGATGTCGTCGCATACGCCGTCGAAATCGGAGTCACCCGAAAGGTCGTCGCCCAGGCACAGATCTTCGAAGTCACAAAAGGTGTCCCCATCGGTGTCGGGACAGCAGAACGAGATTTGGTCAATCGGGTCCGTGAAGCAGGCGTGCCCGGGCGTGATGGTGCAGAAGTTGTCGCAACCGTCGAACTCGTCGAAGTTGCCGTCATCGCACGCCTCCTGGGCGAGCTTGAGGCCGTCGCCACAGATCGGTAGGCAGGCGATGCCCACCATGCCACAGTCATATCCGAGCTCCAGCTGGCACAGGGCACTGCAACCATCGGCATCCGCGACGTTGCCATCATCGCAATCCTCCCCCGCATCCAGGTTGCCGTCGCCACAGGTCGCTGGGTGACAGAGCGTTTCGGGAATCGAGATGTCATCGACATACATCCCGGATGGGTCCGGATCGGAGCCGATGATCTGCACCTCGGTCAACGTGCTTGCAGCCACAAAGGAAAAGCGCGCCATCGCATAGGCGGATTCTCGGGCAGGCGGCGGTGTACCGCTGACGTCGGTCAAGGCAACGATGGCGCTCAGCGCGAGCTCGGTACCCGTGACCACGTCGCGGGCGACGAAGGTGCCGGCGCGGTCGCAGGGGCCCATCGTCTCGTCGCAGTTGCTGCCGACAAAAAACACCAGCGTGTAGGACTGGCCCGGGCTCGTTGCGAGCACCTGAGACAGGGCTCCATTGATGATTCCGCTCAGGTCGATGCAGTAGTCGCCGCTGGCGCATTGCCACTCGGTCTGGCTGGCGCTTGTCAGGTCGACGTTCCCGAGGTCGACATTCCAGTCGGGCAGTACGCCAGGGTCCGTGGCCAGGTTGAAGTACTGCGCACCACAGTTCAGGTTCAGATCGCATCCATCTTCGAAGTCCCCGTTGGGAACCGCGAGCGGCGCTTGGCTCGTGCAGCTGAAGCCCCCCTCCGTGGCCGAGCAGTCAGCGGCACAGCCGTCGCCGTCGAAGGTGTTTCCGTCGTCGCAGACGTCCAGACCGTCGATGACGCCGTCGCCGCAGATGGCGAGCACGGCACTCGCGTTCGAGATCAAGGCGCCAGACACGACCGCAGCGGCGACTACCGTCGGCAAGCGGTTCGTGCGCACGTTTTCGAGCATCCAGTCCTCTTTCGCAGATGCGTCAAGGCGCAGTAGTCGAATCGTACTAACGTCGAAGTTGATAGATAAAGTGCTGCACAGGCGGTGCGTGCGACATCGCGCGCACCTGCCGCAGCTGTAGTCGGGCGTCGTGCCACGTGGGCCCGGGCCACGTGGAGCTGCCCCCGAGATCTCACCCACTGCGCGGCGGATCGCGCAGGGTCTCGCAGTGTCTTCGGTGGGCGACCGAATACTCGCTGCCTGTGCGCGGGAGGCGAAAGCGCTCTGAAGCCGAAGACCAAGCGAGATGCCACGCAGTGGGTGAGATATTCGGGTCAGCCGTGCGCGATCTTTTTTTGATCGGCACTCCGTGTCCTGCAGTGACTCCGGGTGGTCGTCCCGTGTACCCCCGGGCGCGCTCTATCGCGATGCGAGTGCGGTTTCGTCGACCAACCCAGTTGGGAGGCGAAAGTCGAGCTTGACGCGTCCACCCTCACGGATCGATTATTGTTCAACTGGAAAATTCTTGCGGGGGTATATGAAGTACGTTGTTGTTGCAGTTCTTTGTTCGATCGTGGGCCTGACCGGATGCGCTTCAGACGATCCCGGTGTCACCAACACCGAGGTGGATGTCGCCGCCCTGCCCGTGGACGACTATCGCGCGTTCTGTGAGGAATCTGCCGAGCTTGCCGACATGGCCGTCGAGAAGGCCGGTGGGCAGGATGGGCAGGTCAGCTGCCAAGACGGTGCTTCCGGCCTGGAGGCCGCTAGCGCGGTTGCGTGCGCGAACTCCGCCCCCCCGAGCTGCATGCGCAGCGACGTGACCGCGTGCCTGGATGCGGTCGCCGAGGACCCCTGCCTCGTACACACCGCCGCCGAGTGCGAAGCGTTCGTCGCGTGTGCGAGCGAAGACGGTAGTGTGGCCGGGCTCGACTACCTGTTCCGCTACCTGCAGGACCCGCCAGCCAACGGGATCAACTTCTGATGCGCGCCCTCGTTCCGAACACCTGGAAGAGGGTCATCGTAGGCCTCTTGCTAGTACCGCTAGCAGGAGGGTGTTCGGGCGACGAGGGGCAACCAGTCGCGGAAGAGCCCGTCACGCCGGACCGGGTCATCGTCCTGGGAATCCATAGCGGTGAGTCCGCGATGGGGCTGGAGCACAGCATCGACTGGGCCATCGAGACCGTCAACGAGGCCAATCCCGGCGGGCGGCCGCTCGAAGCCGAGTATGTCGACTACATTCAGCTGGTCGAAGACGGCATCATCGCCGGCGCACAGGATTTCGAACCGTGGGCCGAGTCGGTGATCGATGAGCCAGGGGTGGTCGCGGTGACCGGTGTGTTCTCCCAGTACGCCGCACCCGTGCTGATCGATGCGCGGGTCCCTTTCATCACTTCCGTTAGCACCTCGGCGGACATCTTTCGAAGTTTCGCCGCCGAGGGTCACGTCTGGCGGACGCTCGAGTCGGACGCCGGCCAGGCGCTCTTGCTGCTCGACGAGGCCAAGCGGCGCGTGCCGGACGGCCCCCGCGTCGCTCTGCTGACGGCAGACAGCCTCTACGGCCAGACCTTCTTCGACTGGACCGGGTTCTTCGCGGCCGAGGTGGGAATCGAGCTGACACGCGTGGTTCGCTACCCGGAACAGCAGGTCGACGACGAGGGCAATCCTCCGGACATCGACCCCTTCGTGGACGATACCCTGGCCAGCAGTTCCGGAGAGCCGCCGGACGTCGTCATCATCGTAACGAGCTTCCTGCAACCCACGGTCGACGCCGTGCGGCGCGTTCGGCAAGAGGCGCCCAACGCCACGATTCTGCTTGCCGACTCCATGTACGGACCCGGCCTGGTCGCCGAGCTCGGCGATGACGCCGAGGGGATCGCGGGTTTCGTCCCCGTGGCCGACCCGGAGCGCGGCTTCGACACGGCGTTTTCGGAGCGCACGGAGGCGACGATTCCGGCCTATTCCGCGAACTCCTACGACGCGATCCTTTTGCTCGCCTATGGCCTCGCCTACCGGCAGGCCCATCCGGAGCTCTCGCTGAACGAGGGCATCCAGGCGGCTGTGGACGGTCGCGGTGAGGGGGTGGACTGGCGACCGGAGGGTGTGCGTCGGGGCTTGGAGCTGGTCGCGGCGGGTGAGACCCCCGATATCGATGGTGCCTCGGGTCCCTTGGTCTACGACAGCACGCTCTACACCGACCCCGTCGGCACCTACTATGGCCGCTGGGAGATCGCGGACGGGGCACTCAAGATTACCGAGACCATCAGCAGCGCCGAGGCGCTCGAGACCAGCACCGAACAGGCGCTGCTTGCGACGCGCGCCACCGATGAGAACCAGCAGGAGCTGACCGGCAGCACCAACGAAGACGCGAAGCCGGAGATGGATGAGCGCTGGGCCCTGATCGTCACGACCTCGTTTGGCTGGGACAACTACCGCCATGAGGCAGATGCCCTGGCCCAATACCAGCTGCTCAAGAGCGCGGGCTACGATGACGATCACATCGTGTTGGCCATACCGGACGGGCTCGCTGACAACGATAGCAATCAGCTGCCGGGGACGGTCGTCAATGTGGCGGACGGGCCGAACGTGCGCGCGGATGTCGACATCGACTATGCCGGTGACAATCTCACACCCGACCAGATCCTGGCCGTTCTATCCGGGCAGCGCAGCGACACCTTACCGGAAGTCATCGCCAGCGACGGGGATGACAACGTCTATGTGTTCATCGTCGGTCACGGGGGCCATCAGGGCGTGCACGTCGGCGTGGCCGAGGCGGTGTACGAGGTCGAAGAAGATCAGGTCTTGAGCCCCACCATGCTTGCCGAGACCCTGGCTAGTATGGACAGCGAGGGCAAGTATCGCCGCATGTTCATTGCGGTGGAAGCCTGCCATTCGGGTGTGCTCGGAACTGAACTCGACGGTCACGAAATCGACGACGTGATTCTGATGACGGCAGCATCCCAGTTCGAGAATTCCCTGGGGGCCAACTACTTCTCGGAGTTGCCGGCCTGGGTGGCCGATCAGTTCGCGTACGAACTGTCCCAGCGGGTGGCTTCGCATCCGGATGAGGACTTCGCCGCGCTCTACCGGCATCTCTATGGTCGCGTCAGTGGCTCACATGTATCGGTGTTCAATACCGATCGCTTCGACGTGAAGCAGGCCACGCTTGGCGAGTTTTTTGCGGCGCAATGAGCGCCGTGGGGCGCGCATGCGTCCAGGTCAATCAGCTCAGGGGGTATGGAAGTGCGATACGCAAGCTTGGTCTCTTGTCTTGTATGTTTGATGGGATGCGCGAGTGAGAACGCGGACAACTCGGCGGCGCCTCAGGTGTCTGCCCTTTCGGAGGCGGAGTACCACGCATTTTGCGAAGAGAGCGTGGACGTCCTGTCCATGTCGTTCGACGCGGCCGGGGCCAGCGAGGGTACTATGGGGTGCCAGGATGGCGCGTCGGGGCTCGAGGTGTCCAGCGCCGCCGGATGCAAGAACGCCCCGGCCCCCGATTGCAGCAGGGACGACGTCAACGCTTGTCTGGACGCGCTCGCCGAGGATCCGTGTGCGATCCACGCGGCCGCCGGATGCGAAGCCTTCGTCGCCTGCGCCAGCGAGGACGGCACCGTCACCGGGCTCGACTATCTCATCCGGTACCTCGCCGACCCTCCGGAAAACGGCCCGGGCTTCGGGCAGTTCTAGCTAGTGCCCGTCCCAGAACGCCTAAGATTCTGGAACTACGGAAGAAATAAA
>JAPPOR010000477.1 GCA_028817905.1 Myxococcales bacterium
CACGTGATGATCGTGCAAGCGATCGGCTTCGCAGGGCTTTCGGTGAAGGAGGGAATACTAGACCGTACTTTCGACTGAAGCGAAAGCCCTGCGGAGTCGATCACTTGTGCGAGGGCGCGTGATTTGGTGATGGATGCGGGCTAGGGGCGCGAGAACCCTGGGGACCCTCGAGGGCTGCGTGGCCAACTCCCCCGCAAACGCTAGCAAGGCCATGCGGTCCCGCGTGGATCGGTCTCATCCACATCCCACCGATATGCGCCTTTCTCGACCCAGCCATGGAACCCGGACGATCGGCAAAGTTTGCTCTCGGTACTGCGTGCTAGGGACAAGCAGCGGCGATGGGATGGCGCATACAGCGTCTTCGCAGCGCCTGGATGCACTCAGCTCGGAGCGGGGCAATCGGCGTAGCGGAGCGCCGCAGCAACGCACGGGCTCAGCGCTACTCAACGAGAAAGGAGCACAATCAATGCATCACTGGACACACGAAAAAAGCACGAAGGGTCCCACCAGGGGCGTGACCTGCGCGGCGCTATGGGTTTGCGCGATCCTTGCCGGGTGCGCTGCCGACCAGCCTGAGGATTCGGCGGAGGTCAACTCGCAGCACTGGCAGCTTGCCCGAGCCCACGAGGTGGACATGACCGCAGCTGGTTCGGGCGCTACGACCAGCGCCCGCCCGGTGGAAGTCGCCTCGGAACCCACGATCGTTCAGCATCTGGTATGCCCCCTGCCGAGGCCGCCCAGGATCGGCTGCGGCAAGATATGCAAACCGTGTAGAGTCCCGATCTGCATTCGTGGCCGATGGGTCTATCAGTCCATCGACTGGGAGGAGCGCCTCTGCCGCCCATCGCTTCCGGAGGACAGGCCGTGCTGCACCAGCGGACCCCATGGTTTCTGCCCTGCGGAGTGCGGCTGCTGCTCGCCCTGACACCGCGTTCCCGATCGGCCACATCCATCACCCCGCGACCGGCGCGTGTGTGTGGGCTCCATCGGCATTGTGCAATCGCTTGCCTGGGGTACCTGCGTGCGCTATCGGAGTGCTCGCGGGGCGATGGTCTTCCTGTCACAATAGGTGCCCGCAGTCACCTGGCCGCGTTCGGGGGCATAGGCTAGACGAACCACGTGTGAAGATGGGTCCAGGCGGGCCTGCTGGGAATGGAGGGAACCATGCGCAAGCTTGCGGGTGTCTGGGTAGTGGTTGTGCTGTCGCTCGCAGTCGGGTGCGATGTTGGCAGCACGTCCGCGACAAGCACTAAGTCTGCGACAAGCACCGCGCCCGTGCAGGCACCACCGATCGCGGCAGACAAGCCCGCAAGCGGTAAGGCGCCCCCGGCGTCTGACAAGGAGGAGGCGGCGCCGCAGGGTTGGCGCGCGAACGCAGCTTCCACGCGGATTGTGGGCGTGCTGGGCTTCGATGGGGTACTGACCAGCGACATCACGGCTCCGCTGGAGGTGTTCGGGGCTGCTGTCAAGAAGCCATGGTTTGCGGACGGGCGCGTGGTCTTGCTCACACCCGAGGCGCAGGCGACGCTGACTACGGAGGAGGGGCTGAAACTGGTTCCTGATGGCGTCCTTGACGAGGACGCGCCATTGACCGCACTGATCGTTCCATCGAGCTACGATCTGGCCCCGCTCCTGAAGAATAGCGAACTCGTGTCGGAGATTCGCTCGGTGGGCGGGCGTGCTCAGCTCGTTTCGAGCAACTGCGGGGGCGCCTATCTACTCGCGCAGGCGGGTCTGCTCGATGGCCGCCCCGCGACGACCTGGGCGGGAGGCGAGGCCGACTTTCAGAAGCGCTACCCGAAAGTGCACGTCCAGGAAGACAAGAACGTCGTTGCGGACGGTTCCGTGGTCACTTCCAACGGCAGCCTCGTAAGTTACCAGGCCGCGTTGGTGGTGCTGGCGCGCCTGACGTCCAACGCCCACGCGAAAGAGATCTTCGACGTGCTTCAGATGGGGAGAATGACCGACTGGAGCGACATCGAGGCCCAGCTGGCCAAGACCGCGTCTGGCGCTCAGCAGGCGGCGCCGAGGCAATAGGGGCCCTTGCTAGGTCAGCAGGCCAGCCATCCTCTGCGGTCATCAGGGGAGGCAAGGGATGCTCGCCCAGGCGCTGCCGCAAGTTTACTTCGATCATCCGGGATAGGGTGGTCAAGGGCAGGTCGTTCACATCCAGGCCGAATGGCTCTTCGATCTCGTCGCCGATCGCGTCGAGACCGAGGAACGCGTAGGAGACCATCAGCGCCACCAGGGGCGTGAACATGCCCACGGCGTCGGCGATCCCGAAGGGTAGGGCAAAGCAGTAGAACGCCACCAACCGGTGAATGAGCACCGTGTAGCTGTAGGGGATCGGCGTGCTCTTGATGCGCTCGCAGCCACCCTGGATACCGGTTAGTTCCGTCAGACTCGCCTCGAGCACGGGCAGGTGGTATTCGCTGATGCTTCCGTTGCGGAACAGCTCTACGAAGCGGTCGGCTTGCCATTGCAATAGGGCCACCGGCCGGTTGTGCTCGGCCTCCAGGGCGGATAGCTCGGACGCTGACAGCAGTTCGGACAGCTCAGGCAGAGCCTCGCGCTGGTCCCTCAGATGGTGACGCAGACAATGGACGTAGGCGATGTGGCGGTGGACCAGTTCGCGGTGCACGGGATCGGGCGTTTTGCCCGCGCTGGCCTCGGCTCGCAGGTCGATCAGTGTCAAGATCTGTCGCGTCAAGCTGCGGGAGGCGTTGACCAGCGCACCCCAGAGCTTGCGGCCCTCCCAGAAGCGGTCATAGCTGGTGTTGTTGCGAAAGCCGAGAAAGATGCCGAGCGCGAGCCCGATGAGCGTGAACGGCAGCGGCGTCAGGGAGCGCTCGAACCAGCCCTCCTCCAGGTGCAGCCATGTTATGACGAGGGCGACCAAGGTGATCAGCACGATGCGAAGCCAGATCCGCGACAGCACCGTTCCCCGAGTGCTCACGAGCAGGCTCAACCAGCTGGCTTCACGAAGTATCATGCGCCCGATATGCAGTGCGCCCAGGCGATCGTCAACCCTAACCAGCGGTTGAGGGGATCGGCCCATCGCTTCTCATCGGAGGAGTTACGATGGGCCGGTCGAGTGCTGCCCTGTGCCGGTCCGCTTGCCGGCCGCGGCCGTGCCCGATCGGCTGTTCTGACCGGTTGCTGGCACACACGCGTCAGTGTCCCGTACGCGGCGTTGGCCGTGCATCCGGCTCTTGCAGGTAGCGGAGCACCACCGACTCCACGATAAACGCGGTGGCGTCCTTGAGCTCGTGGAGTTCCGCATCCGACATGCGCCGGTCGGTGGCGGCGTGCAGCCCTATGATCTGCAGCAGATAGATGAGCGCTTTCACCAATCCCGGGTGGGCAGGCTGACCGGTACCCGCTTCAAACCACTGGGCGATCATTTTCGTCTGTCGCTCACACGGCGCCGTTGATGGTACGCGCGCGGGAGCCGGGACGTAGTTCTTCCCGAAACAAGGCTCCTTGTACCTCGCCGATGCGCCGTGAATCATCGATGACGTGATTCAGCATCGTACGCCACTCCGTCGGCAGGGAGTCGGGGCCGAGGAGCGTCCGCAGTCGGGTGCTGCCCAAAATCGCGATAGAGGGCCTGGACGACCTCGTCCAGACTGCTGTAGCAGCGGTAGGAGGTGGGGTGAAGCGGGTTGCACAGCTGATCCGGCACCGGTCGTACGTGGCATCCCATTGGCCGCAATCGCAAAGGCGTGGACCCGAAGTGCCGTGCTAGCGTCTCGCCGATGGGCGTGATGGATCCATGAGTGATGCTAGGAGAGGTGAGCAGAGTTCGGCTCTGTTTTGGGTGGGAAGTGGCGTTTGCTCGCTGCTTGCCGGTCTGACGGTCATGGTGCTGTCGGTCGGCTATGACCCAGGTCGGGCGGGCGCCCATGACGACTCGGGTGCCGAGGTCGCTGAGGCCATCAAACCCACCGTTGATCCGGCGGAGCCGGCTCCCGTATCGGCGGGCGCGTCAGCTGACGTGAGCCCGAGTGAAGGCGTCCCGGCGACCGTCCGCGGCGGAGCGGCCGCGTTTGCGGAGTCAGGCAAGCGTGCCGCGCTACCCGTAGTAGGGCAGGAGGCGGCCTCTGCCGGTCGTGCCAGCCCAGCTCGGCCCTCAAGTGCGAACGGGACCGGGACGATCCGTGACGAGTCGGCTCCTCACCGTCGCAAGGCCCCTGCGAGCCGTCGCAAGGCTCTTGCCAGCCGTCGCAAGGCGCGTCGTCCCAGTCAGGCCGATGGGAAGGCGGCCCTGTCGCTGTCGGAGCGACCGCAAGAGCCCACGGCGCAGGCCGTCGTGGCTGATGAAGGGTCGCCGCCGGTCCTGCAGGTCACGCCGATCGAAAAGCCGTCCACGACCCCGCCGCAAGAACAGGCACCGGTCGTTGCTGTGCCTAGCACCGAGGCCTCGCGCATCCCGGCGAACCCATTCTAGCCCGGATATTTTATCAACCTCCCGGCGCCTCGCTTGGTCTTCGGTTCACCAGTCGAGTCGGGCCACTGGGTGCTGGCAATCCCTACGTGCGGTGCATGTCGGCAGCGGAGACCCTGAGATTTCCAGGGGTGCCGCCGCGCTCTACACTTCTTGACACAGGCTCTTGGGCGCGGAATGCGACCTTGCGGAGCGTAACACCCATCGCCGCACATAGACGCGGACTCGCATCGGCTGATAGAATTCATGGTGGTGCACGAGCGGACTGAGAGCAGCAGGTCTTTCGAGAGCGCGGACCCTGCTGTGGACAGCCGCTACCGCCTTGAGGCGCTCTTGGGTGAAGGCGGCATGGGTGAGGTGTACCGATGCCACGACCTGACCGCGGATCGGACGGTTGCGCTCAAGCGGCTCAAGCCCCAGGTGGTTGAGCAGCGACCCGCGCTCGCGGCGCTATTCGCGCGCGAATACCATGCGCTTCGGGAACTCACCCACCCCAGCATCATCCAGGTATACGACTACGGCCTGAGTGCGGACGGCAGCGCCTACTATACGATGGAACTGCTTGGGGGAGAGGATCTAAGGACCCTGGCGCCGATGCCCTGGCGGGAGGCCTGCGCAGTCCTCCGAGACGTCGCATCTTCGTTGGCCATCCTGCACTCGCGCCGTCTGCTCCATCGCGATGTCAGCCCCGGCAACGTGCACAAGGACCGCGCTGGTCGGGCCAAGTTGCTCGACTTCGGCGCCATGGCGACCTTTGGCGTGGCGGGTTCGATCGTGGGAACACCGCCCTGCATCGCTCCCGAGGTGCTGCACAATCAGTCCCTGGACGCACGGGCCGATCTCTACTCCCTCGGTGCGCTCGGCTACTTCGTTCTCAGCGGTCGACACGCCTATCCTGCGCGCCGCATCAGCCAACTGCGTGACTTGTGGCGCTCGCGTCCGCGGGCTCTGCCCGCGCTGAACCGGGACGTGCCCGATGAGCTAAACGATTTGCTGACCTCCATGATCAGCCTTGACCGCATGGCCCGGCCCACGAGTGCAGGGGAGGTGATCGAGCGCCTTTCGGCGATCGCAGCGCTCGAAGCGGACGAGTCGGTCGAGGTGGCTCGCGCCTATCTTGAGGCGCCTACCATGGTCGGACGCGATCCCCAGCTGGTGCGCCTGCGCAAGCAGGTACTGCGGGCGGCGAGGGGGCGCGGCGGCGCGACCATTGTGCAGGGTCCGCCCGGCATTGGGAGGACCCGCCTACTGGACGCCATGGCACTCGAGGGCAAGCTCACGGGTGCAACGGTGCTTAGCGCCAGCGCGATCGGCAAGGCGGGGCGTCCGTTTGCGGTGGTCGGGGAGCTTGCGCATTCCCTCGTCGGGCAGCTACCGGACCTCGCGCGCAGCCACTGCGAGCCATACTGCCAAGCGATCTCCGGGGTGTTTCCCGAACTCGTCCAGCGGCTCTCCCTACCAGCCAACACACATGCGCCTCCCCTGGGCGGTGCTCGCGAGGCCGACGATGCGGCGATGGCGGCCCTGGCGGATTGGTTCGAGAGCGTCTCGCGGGAGCGCTGCATGGTCATTGCGGTGGACGATCTTCAGTACGCCGACGACCAGTCTCTTGGCATTCTCACCGCTCTTGTCCACCGCGCTGCGCGTCGTCGGCTGGCGGTGGTGGTCACGATACTCGATGACGCGGGTGAGGACCGGGTAGCGTTGGCTGGTCTCCGCCGCGCGGCGCCACAGGTGTCGCTCAGTCCTCTGGAAGCTGAGGATATGCACGCTCTCGTTCGCTCGCTCTTCGGCGAGGTCCCGCACGTAGGGGTGGTTGCCGATTGGGTTGGTCGGCTCGCACAGGGCCGGCCTCGCAACTGCATGGAGCTTTGCGAGCATCTGGTCGAGCGCGGCATCGCGAGCTACCGGCGCGGCAGCTGGGTCCTGCCTGCGTCGCTGCGCGAGAACGATCTTCCCAAGAGTTTCGAGGATGCCCTGGTCGAGCGCTTGCGCGACCTCAGTCCGGACGCGCTGTCGGTCGTTCAAGGGGTAGCATTCACAACGTTGCGCCTTTCCCTGGGCGAATATCAACAGTTGTTGCCTGAGGCCGACGCAGGGGGCGACGGACCCGCTAGGGCGTTTGCGGCGATCGGTGAGCTTGTTCGTTCCGGTATCCTGGTCGCCGATGACGACGCGTACCGCCTCGCACAGGCTGCCTACGGGGACGCGATCCGGTCGATGTTGGACCGCTCGACGCTGCAGGCTACTCACCGACGGCTTGCCAAGGTCTTCAAGGCTCGTGGCAACACCATGACCGTCCCTGACCACCTGTTGATGGCCGGGGATGAGCAGGGGGCCCTGCAGACCGTGGTCGAGGACTATGATGACGTCATGGGGGGACAGAAGGGAGTCCTGCCCATAGGGCGCTTGCGCGCCTATGCCGAGGACACGGCGGTCGCGGTCCAGACGCGGCAACGTCTGCTGGAGATCAGCGAGGCGCGGGGCGGCTCCGAGCGAGAGCGCCACATCCTGCGTCGCGCCGTGATCCAGCTGGCCAACATCCACGATCCATCCTTGGGGCGCGCATGCATCGAGCCGATCGTGGAGCAGCTGAAGACCGTCCTGGGGTTTCAGCATTGGGAGGCGCTTGGCCCAAGTGCAAGCGATGAAGAGCGGATGCGAGGTTGCCTGGCCCGAGCCACGCAGACCTACGACGCAGCGGATCCACGCGATCGGGTGCTAGAGCCGACCGAAGCCCTTCAACTCTCCATCCTCACCACTGGCCAGGGCCAAAACATCGCGCGTCAAGCTTACGATGTGCGGTTGCTACGCTTCCTGCTCGGCTTCGTGGAACGCTTGCAGCACCTCGTCCCACGGCTTAGGGGCATGCGCAACACGATCCGGCATGCCTTGGCCTTTGTGACGGGCCGCGTGGACGCCGCCCGCGAGCTGCGTCAGGAGCTGTTCGAGTACTACGAGGGGGCCGTGGTTCCGCGTCCCGAAAACCCGCTATACTTTCTTGCGCAGATCGGCCGCGGGCTGTTGTTGCAGACCGAGGGCAGCTTTTGGGCGGTGCGCGGAGGCGCGCGCGCGGAAGCCTCGGCCGCCTTGCTGGAAGACCCGCTGCAGGGGCTGCCCCAGGAAGGCAACGTGCTGCAGCGGGCGGGTCACTCGTGGCTGTGTGGAGCCTTGGAGATCCGGCTGCTCATGCACCTGTTCAACGGCGATGCCCCGAAGGCCCGCCGCACGCAGGAGCAGCTGGATCAGCTGGTGATGCGAACGCCCTATGCCAGTGACGGAGGCTTCGTGCAGCTCGCGGCCCATGGCCACGCACTGTGTGGCGACCTCTTGGCCCTCAAGCAGAGCGTGCGCAACCTGGAGAGCATCGTCGAGCACCAGCACGAGGGCTTCAGCCCCTTCATGCACGTCGCCCGCGGTGACTACCACGCGCTCAGAGGCAAGCTCGAGGATGCGCTCGCCGACTATCAGGAAGCACTCGACCTGACCGCTGCGGGCGAGCACGCAGCCTGGGCGCGTGCCAACGTCTCGATGGTCGAGGCTCTGGTGGGGGCAGGTCGCGCCCAGCAGGGCCTGAATATTGCCCGTGGCGCTGTGGCTGACTGCGAGCGTGTGGACCTGGGGCCCGACACCGAGCGCAGCCTCGAGCGAGTGCTCTCCCTGGCCGAGGCCGCGACCGGCTCTGCTGAGACCGGGCTTCGCCGGCTGGAGCGATTGCGGGCGGCGGCCGATGCGGATGGCATCGACGGCGTGCCCATGGGGCAGCTGCACGAGACCATCGCACGGGCCTGTCTCTACGCGAACGACCACGAGGGATTCCGCGTCGCGGCTGTGCGGGCCGGCGAGAAATACCGTGCAGGTGGCAACCCCGCCCTCTACGCGAAGCACGAGCGTCTTCTGCAAGCGGGCCGTAGCGCGGGCGTGCCCAGCGACTCGATGTCACCGATGGCCCAACAAGCAGCTGGGCGCGCGAGCGAGGCTGCGGGAATCCAGACGGAGCTCGCGACCTTGTCCGACTCACACGAGCGGCACCGGGTCGCGCTGCGGGTGATGATGGAGCGGGCCGGTGCCACGTCTGGGTTCTTGTTTCTGTGGGGCGACGACAGCCTGGAGCTCGTCGCAGCCGCAGACCGGACGCAACCTTCCCAAGAGATGGTTGACGCGCTGACCGAGTACGTCAAGGCCGAGCTGGACCACTATGTCGACGTAACGGTCACCTGCTTCGACCAGCAGGTTGCCGATGGCCAGCTGCCCGGCTTTCGGGATTCGGCGGGAGACTACCGCCCCGTACTGCTGAGCCACTTCACCGACGAGGGGTCAGCGGTCGTCGGTATCGCCGCCCTGCTGGACACGGGTGAAGGTTTCCGTATGCCGGATCCGGAGGTGGTCTCTACCGTCAGCGGAGAGCTGAGCTCGACACAGGTCGGCGACGACGCCGTCTCCCTGTTTGAGCTAGTTGGGTAGCCTGAAGGGCGAATGCCAGCGTCACCGGCCGAAGTTCTGGTTCATCCACCAGCGACCGTTGTCCATCTCATAGAAGCCGCAGGCCACGATGCCGTTGTTGTTGACCATGTTGATGTAGTGACCGTGCCGGAGGAAGCAGCCGGTCCGATCGGCGATGCATGCGTCGAAGCCCTCGGGGGGCTCTCCCTCGGCCCACATCTGGTCCAGGCACACCCGGAGCGCGTCCATGAGCGTCGAGGCGCGGCGGCCGCCGACCGGGTAGCCCGGGCACGTGTTCTGAGATCCATACAAGCCCACCCGGCGGCAGTCACCCGCGGACCCGTGGGCGCGGCCCGAGTCTCCGTCCTTCTTGGCGCCGTCATCCGAGCAGGACTCCTGTTCCGGGTTGGCACGCCTGAGCGGCGGCAGGTCGATGGTGGCGCGCTTCATGTTGATGTAGTCGACGCAGTACTGCCGTACTTCGTCTAGCTCGTCTTGGGGATTGCCTGGCTCCATGGCCTCGGGCTCCATGTCTTCGGGCACCATGGCCTCGGGCACCATGGCCTCGGGCTCCATGTCTTCGGGCTCCACGGCTTCGGGCTCCACGGGCCCCGTCGGCATGGCGTCCGGCTGCATCGCCTCGGGCTC
>JAPPOR010000805.1 GCA_028817905.1 Myxococcales bacterium
GGCCACAGCCGAACAAGACTCAAACATCGCAAATGCCCTTGACCCGCCTCATAGAAGGCTCTGGGACGGAATCACCACAACGGGTGGTCGATTCGACTGCGCCCCTGGTCGGGACATGTGATCGGCACTCTCACCACAGCCTGTCCCCAACTTAGCCACAATATGTCGGTTTCGTCGCTGTGCTTGGAGAGGGTGGTTGGTGGCACGGCTCTTGAATGCTCTACCTCGTGGCGGACGATCTCTGTGGAGCGTCCGGTGCGACCCTTGTCGGAGGAGTAGGCAACGCGATGGAAGTGGGATCGGACCGCAGACGCACCAAGCGTACGGAGGTGGAGGGCACGGCAGTCATGTGGTGCGACGGCGCAACCGCCAAGCGATACCACGTAGCTGACATCTCCTTGGGTGGTTGCCAGCTGCGAGACGGCCCTTTGAGGCCAGTGGGGGAGACCTGCGCCACGGTGATTAGCATCGCTGACGGTCGGCGTTTGACCGTGTCTGCCCGCGTGGTTCGCCGCTTTGAAGGTGCAGACGGCACGACGGGTATGGGGTTGGCCTTCACGCAAGACAGCCGTCACACAGCAGCCTCCCTGCCGGAGCTTGCACCGACTCGAGATGGTGAGGAGTCCCTTTCTCAAACCGACTGCGTCCTCGTCGTCCATGCCCACCGGGATACGCGCAAGCGGCTCACCGGCGCGCTCGAGCGGCTAGGCTACGACGTGATCGCTGTAGCATCTCCGTTTGAGGCGATCTGGGCGCTCGAGCATCAAGGTGCGAGGATTCGCGCTGTGTTGGTCAGTGCGCGGCTGGAGTCAACCGACCCGAACGACCTGCTGCGCTTCGTTGCCCGTCGGCACCCGCGGGTCAAGCGTGTGTTGATGCAGACATATCCGGGGGATTGCCCGGCCAATGACGTTCACCCCGAAGTAGATCATGTCGTGCCGGACGAGCCGTGGGACGTCTGGTCCCTGTTTTCAGAATTCGGTTGATCGACTCGGACGTGCGGCCCACCGGGCGGTGAGGTCATCCGGGCAGCTCCCAACCGGCTGGCGAAATCGTGTGCGAGGGCGCCAAGCTCCTACAGCCCCCGATAGGGAGCCTGGCGCGCTTGCATTCGGCCTGGGTTGATCGGCTCAGATGTGATCTGCGGCCCACCTCGCCGTGATGCCGGGTCCGGGCAGGTCCACCCACGGGTCGGCACAACGGTGTGCGAGGGCGCCAAGCACCTACAGCCCCCGATGGGGAGCCTGGTGCGACTGCAACGGCCGGGGCATGCTTGGCACGCGTGTCAGACCTTGAGGCACAGGAACTCTATGCTCTGAGTTCTCCCCTATCGCCGGCTGATGCAGCCGCGCGGTTGCGCCGGCTTGGGCCGTCCGCCCCTCGTGTCACGCCCCATCGGCAGGTGCTCGCACTTGAGCTATTGGTGGCGTGCGACCCTCTGTCTGCACCGATCGAAGTGGAGATCGAGTCGCGGCACAGCGGCTCTTTCGTGACCGTGCGTGTTGGGGAGAATGCGTTTCTGCGCGACTTCGCTCGCGTTGTGCGGATTGTCCTAACCGCCTATGCGCTTGGCGCCCTGCTTCACATCTGCGTCAACCTTTCGGGTGCCGGGATGGTTCACGCTCTGGTTGGTGTCGTGCTCGGCTGGACCTTCCTGCTCTCGGCTCTTGCGTTCGGCGTGCGTGTGGCAATCGACCACGGTGCCCGGGAGATTCAGCGCCTGCGTTTGCGACACCAGTTGGCTCGCCTGCTATGCCGTTAGGCCGGAATGATGGTGAACTCCCCATCGCCTCGCTTGTTCTTCGGCTTCATACGGCTTTCGCTGCCCTAGCCCGCGCACAATTGCTCGACTCCGCAGGGCTTTCGCTTCAGTCGCAAATACAGCGAGTATTCCCTCCTTCAGCGAAAGCCCTGCGAAGCCGATCACTTGCACGAGCATCGCGTGCCTTGGTGATGGATGCGGGCTAGCGGACGAGCTGTGTGTAGATCCCGCTGTCTCCGTAGTCGCCAAAGTTGGTGTAGGGCGAATCATCCGGTTTGCGCGCGCCCACGGCATTGAGGAAGGTGGTTAGCAGCTTGTTGTGAGGTGCATCGGCATCGTTGCGCGTGTTGTCCTGGTTGGTGACCTTGATGTACTCGCCGGTGCGGAAGTAACCGCCGCAGCTACCCGCGATGACGAACGGCAGGTCCCGGAAGTCATGGTCCTTCCCGTCTGACAGCTCGTTTGCCCACACGACCGCGCTGTTGTCGAGCACGCTGCTGCCTCCTTCGTCGTAGGCGTCCAACAGGTCCAGTAGGTACTTGAACTCACCGGCGTGCCAGCGGTCGATCTCGTAAATCATGTCCAAGTACCCGGCCACCGCGTCGCCGCTATCATCATCCCTGGTGTTGCCATGGGACAGCTTGTGATGGTTGTACTGGTGGTTCATCCCGTCCCAGGTATAGATCGGTCCACCAGATCCGTTGCCGAGCTGCAGCGTCGCAACGCGTGTGTAGTCACATGCGATGGCAAGCGCCATGACCTGCATTTGCAGTCGCCCGATGGTCTTGAACTCGGAGTCGTAGGCGACGTTGTCCGGGTCGATTGCCATCAGCTGGCTGGTCACGTCGGTGGGTAGGTTGCAGCCGATCAGGCCGGCTGAGCCCATGGCCTGCTCTACCTCCCGCACAGCGGAGAAGTGCATGTCGAGCTTGTCCTGATCGGCCTTGCTGATACCGGCGCGCTTGAGCTGTTCGAAGTCATCGGCGACCAAGTCCAGGACGCTCCGTCGGCGCAGGTTCTCGGCCATCATCTGGCTCGTGGCGCTGTCGTTAGCCACACCCATGAAGTCCTGATAGGCAAGGTAGGGGTTGTTTTCAGCGATCGCAGGTTGCCCGGGTCCCGTGTACGAAATCGAGCCCAACACACCGCGGCGGTGCGGCCCGACCCGCAGGTTGAGTGGCGATCGGCCGCCTGGGTTGATGCTCTTGGCCATCTCCTGGTCCACCGAGATGCCGCTGGCATACAGGTCCTCCGTGTCCTGCAGGTTGGTCGCGGTTAGCTTTTGCCCCATACCCATCGAGTGATCGCATCCCGCGGTACCGTCCCAGCCGAAGCCCTTTGGCACCATGTGAATGCCTCGAGGGATCAGCAGACGATCGGCGTAGTCGCGAATGGGGTAGAGGGCTTGGTTCGCGCCGAAGGACCCAGGTGTGAGCGTTCCGTAGGCGCTCGGCCAGAAGCGGTCCATGTTCACGCCGTTGCATTCGAAGAAGAGCACAAAGCGCTTCGGCTGGGTGAGCATCTGGCCTCGGGCAAGTTTCGGCACGAGGGACTCGAGGAAGGGTAGGCCCAGCGCGATGCCGCCGAGCCCTCGCAGAAAACGTCGGCGATGCACGTGGCGACGTAGTGTGCTCACGGTGTCACCTCCGCCTTGCGCAGCAGGAACGCGCGGGTTTGCGTCAGGTCCATGATCATGTCCTTTACTGCGTATCCTTCCTCTCCCAGTTGGTCCGCCAAGTAGTCGAGTGTACAGCTGTCTCCGCCGTTCTCGCGTCTGCCGTAGGCGTAGCGCAGATACTGGGTTGCGAAGCAGTGGCGCGCGGCCTGGGATTCCGCGATCCGTTGAGAGAACTCGAGGGCGCCATCGAATGAAGCGCTTTCGCCATCGATTGTCAGGCTTGCGCTGGCATCCACCGGCTCGCCGTGGTCCGTTGTGCGGTGTTGACCCGCGGCGTCGTAGTGTTCGAACGCGTACCCTGCCGGGTTGATGATCCCGTGGCATCCGTTGCACGCAGCCGGCGACGTGTGGACCTCAACTTGCTGGCGGGTCGTCTTGATGTCCCCCTCTATGGGCGGCAGGTTGAAGTCCACGTCGCCGGGTGGGTCAGGCAGGTTCGAGCAAAGGATTCTGCGATGCACGAACACACCGCGATGGATGGGTGAGCTTCGGTCTGGGAACGCGTGCGAGGTAAGGAAGCCAAGCTGCGTCAGCAGTCCGGCGCGCTCGGCTGGATCCAGCTCCACGCGTTCGAACCCATCGCGCCCCGTTGTGGGCAAGCCATAGTATGGGGCCAGGGCATCATCGACGTAGGTAAAGCTGCTCGTGTAGAGCTGCGCGAACGGATCTTGTCGCTCGAACACGATCTCGCGCAGGTACAGACGCACCTCTTCCGCCATCGAGTCGCTGATCGTCGAGCTCCAATCGGGGAACTGATTGGGGTCCTTGCTGAGGTCCTCGAAGCGAGCGAAATCGAGCCACTGGCGAGCGAAGTCGTCGAGCACCTGTCGCGCCTTTTGGGATTTCAGCATCCTGTCGGCCTGGATGGCGACGCCATCGGGGCTACCCAGCTGGCCCGTTTCGGCGGCGTCGAGCAGTTCGTCATCGGGCATTGTGTTCCAGAGCATGTAGGAAAGCCGGGTCGCGACTTCGAAGCCGTTCAGCAGGACGAACCCCTCGGCGTTTGTGTCCTGGCTGAGCTCCACGCGGTAGAGGAACTTGGGTGACTGCAGCATCGCTTCAAGGACGAGTTGGAGGCCATCGTCGAATGGGCTGCCGCTGCCGATTAGGGCGTCGCCCTGTGTGTGTAGATCCAGATACGCGGCGGTTTCCATCTGCGTCAGCGGCCGACGGAACGCGCGTCGGCCCAGTGATTCGATGGTCTGTCGAGCGCAATCTGCATCGCTCGTTGTGCAGTTGATAAGGAGGTTGCGCGCGTCGACATCGGCAACCGCTGTGGCAGCGAGCTCCTCGGCTGCGCGTCGGTAGTCTCGCGCGAGGCGATCGGGCACGATCAGGCCTTCGGCGCTGTTGTCGAAGCCGGCGAAGGTTGCATCGGTGAGGAAGGCGTTCGCGGGCTCGGTGTCTAGGCCCAACAGATCGAAGATGGTGCGGTTGTATTGAGTGTGTGTCAGGCGTACCAGTCGGGTGGCGGGCTCGGCCTCGCCAGGAGCGCACGGTGTCTCGCTGGCTTCGCCCACGAAATCGCCGTCCTCGGGTGATCTGATGGGGTCGGTGCCACCCGGCTCCTGATCGTTTCCGTTGTCCGGCACGTTGCCGGGCGCTCCTGGTCCGCTCGGTTGCCCGGAGTCGTCCGATGGGTTGCCCGGGTTGCTGCCCGTGCCGACGTCTCCGGAGCAGGCGAGGGCTGTCACCACCGCCCAGACCGCAACCCGCGCGACCCGTTCACCTCCCATGTCGTCCCCCCGCGTTCGTGGCTAAACCATGCTCCACCATACTCCTGTTTGTAACCCGAGCGGCCCAGACCAGGTCATACCTGGTCGAGACTTTTTGCCTATGGCTGCGGGGGTGTCCCGGGTGGAAATTCCTGATTGCTGGGAAGGTGCACGCCAAACCCAGCAGAACTTCTGGCTCACGTGTCGGTGAACCGGCGCCCTGGGCAGTTGATGTGGGGGTAGGCGTTCGCCTATTTCAGCACAGAAAGGCGGTCGTTGTGCCGTTTCTGGGAGGAGTTGTAGTCGTCCTGCGTCAGGCCCAGCGACGCGGCGGTGCGTCGCAAGAGGTCCGACTCAGAAAGGGAGATCTCGCCGTCGGATGCCGCCAAGTCCACGAGCACATCGAGGACCTCTCGGCGTAGTTCGACCTCGACCAACTCGCGCAGGTCCCGGGTGTAGTTCTGGCTGTTGGCCGTGCCCAGTTCGACGATCGCCCTGTCGACCAAATGGCAGATGGCGTCCACACCTTCCGGTGGCAACGTGTGGAGGCGCGCTAGGTCGGCACGGATGCGTGCACGCTCGTCCTGCGAATACTCGCGGTCAGCGTATGCTACGACGGCCAACAGGCCTGCGATCGCAGTGACGATCCGCACGTCTTGATCGTCGGCTCCTGGCATATGCTCGCCGACTAGAGAAGCGAGCTCCCGAGCAACGGGCGCGCGGGGTGGTGGAGACGAACTTCGGGCTTGGCGAAAGAACATCGCAACCACATCGTCTCACACTCACGCCCCAGGAATCAATTCCGTGGTGTCCGGAACATCAGTTGGACGCGTTGGCTTCCACTGAACGCGCATCAGCAAGATCTCGCATCCAGTCACCCGCCAGGTTGAAGCCAAGTACTGTCAAGGAGATCGCGCTTCCGGCGATCAGGGCCACATGCGGGAAGCGAAGCAGGACGGCGCTTCCCTGATCGAGCAGTGCCCCCCAGCTCGCGCGCGCCCCCGGGCCGAGGCCCAGGAACGAGAGGGTCGACTCCGCAAGTATCGCCATACCCAGGCCGGAGGTCGCTTGTACCACGAGCGGTCCCCATAAGTTTGGCGCGATGTGGCGTGCTAGGATTCGCAGCTGGCCGGCGCCCAGCGCCCGTGCTGCCAGCACGAACTCCATTTGGCGAAGGGTCAGCGTTTGGGCGCGCGCGATGCGCGCAAACAAGACCCAGCCGGTAGCTGACAGGGCGACCACCACGTGCGTGATCCCGGGGTTGGCGGTGAGCGCCATGATCCCGATTGCGAGCAAGATGCCGGGAAAGGCCTGAACCAGGTCTGCGAATGCGCTCACCACATGGTCGGTTCTGCCGCCGAAGTAGCCCGCGATGGTGCCCAGTGTGGTGCCTACCGCCAGCGATAGGCCCACCGACAGCAGCGCGATCACCGCTGCTAAACGGGCGCCGTGCAAGAGGACGCTGAGAATGTCCGTTCCGTTGTCGCTTGTGCCGAGCGGGTGGTCTGCGCTGGGCAGTTCGAAGGCGTGTTCCAGGGCGATCGCCTCCGGTGCGTACGGTGAGAGAGCTGGCCCAACGAGGGCGGTCATGGCAAAGGCGCCCACGATGAGAGGTCCCAAGCGAAGCGCAGGCCGAGACCGGTTCATGCCAGCCTTACGCGCGGATCGATCCAGACATAGAACAGATCGACCAGCAAGTTGACGGTCACGTAAATGAGGGCGATGACGAGCACGCAGCCCTGCACGACCGGGATATCGCGGTCGAAGAAGGCTTCAAGGAACAGCGTGCCCAAGCCTGGACGCTCGAAGATCTTCTCGGTGATGACCGCACCGGATAGCAGTGCCCCCAGCTGGGCAGCCGCTACTGTGATGACCGGCATGAGCGCGTTGCGCAGGGCGTGCCTGAACAACACCGTCGCTGGGGAAAGCCCCCTAGCGCGGGCAGCTTGAATGTAGGGTTCGGATAGGACTTCGATCAGAGCGCCGCGTGTTTGGCGCGCGAGAATCGCCATCAGCGCCGTACCCACCGTGATGGTCGGTAGGATCAGTGCGGCACCCGTGGTGCTGTCCGACCCCGGCATTGGAAGCAGTTGTAGTTGGACGCCAAAGCCGAGGACCAACAAGGGGCCCAGCCAGATGTTGGGGATGGCGATCCCGAGCATGGCGGCCGTCGTCGCAACTCGGTCCCCAAGGCGCCCACGTTTGAGCGCGGCCACGGCTCCAAGCGGAATAGCGAGCGCGAGCGCGAAGGCGAGCGACGACAGCGCTAGCCACGCCGTGTGAGGCATGGCTTCGCGGAGCAGAGAGGCCACGCTAGCTTGGCGCTGCCGGAACGAGTTCCCCAGGGAGCCGTCGGCCACATCCGACAGGAAATGGCCGTACTGCGAGAGCAATGGCTGATCGAGGCGGAGTGTCCGTCGCAGGTCAGCTCGGTCTTCTGGTGATGCTTGGTCCCCCAGGATCACGTCCACCGGGTCCCCCGGCACCAGGTGAATCATCAGGAAGACAAGCGAGATGACCGCCCATACCGTCAGCGCGGCCCGCATCGTTCGCAACCCTAGGTAGCGTACGAAGGCCGCGTTCATCTAGCTCCCGCCGTCCACGCCGCTATCGGGAAGCGGTACGCCTCCGTCCTCGGGGTGCGTCGATGACGCTTCCGGGTCCACCTGCATCAAGGTTGTCGTTTGGCCGCAGAAACGCTTGTCCTCGCCGTCAAGCACCTGTGCCTCACCAGCTCCCGGAACTCCGAACTCGTTCTGGTGCACGCACCGATATCCGTGCTCGGTGCGGCAGTCGCTGTCGCTGTCGCATTCCAACATGCAGAAGCTGCTGGAGAGTCGCTGGGTGTTCGGGCGGAACTGCACGCAGACCGCCTCCTCGGGGCACGTGTCGCGCTCGCAATTTGGCAGCGTGCAGTAGCCGCCCTGCTGGGTCAGATCGCACAAGCGGGTGCTCTGCGCTGAGCAATCGAGACCGGTCTCACATGCGTCCCCGATGGCGGGGGCACAGGCACAGGCGAACAATATACAACCAAACATCAGACAGGCGCGGGCCATGGCGGCGGGAGGATAGCTTGCATCGAGCGCCTGGTCACGACCGACGATACGGATTCTGCCCATGGCTGGGATCGCAGTGCCGTGGGGTCTTACTGGACATCCCGGCGCGGGCATGCCAGTCCCGAAGGGGTGAGAGGGTCGGCCAGAACTAGCCCGCGGCGCCTTTTCGCCAAGAAGTTCCCGGTTGCGGCGTCGTGCGCACTCCAATTGCGGCAGGGCCTGAAAGAGGCCCCATCGGTGACCGAGGAGCGGGCAGCGGCGCGACGAGGCTCGGCGGGGTCTCCGGCTGGATCTCCGGCTGGTCCTACGGCCATCACGAGGATCTCGAGGATAGGGAGGTGGCTGTCTGTTCCGGCCCATCCAGCCATGCTGGTCATCTTGTGCTGTGCGATCCTGGGGTGGTCGCTCGCTGTTCGCGCCGACGGGCTAGCCAAGCTCTGTGCGCGGATGCGGGCGCAGGACCCAGTCGGTGCGTTGCGGGCGTTCGCCGCGCTGTCCAGCTCGCATCAGCAGCGTCCGGCGGCAGCCTACGCGCACGCCCGGGTCTTGTCGGAGCTCGGTCGCTACGCCGCCGCCGCGCGCGCCCTGCCCAAGGAGCCGACCGGGATGCCTGCGGAGGTGTGGGAGGATTTGCAGGTCTACCGGGCGCGCCTGTGGGCTCGTTCGGGTCGTTACGGCCAGGCCTTGGAAGCGGCCACCGAGCTTGCGGCTGCCGGTGTGCGCTCGCCTGCCATGTACGCCTTGGCGGGTGAATGCTTGCTGGCGCTCGATCGCGCGCAGGAGGCTGTGGACATGTTCGCCAAGGTGCGCGGGAAGCGGCTGGGTCGCGACGTGGAAGGATTTGTCCTCGCGCTTCATCATGCGGAAGCCTTGAGACGTGCAGGGCGCGTGAAGGATGCTGCGGCTAAGCTGCAGGGCGCGCTCGACGGTGCGCCGGGGCATAGTCTAGCCGGGATCGCCTCGGCACAGCTGTCGGAGCTCGGGGTCTCGGGGTCGCTTTCGCCCACCCAACGGGTTGAGCGGGCTCTGGTGCTATTGAAGGCGGGGCGTTCTGAGGAGGCAGTGAAGCTGCTGTTCGAGGTGCCCGTGCCGCGCTCTCGTGGCGAACGAGCGAAGCTCTATTTTCATCGCGGCATGGCCCTGTTCCGAGTCCGTACACGCTACCCGGATGCGGCGAAATGGCTTGCCAGGGCCGCCGCCGCGGGGGGGCCTGATGCTGAGGAGGCAGCGTTCTACGCGGCCCGCGCTCTGTCTCGCGCCAATCGCGATCGCCAGGCGGTGCGCGCCTACCGTCGCTTCGCGCGCAGGCACCGAACTAGCCGCTTCGCGCCGCAGGCGGAGTACCTCGCCGCGTGGTTGAGCCTGCGTCACGGGTTCGCCGGAGCAGAGCAAGCGATGCGTCGTTTTCTGGATGGCCGTGCGGGCAAACGAGCCCCGGGGTCACGTGCGAGTGGGCTGTTCGAGCTTGGGCGGCGGCTGTTTGAGCGCAAGCGCTTCTCCGACGCGGAGGACCTCTTCCAACGCTATTCACGCACGGGTGCCGGGGCGATGGTGCGGGCTCGAGGCCTCTACTGGGCGGGCCGTGCGGCGCAGGAGGAGGCCGAGCACCGGAAGAAGCAGCGTCTCGCGAATCGCAAGCGAGCCGTGGTGCACTACCGGGCGGCCTACAGGGTCGAGCCGCTTCACTACTATGCGCTGCTGGCGCGCTTGCGGTCGCTCGAACTAGGGGAGCCAGAAAAAGGCCCGTTCGAGGCCCGGACTGAAGAGGCACCGAAGGAACCAAAGCCTTCCGGTCGAGACGACGGCGAAACGGTCGTGGCGGCGGCGCTGCCGCCCCCAGTTGCGTTCTACGCGTCGATCGGTCTGGACCGTGATGCGGCCGTTGCCTTGCAGCGCGATGAGCGTGCGTATCGCGGCGCGGGGCCGGGTGAGTTGGGCCTACGCCGGCTGGTTGCCGCATATCAATCGTTGGGCGCGGTCGTCAGACCCTTTCATCTGGTTGCCCGAGAGGCTCGGGGTCTCTACCGGCGGCCTGCAGTGGGCCCCGATCGGGTGCTGTGGAAAGCGCTCTTTCCGCGACCGTACCCCGAGGCCGTTGCGGGGTTGGCCCGGGAGTTCCGGCTCGACGCGGACCTGATCTACGCGCTGATCCGGAAGGAGAGCGCCTACGATCCAAACGTTGTCTCGCGCGCGGATGCGCTCGGTCTCATGCAGTTGCTGCCGGCGACCGCCGAGAAGTATGCGGCCCAGGAGGGGCTACCGTTCGAGCGAGCCAGGCTCTTCGAGCCCTCATACAATCTCCGCTTGGGAAGCGCCTATGTGCGCAAGCTGCTCAGGGAGTTCGGAGGCCAAGCACCGCTAGCGATCGCCGCATACAACGCAGGAGAGCACCGCGTTCGCGCCTGGTTGAAGGCAGCTAAGGGCCAAGGCTCGTCGATCCCGCTGGATCTGTTTGTGGAACGCATCCCGATCGAGCAGACCAGGAACTACGTGCGGCGCGTACTGGCCAACTGGGCCCGATACCGCTACATGTCGGGAGGCGAACCCGCTGAGGCCTGGCCCCCCATCACCCTGACGCTGAAGCGCTAGCTAGCTATAGCTAGGGAGGCGCGAGGGCGCGTCGCTTGCGGTAGATAGCTGCGTTCTGTTCCACTTGTCGCAGTTCTCGCGAGGCCCGGTCCCGTTCGTCGGACAACGCCTGGCTGCGCCACACGATTCCGTACCACCCATGACTACCTGAGAAAACGTTTAGTGTGGCGCCTCGCGAGGTCCGCACGGCGACTTCGTCTCCCGCCGGCTGCTCTTCCAAGGGCGCGCCCAGCTTGCTTCCTATCCTCTGCATGCAATGTTCGTTACAGCGGCTCGCGAACAGGGCTGCGCCGGATGGAAAATTGGCACCATCGCCCAGTGCCGCTATGGCGGTGCCCCTATCTGAGGGTGGGTAGTCCCTCTCGATCAGCTTGCGCGCGGCCGTACGCGCCGCAACAATCCCGCCCAAAGCATGCTGTGCGCGCTGGTCGATGTAACGAAACAGGCGCTTTCCGTCGTTAGCCTCAATAGCCCGGGCTGCGCCATCCATGGCACCGCGGATCGAGCGCGGATCCGGGTCGTAACGACACCCGATGATTGCCACCCAACAGATGAGGCTGGTACCACGCAGGCCACACAGGCTATACTTTGAGAGTGCACCTATTTCCACATTGGCCCTCGCCTTGCGCGAATATAGGTGACTTTGCTTGTCGTCGCGTTGCCGGCGTCACGAATACGAAATTATGCGGACACGGGCAGTAGGCCTCACCGACGTCGGGCTCCAGCGGGACCACAACGAAGACACGTACCGTTGTCTGGACGAGTACGGGCTCTATCTTGTTGCGGACGGCATGGGCGGTCACCAGAGTGGAGAGGTGGCCAGCATGATGGCCGCGGAAAGCATGCGTGCGTTCTTCGAGGCTACGGAGAAGGATGACGCGACCTGGCCTTTCCCGATCGATCCAAATCTCAGCTTGATGGAGAATCGTCTGTCGGCTGCGATTAAGATGGCCAACAAGCAGATTTTCGAGCGCTCTTGCAGCGACCAGTCGATGCAGGGGATGGGAACCACCGTGGTGGGCTTGCTGCTGTCCGAAGAGCGCCGACTGGCTTACATCGCGCACGTGGGCGACAGCCGCGCGTATCGCGTGCGGGACGGAGAAATCACGCTGCTTACGCGTGACCACTCCCTGGTCAACGACTACCTGATGATGATGCCAGACATGCCCAAAGAGGCCATGGACGTGCTTCCAAAGAACGTGATTACGAGGGCTCTGGGGATGCAGGACTCCGTGGTCGTTGATCTCGGGGTTGAAGATATTCGGGAGGGAGACCGCTTCGTCCTGTGTTCGGATGGTCTCAACGGGCAGGTGCCCGATGAGCGCATTCTCGAGGTAGTCGAGAGTCACGGGGATGACCTCGAGTCAACGGTCAAACAGCTCGTCGAAGAGTCCAATGCTGCCGGTGGCGATGACAACGTGACGGTTGTGGTCGTGTCGTTGGAGCAGATCGGCGAGGAGCGGGCTACGCCTGAGGGCGAAAGCGACAACGACAACGCTGCTCGCGAGGACACCGTCAAGCTTTCCAACGGCGCTTAGGGTACCCCGGGAGGACCTTCCCGCGCGGCTGGGGCGGCTAGGTTGTTCGCAGCGGGTGGTTCCCATGGGCAGCCGATCTTGCGCTTGTGTGTGAAACCTGATTGGGATCGCGCCCGTAGTTTGTTCGCCAAGGAGAGGTACCGTGCGCTATCGCATCAGTCACATGATCGAAACCGACCCACAGACCTTCTGGGAGGTCTTCTTCGACGAGGCCTACAACAGGGCGCTGTCCATCGATCACCTGGGCTTCTCTCGCTACGACGTCCTTTCCTTTGAGCGGCATGACGATGGGCGTATCACCAAGCGAATCGAGGCAGCCCCAGAAGTAGAATTGCCGGGTCCGGTCAAGAAGGCCTTCGGGCACGTCACTAGCTACATAGAAGCAGGGACTTTCGATCCCAGCACCTCGCGCTATGTGGTCGACGTGATCCCGAGTGCAGCTGCGGACAAGATCAAGACGAAGATCGAGATCTGGATCGAGCCACGCGGGGACAAGCGCGTCGAGCGTATGGTGGAGGTCGACAACACCGTCAAGATTTTTGGCGTCGGCAAGCTCGTGGAGAAGTTCCTTGAGCAGCAGACGCGCGAGGCATACAGCCTCGCCGCCGAGTTCACGAACCGTTGGATTGCCGAAAAGAACCTGTAGTCTGCTAGCGAGTAGAGCCCGATGCATCTTGTTTTCGTGATGGATCCCGTCTCGACCGTGATCGTGGACGAAGACACGAGCTTTGCGCTGATGCTTGAGGCCCAAGACTCCGGTCATCGTGTCGACCACTGCGGCGCCCACGATCTTTGCCTCCGCGATGGGCGGCTCTTCGCCCGCGTCCGGCGGGCAACTATGGAGCGGGATCCCGACACTCCGATCCGACTGGATAGAGCGGAGGAGGTTTGCCTGCACAATGTGGACGCAGTCTTCATTCGCAAGGACCCACCGTTCGATCGTGCGTACCTCTGGTGCACCTTGATGCTCGATCGGGTGGTGACCGAGACCCTCGTGGTCAACCGGCCCAGCGGGCTCAGGGCGGCCAACGAAAAGCTCTATGCCTGCTCGTTTCCCGAACTCATGCCAGCGACCCTCGTCGCTGCGGGGAAGGACAGGATCCGGGAGTTCGTCGAGGATGTAGGCGGGCGCGCCGTGATCAAACCGCTCGACGGTGCTGGCGGCGAGGGCGTGATGGCGCTCGCAAGCGACGACCTGAACTTCAACGCAATCATCGAAGCCGCAACTCGCAATGGGCGTCGGGTTGCGATGGTTCAGGCATTTCTTCCGGAGGTTTCTTCCGGAGACAAGCGCATTCTCCTGCTCGACGGTGAGCCATTGGGAGCGATTCTACGGATTCCGCAGCGGGGTGACGTGCGCAGCAACATTCACGTTGGCGGCTCTGTGGTGTCGGCCCAGATCGACGAGGCCGATCGGCGTATTATCGAAACCGTCGCGCCCTCTTTGCGCCGCGACGGGCTCTTCTTTGTCGGGCTGGACGTCATCGGTGGCCACCTGACTGAGGTCAACGTGACCAGTCCCACCGGCATCCAGCAGATGTCCCGGTTGGACACTCAGAACTACGCATCCCGGGTCATCGCCTGGACCGCGGAGCGCGTCTAGCTAGGACCGCGGAGCGTGTCGAGCTAGGACCGCGGAGCGTGTCGAGCTAGGACCGCGGAGTAGCTAGGCGGACGGCATGGCACTGTCGGGGGCCGGCATGGCGGTTCCCAGATCCCTCGGCTCTGCGCCCTGGTCCTTGCCCCGGCGTAGCGCGCGAACTGCTGCAGCGGGTGTATCGGCTTCAACCAGGTCCCGACGCACAGCGGGGTCCTTAAGCCGCCGTGCGACCTCGGACAGGGCCCGGATGCTCTCGCGTGGCCGGTCAGCGGGGCTGAGTACGCCCACCAGAATGTTGACGGGTCGACCGTCCACAGACTCGAAATCGAGCCCCTCGGGGCAGGTCGCGACGATGAACTGGGTCTCCCGCACCCCTGGGAGGCGCGCATGGGGAACGGCGACGCCATCACCAATGCCGGTCGTGGCCACCGTCTCGCGAGCGAGCAGACTCTCGAAGACCGCTTCCCTGTCGAGGCTGGGGTCTGCCTCGACGAAGGCCTTGGCCACGGCTTGCAGCGCCTCCTGCCGTCCTTCTGCTATCAGATGCAAGGAGATTCGTTGATCGTCCTGGATGTCCTCGATACGCATGGCCTACTTCTCCCAGGTCATCCCTAAACCTACACTGCCGACTTTATACCACACATGCGGCCCTCACCACAGTTTGAGGACGCGGACATGGTTTCATGTCATCACAAGCACGGGGTGTGCCACGTTGGTCGCCTGCCAAATCGCAGTACCAATTCCGTGCTGTGCCCACGCCCTCGTGGGTCGTGGCGGCCCTCCCAGTACCGGATGGCTTTCATCGGTGCAACGCCCATGTCACGGAATTGAAAGTCTCAGTCGTCGTACGAGCATTTTTTTCCTGAGTTACCCGGACGCGAGGCGACACTCCATGGAAGGTAGTTGCGGCAAGCCTGTGTGCGTGTTGCCCCGGTCCCGCCACGTCCGCGTTGCCACATGCGCTGCACACCGCGACTTCTGTGTCATGCCGGGCGGCGCCTCGCGACGGTGTGCACGAGCATCGCGCGCTTTGGTGAACGATCTGGGCCTGCAGCAATTTTGGCGTCCCAGTCCAACGAGGCATGGCCTCGGGGCTTCGGATGCCGATCCTGCAACGAGTCTGCGCAGGGCAAATCTCGCCGCCTATCTGCCCGGAGCAACCACAGGTGCGACTTAGTCTCCTTGACCTGCGGCGCATCGCAGCAAGAACCACCTCGACCGAACTTGACTCAAATGCCCTCGATCACCCCGGTCAAGGGGACTAGGGCCTGGCCTGCGGCCGGACGGGCACGGCGGCCCGGCGGACGTCGCGCAGGGCGGTTTCCGCTGCGTCTAGGGTGATCTGGCCTTGGCTGTGGATGCGCTTGGCCACCGCTTCAACTTCGTCTCCAGAGGCACCGGCTGCGATTGCGACGGAGCGGGCGTGCAAGGCCATGTGCCCTCGCTGAATGCCTTCCGTGGCCAGGGCACGTAGGGCCGCCAGGTTCGAGGCCATACCGACGCTCGCAGCAACCATTGCCAGTTCAGATGCGCTTTGGGCACCCACGATCTTGAGGCCCATGCGGGCGCCGTCGTGTACCCGCGACGGGCCACCGACGGTACCGAGCGACAGTGGGATTTCGAGCTCGCCCACCAGGTCATTGCCGTCCGCCCGCCAGACACACAGGGGACGATATGTTCCCGACCGGGACGCGTAGGCGTGCGCTCCCGATTCCACCGCGCGCCAGTCGTTGCCAGTGGCGAGCACGACGGCGTCCAGCCCGTTCATCAGTCCCTTGTTGTGCGTCGTTGCCCGATAGGGGTCCTTCTCGGCAAAGCGCGAGGCGCGCACAACAGCGTCGCGCACGGCCTCGCCCGCAAACTCCTTCGAGCCCAACGCGTGCGCTGGAACGCGGCAGCGAATGCGGACCTTCCGTTCGTCGCACAGGTTGCTCAGGATGCGCAGGCCGATATCCCCACCCGAGAGCTCCTGCACGCGGTCTGCGACCGCCTCGGCTACCGTGTTGACCAAGTTGGCGCCCATTGCGTCCCGGCAGTCGACGAAGAAGTGTACGACGAGCATCCCTTCGCCGAGATCACGGACCTCAAGCCCGCGCACACCGCCCCCGCGCCGTACCAGTCCGGGCACCGCCCGATTGCCGAGCTCCAGCAGCTCGCTGCGGTGTTGCATGATTCGGTCTCCGGCGGTGGTGGCGTCCGGAACACCGTCCAGTTGGACCTGCGAAATCATGATCGGGTCGTCAGCCTCGGCCTCGAACCCGCCGCCAGCCCGGATCATCTTTGCCGCGTTGGACGCCGCCGCCACGACCGACGGCTCCTCGACGACCATCGGCACGACGAAGTCGTCGCCGTTCACCTTCACGTTCAAGGTCAGGGCGAACGGTAGCGCGAAGGTGCCGACCACATTCTCGATGATCTTGTCCGCCCGTTCGCAACCCAGGCCCCCATTTTCAATGGCCTGCACAAGCTCGTCGACGGTGACACCCAGCGCCTCAGCCGCCATCCGGCGGCGCTGCTCGACGGAGAGCTTGTAGAACCCGGGCAACCGAGAATTGCGTTTCCCAACCATTTTGCACCTCACTCTGTGCGAACGCCCACGACCCCGAGAGCCATTTCTACCACATGCAGCCCCTCGCCCTCACACGCTGCCACAAATTTGGCCGAAGATGCCCCATTTGGGAACAATGCGAGGGCCACGTCACCCCCACCTGCGCCGGAGGGCTTGGCGGCACCCCCGGCGGTTGCAGCCAGGTCCGCAATACGCTCAAGAGTATCGTCCACGATACCTGCTCCAGCTACCCTGCCCAGATCCCTCATGGCCCCGTGATACCCGCGGGCGGCCTCGACGATGCGCCCCGGGTCCCCCCGGCCTACCGCCGCTGAGAACGCTTCACTCGCCGAGCGGAGACCATCCATCGCTGCGATGTACCGGTTTGGATTCGACTGCTTGAGGGCATCCACCCGATCGAGCATGTCGCTGGTACGGACCTGTTTGCCCGTCCAGACCACGTGCACTTGCAGGGCTTCAGGGAAACGTACCGAATCACATTCGATATTCCCGCCACGCCGACGAAAGCGCACGAACCCTCCCAGTGTCGACGTGGCGACATCTGCGCCGCTGCCCCGGGGCGCGACCGCAGTGTGCCCCTCCAGAGCCGCCTCCAGAACGCGGCGCCGCACCGGGGGATCGTCCAGGTCCTGTCCCGCCCGCGCAGCGATCAATCCAGCGGCCGCGGCCGCGGCCGCGGCCGACGATCCCACACCCAGCTTTTGGTCACCCATGCGAGTCGCGCGCACATCTACGCCTAGGTGTCCCGAGTGAGACCCAAAATACCGCTCGGCGGCAGCTCGGGCCGCTGCCGCTTCCGGTGGCACAGGTCCCGACGCGTCCCCTTGGTCGTCGTCGTCGCTCAGCCACACGCGAACCCGTCGGCTGACCGCTGCCACGATGGCTTCGGCACCTTCGAGCACAGCGTATTCACCGCTGATCATCAGCTTTCCCGGTGCGCTGACTACGGTACTCACGTCACTTCCTCGCCTTCGACCACATGCACCCCTGCCCCGGGCAGGGCACGCAACGTTCGTAGCACTCCCGGGACCTCGCCCAGCAAGCGCTCGACCTCAGGTGCTTCGGAACGGCGGCAGAGTACCTTTACATGGGGTCCCGCGTCCGCCGTCGCAAAGGCCGAAATCCCATGCTCGTCACGCAGGTGCCGCACTGCCATCCATACCTCGAGGGTTGCGGGCTGGAAGTAGAACAGCCCCGGGTCGGCTGCGATGGCGCTGGCGTGCATCGCAAGCGTGCTCTGTTCCATCGCGCGCCCCAGTCGCTGCAAGTCGCGGGAGGCCAGTCCGGCGCGAACTTCGTCGTTGAGTCCGGGAGCCGCGGCGAGCCAGGCATTGTAGTAGGGCGAGGTACGCTTGGTGAGACCCATGCCGTCGGTGCTCGCGACCGACTTGCGACCCTCGGCGGTGACCGCGACGACGATCGCTAGTTCCCAGTGCGACGGATCGAAGAGCGGTTCGGCGGTGAGGTGAGCCTCCCCCGGGGCGCCAGCCGGCAGTTCCACGTAGCCTCCGAAGGCCGAGCGAGCGGCGGAGGCAGACGACCAGCGTGCGAGCGCACTGATCGCCGGGCGCTCGAATGGCAGACCGGCCGCCGCGCGGGCGGCAGCCGCCAGAGCGCAGAACCCCGACGCGCTGGAAGCGAGCCCGGCCGCGGTGGGGAAGTCGTTGCGGCTCTGGATGTCTGCCCGCAAGGCCATCCCGCTTTCTGCCCGTACGCGGTCCAACAGTTCAACGGCGCGCTGGAGCTCCCGCGGTCGCGCCGCCTGCCCGTCCAGTTCCAAGCGGTCTTCCCCAAGGCCGTCCACAAAGCGCACACGCGTCTCGGTCACCAGGGGAGCCAGCGTTATTGAAATCGATGGCACCGCAGGCAGATTGTACGTGGTGTCCGACTTGCCCCAGTATTTCGACAGGGCGATGTTCGCGTGGGCCCGCGCGGTTGCCGTGGCTCCCTTCATGGTGTCGCTCCTGCTCCCACCACAAACGCGTCTGGATCGAACTCTGAGAGCCGGGCGCGCACACGCTCGGCCGCATCCCAGTCCTCGCATACGGCGATCATGCAACCGCCGCCCCCGCCGCCCGTCAGCTTCGCGCCCAGGGCGCCGGCATCCATGGCGGCCCGGCAGAGTACTTCGAGCTGCGTCGTCGACAGTAGGAGCGTATTGAGTAGCTGTTGATTGAGCGTCATGAGTTGTCCAAGGCGCCGGAAGTCACCCAGCTCCAGGGCGGTTCGACCATTGTTCACGATCGCTTCGATGCCTTCGAAAGTTCCCCGGATCCTTTCCGGGTCGCGCTCGAGCTGACGAGCGACGCTGTCCACCATCGCTTTGGTGCTGGGGGCATGGCCGCTGTAGGCGACGATTAGTGGGGGAGGAGTGACGACCGGTACCTGCGCTAGCGGCTCGCCCTTGCGGTACAATGCAACGCCTCCATGGGTCGCCATTGCACTGTCCACGCCAGAGGGGTTTCCGTGGAAGGCGCGTTCCCAGCGCAGTGAGGCGGCCACCATGTCCGGGTCGCTGCGTGCGCGTCCGAGGGCGGCGTCGATGGCTCGGATCACAGCCACGCTGAGGGCGGCGGAGGCTCCCAGGCCCGCACCTGCAGGCACGTGGAGTTCTGCTTCAATTGCGAGCTTCGGCCTGTCCCGCGGCGTCTCCGCAAGGGCGTCGGCGAGGGCCGCCCGCAACTTGGCGCCGTGCTCGCTGGGGCCGGGTTGTTCAGCCGACCCGTCGCCGGCCGCGTTCTTCGGTTGGGCGTCACCCGAGAGCCGAACGTGTGTGTCGAACGGCATGAGGTGCAATCGATCCTCGGTGGCTACCGAAGCTCGGGCGCTGGCTCCGCGCGGTAGTGCCATGGCGAGAGCGGGACAGCCGTGCACCACGGCGTGCTCCCCGAACAGGATGATCTTGCCGTGTCCGATGTGAGGCTCTGTACAACCTTCAGCCATTGCGGCTCAGTGCTCCCGGATCGATAGCCACTGCAGCAACTCTTGTAGCCGCGTCGCCCCCGCCTGGTCCAGACCCGCTGCGCCGAGTGCGTCGCTGGCTTCACGCAAGAGCTCGCTCAGGCGACCCTCGACCTGTTGGCGAGCGCCGCTGCGCTCGAGCAACTCCTTGGCCCGGGAAACGGCCTGATCGTCTGCGTCGCGCGCTCCTAGCACGGCTTCAATCGGTTTGAACTCGTCTTTCGATAGCCTGACCCGCGCGGCCGCCACCAGTGACGTCAGTTTGCCCGCTCGCAGGTCGTTGCCACTTGGCTTGCCGGTTTGCTCCGGATCTCCAAAGGTTCCTAGCAGATCGTCGCGCAGTTGAAAGGCTACCCCAACCGGCTGCCCGACGGCGGACAAGGCAGCGAGCTGCTCCCGCCGGCCATCGCCGAGGATGGCGCCCAGCTGCAGCGGCCCTCGAACGGTGTAACTACCCGATTTCAAGTGATGGGTGAGGGCCACATCCGGGTACTCGATCAGATCCAGTTGTTGGCCGCATACGACCTCAAAGTGCATACGAGCGAAGGCCCCGACCCCCTCGCGCGCGCGGCCTGTAGGAAACGGTGCGCGCGCAATCAACTCCCAGGCGAACCCACTTGCCAAGTCTGCAGCGAGAATGGCCAGACTGGCCCCGAGCACCGGGTCTCCTTGCGATTCCGCGAACGCGGCGTGTACCGATGGGCCTCCCCGTCGCTCCTCGTCGCCGTCCATCCAGTCGTCCTGAATGAGCAGATAGGTTTGCAGCAATTCCAGCGCGGCGGCTGCATCCCAGACTCGTTCCGGATCGCCCTTGGGGCACACCCCTAGGAAACCCGCGTACGCGGCGCAGGGCCGTAAGCGCTTACCTCCTCGCAGGGTCAGATCAGCCACCGCACCGGTCAATTCAGGCGCGTGCGGGGAAAGTTCACGTGCTTCGGCCTGCTTTTCCTCGAAAAACTGCGATAGGCGCCCACTAACCGTGGTCGCGACCTCACTGATCCAGGAACTACCCATGCCAGGGGCCTAGTATCCCGATTCGGTCAGCAGGTCGAGGTCAGTGACGAACCCCGTGTGTTGATCCGGGCTCGGGAAAATGCCAATCCAGTAACATGCACGACATTGGACAGCGCAAACAAGACCACCTCGACCTTTGTAGCACCGACGAGGTGGCCTTCCGCGAGCGCACCAACCTGCTTGAATGCGTTCAGTTGGTGCATCAGTCCTTGCCCGAACTCGCGCTGGAAGACATCGACTTGGGCGTGGAGCTGTTCGGAAAGCGCCTGCGCGCCCCGATCATCATCGCGTCGATGACGGGCGGCAACGAGGCCGCCGCCGAGGTGAACCAAGCGCTATCGGCGATTGCCGAGGCGCGGGGGTACGGCTTCGGCTTGGGATCCCAACGCGCGATGCAGCGCTCACCCGAGTCCGCGTGGACCTACGAAGTTCGGTCGCACGCGCCGACGGCTCTTCTCCTAGGCAATGTCGGTATCGTGCAGGCGAGGGACACACCCACGGACGACGTTGCGAAGCTGGTGGCCGACGTGGGAGCAGACGCGCTGTGTCTTCACATGAACCCGGCGCAAGAGATGATCCAACCTGGGGGAGACCGCAATTTTCGCGGATGTGTCGAAGCGTTCGCGCGTTTTGCGAAGGACCTTCCGGTGCCGGTGCTGGCCAAGGAAACGGGTAACGGGATCAGCCGACAGGTCGCCGGGCGCTTGCGGCAAGCAGGGGTGTCGGCGATCGACGTTTCCGGCGCCGGAGGCACGTCGTGGGTAGGCGTGGAGACCCTGCGGGCCGAGGGCAGGACGCGGACGATGGGTGAAGGACTCTGGGATTGGGGCATTCCAACCGCAGCTGCGGTCGCCTACGCACACCAGGCTGGACATCGCGTGATTGCAACCGGGGGCATGGCTCGCGGCCTCGATATCGCCAGAGCGATCGCTCTGGGCGCCGATGCAGCTGGGTTCGCTCGGCCCGTTCTCATGGCCTACAAGGCCGGGGGCGCGGAAGCGGCGACCGCCTTTCTCGAGGACGTTGAGCGTGAGTTGGCGACGGTCATGTTGTTGCTAGGGGCTCGTCGCCTGCAAGATCTCCGCACCACACCCCGCGTGATCACTGGAGAATTGCAGGACTGGCTGAGATAGCCGGGGTTGGCCCATTTCTAGGATGGCTGGACGACTGCAGGTTGCGTCCCAACTTGTGGGTACAGGCTTCCTTCCGCCATGTCCCACGGCAGAACATTCTGCTATAATTTTGTCGGACAAGGCCGCAGATGTCGGGATCGACAACGCAAGCTCGGGTGGGGCGGATTTACCGCGATTGCTGCTCCGGCTCGTGATACCCGGTGGAGGTCGTAGCGAACTTCATGATGGCTAGCAAGGAACCGAAACCGCCGTGGCTCAAGGTGCGGCTCGCCGGTGGCGAGAAGGTCTCCGAGTTGCGTGCGATGTTCCGAGCGCTTGACCTCAAAACGGTTTGTGAGGAAGCCCGATGTCCCAATCAGGGCGAGTGCTGGCAGGGGGGCACGGCCACCCTTATGATTCTCGGCGACACCTGCACTCGGGGTTGTCGCTTCTGTGCGGTTAAGACCGGCGATCCGCAGGGGTACCGAGACCCCCGCGAGCCGGAGCATGTTGCCCGGGCGCTTGCCAAGATGGACCTCGCCTACGTCGTCCTGACCATGGTGGACAGGGATGACCTTCGCGATGGCGGTGCTTCCCACGTGGCGGAGTCGGTGCAACGTATACGCCGCTACAGCCCGGAACTGCTGGTCGAGGTGCTCACGGGGGACTTTGCGGGCAGTCGGCACGACGTTGAGACCGTGGTGCGAGATGGACAGCCTGATGTCTTCGCCCACAACGTGGAGGTCGTGCCGAGCCTCCAGCGCCGCATGCGTGATGCACGTTGTTCGTGGGAACGCTCAATCGACGTCCTACGCTGGGCGACGGCATCGGGTGCCAAGATCACCAAGAGCTCGCTGATGGTTGGCTGTGGTGAGACCGAGAAAGAGATGGACGTTGCCATGGCTTTGCTGCGGGACGCGGGCGTGGATGTGCTCACGATCGGGCAATATCTGCGCCCGAGTGCAAAGCACGCGCCGCTCGAGCGCTACGTGACGCCTGACGAATTCGAGCGCTATCGAACTCGTGCGATGTCGCTTGGGTTTTCCTACGTTGCCTCGGGGCCGCTGGTTCGTTCCAGCTATCGCGCCGCGGAGGCGTTCCTACATGGTGCTCTTGGGGGGCGTGCGACCCCCCATAGCGACCGCTACGGCAAGAAACGCCTGGAGGTACTGGTTTGATCTATCTGACCCCACGCCCCGAGCACGGACCCAACGGCGAAGGCCCCGGCGCAGCCGGCCACGTCATGTCGGTGTTGGATGAGAGCGGGAGGCCCGATCCGAAGACCGATCCGCAGCTCGATCTTGCGCTGGTCAAGCGCATGTACGTCGCGATGGCACGCGCGCGCAGCATCGATCAGCGGTTGACTCGTCTGCAACGGCAAGGCCGCATAGGCTTTCACGTGGGTGCAGAGGGGGAGGAAGCGGCGATCGTCGCTTCGGCCGCAGCCATGCGCCCGCAGGATTGGCTGTTCCCTTGCTATAGGGAGGTCGCGGCAGCCCTTTGGCGCGGCCTACCCCTGCAAGCGTACATCGACAACATGTATGGCAATGCGAACGACCTACCCCTGGGGCGACAGATGCCCGACCACATCACGGGTCGCGACGTTCACTTTGCTTCCGTGACCGCGCCGATCGGGACGCAGATCACACAGGCGGTCGGCTTTTCGTGGGCAGGCAAGCTGCGCCAGCTCGATCAGGTGACCGGCGTCTACTTCGGAGATGGGGCCACCAGTGCCAACGACTTCCACGCGGGGATGAACTTTGCGGGGGTGTACAAGACGCCAACGGTGTTTCTGCTACGCAACAACGGCTGGGCTATCAGCGTTCCTTCCAGCAACCAGTCTGCCTGTGAGCGCTACGCGGACAAGGCCATCGGCTACGGGATTCCGGCCGTGCGTTGTGATGGCAACGATGCCCTGGCAGTCTACAAGGTCGTCGATTCCGCCGTACGGCGAGCCGCGGCAGGAGGCGGCCCGACCCTGGTCGAGCTCCTCACCTACCGGTTGGGGCCCCACACGACCTCCGACGATCCCACCGTATACCGAGACAAGGGTGCCGTGACCGAGGCTGAAATGCGCGATCCAATTCCGCGTCTGCGGAAGTATCTGGCGGGCAAGGGGGCCTGGTCGGAGGCCGATCAGCAGCGTTTGGATGAGGAAGTAGCCCACGATCTTCAGCAAGCCATCACGCGCGCCGAGGAGGCGCCGGCGCCATCTATTGAGAGCATGTTTGAAGACGTCTATGAGCGGGTGCCCGGCCATTTGCACGAGCAACAGGCCGAGTGTGTGGCGGGCCCGCGTGCGCACAAGCGACACTGATGCGGCTTTCCCATCGCCTGTGTCCACCTCCATTGCCCACACATCAGCAGGAGACGACCGATGCCACAGATGAATATGGTCAGCGCGATTCAGGATGGCTTGCGGCTCGAAATGGCCCAGGATGAGCGCGTTGTGGTGATGGGCGAAGACGTTGGCGCGCTGGGCGGTGTGTTTCGCGTGACAGCGGGGTTGCAGAAGGAATTTGGGCAAGAGCGTGTTATCGACACGCCCCTTTCGGAAACCGGCATCGTCGGTACGGCGATCGGCATGGCACTCAACGGCCTCAGGCCCGTTCCCGAGATCCAGTTCGGCGATTTCATTTATCCGGCCGTCGATCAGTTGATCAGCGAGGCCAGCAAGTATCGCTATCGTTCAGGAGGCGAGTTCGCGTGCCCGATCGTCGTACGGGTCCCGGTAGGTGGAGGTATTCGCGGTGGGCACTATCACTCCCAGTCCCCCGAGTCGATGTTCATACACACAGCGGGGCTCAAGGTGGTTTGCCCTTCCAATCCTTTCGATGCAAAAGGACTGCTGTTGGCAGCCATTCGCGACAACGATCCCGTTCTGTTCTTCGAGCCAAAGCGCGTGTACCGGGCACTCAAGACAGAGGTGCCTGAGGGCGACTACGAGGTAGAGCTAAGCAGCTGCAAGATCGTCCGCGAGGGTACTGACGTGACGGTTCTTGCGTGGGGCGCGATGCTTCTCGAGGCGCTTTCTGCCGCAGAAGAGGTTCGTTCGAAGGACATCAGCGCAGAAGTGATCGACCTGCGCACATTGTGGCCTCTGGACGTCGGGGTGATTGCTGATAGCGTTCGCAAGACCGGGCGACTCGTGGTCGTTCACGAGGCGCCCAAGACGTGTGGGTTCGGTAGCGAACTCATTTCACTCGTCTGCGAGAAGGCTTTCGTCCATTTGGAAGCCCCTCCTCGGCGTGTGACGGGTTGGGACACGCCATTTCCCTATACACTTGAAAACGAGTATCTACCGCTCGCCCACCGGATCGTGCCAGCACTGATCGAGACGGCGCGCTTTTAGGCCTCAACCCGGCCGTCAATCAAGGGAATAGCGAAAGACGGATGGCGAACTTCGAGTTCAAACTACCGGACATCGGCGAGGGCGTCGTAGAGGGTGAGGTCGTCAGTTGGCACGTCCAAGAGGGCGATCGCGTGGCCCAGGACCAGGTGATGGTCGAGGTCATGACCGACAAGGCGACGGTGACGATTGGTGCGCCGCGCGCAGGCAAGGTCGTTTCCTTGTGCGCAGAGGTTGGAGCGACCGTGCAAGTGGGCGAGGTGCTGGTCGTGCTTGCCACTGGCAACGGTTCGCGAGCGACCGGGGGCAAGCCATCCAAGATGCCAGCGTCCGGGCCTGTCGGAGACATCCAGGAGACCTTGCCCGGGGCCAGCTACTTCGCGCAACTACGGGCTAGCGAACAGCCGAATGGCGGAGTTGAACCAGCACAGTCGGGCGCAAGCAGGACCCGCGCCGGGACAGCGCCGGTAGCCCATGGGGCTGCAAGCGCGGGGGCGTTGCAGGGAGTGCCCAGCTACTACGCTGACAAGCCCTTGGCTACGCCGGCCACCCGCAAGTTTGCGCGAGACCAAGGCGTGGACTTGCGTCAGGTACCTCCGACCGGTCCGGGCGGGCGTGTCACGCGTGACGACTTGTTGGCCTTCGTGAATGCGTCGAAGCGGGCCGGGCTGGACGCGCAACCCACCTTGGCACCGCCTCCAATGCCCCAATCGCAAGCGCCGAGCCGACCCGAGGATGAACGTGTTCCGTTCGTGGGCCTGCGACGCAAGATCGCGGAGAGGATGACGGTTTCGAAGAACACAGCTGCGCACTTCACGTTTGTGGAGGAATGCGATGCTACCCGCCTGATGGAGTTACGCACCCGCCTGCGGGAGTCAGGGGTCGAGCGGGGCGTCGAGCTCACGTTCCTGCCGTTTATCGTCAAGGCGGTGGTGACCGCCCTCAAGCATCACCCTAAGCTCAACGCAAGTCTGGATCACACGAAGAACGAAGTTGTCATGCACCGCGCATGTCACATCGGGATAGCCGCGGCGACTGACCAGGGCCTGCTCGTACCGGTGCTCAAGCATGCGGACAAGAAGACACTGGTAGAGCTGGCCGCCGAGATCGAGCGTCTCGGTCGTGCGGCACGCACGGGCGATCTCACCGTGGCCGAGTTGAGCGGGTCGACCTTCACCATAACGTCGTTGGGCAAGCAAGCGGGCTTGTTCGCCGTGCCGATCATCAACTTGCCCAACGTCGGCATTATGGGGGTCCATCGGATCAAAGAGCGCCCGGTCGTGCGCGACGGGAAAGTCGTCGTGGGCAACGTCATGTTGCTCTCGTTGTCGCTTGACCACCGTATCGTGGATGGTCACGAGGGTGCCGCATTCGCGTACGATGTCATAGGCTATCTCGAGGACCCCGCACGGATGCTTCTCGACCTTTGAGCCACGCGCCCCCCGATTCCCAAGCAGGACCGCGCGAGCGTGGGTCGGACGATTCGCCAGCCGAACAGTTTCGTCGCGACCCGAGTGCTCCTCCAGGAGCCGTGTGCGCCAGTCACCCAGAGCGTGATGCGCACTTCACATGTCCGCGGTGCGGTAGCTACGCGTGCGTGTATTGCTGGCACCCGTCGTTGCAGCAGTGCGACACGTGCCTGAAGCGTGATCCGGCGGCGGCGTCGCCTCCCGTGCCATGGGAAGGGAGCCATGGTTCGCCGATTTCGCGCTATCTGGCCACCTTGCGTGGCGCCTTTTGCCCTGCGCGTACCGCCCCCTCATTCGCCCGCACCGAGGTGGCACCAGCGTTGCGCTTCCTATTGCTGTCCGCATTGCCTCTCTCCCTCGTGGCGGGCATCGTCCCGCACACCCGCCTGTTGTCCTTCGAGGGCGCCATGAAGGTGCGCGTGCTGGGGCAGCCAGGGTTTGGCGAACTCGTACTCGATGTCCTTCGTGCCATGGCTTCACAGGTCGTCCTGGACGCCGTTCAGCTACTCGCGTGTGCATTGCCGTTTGCAAGTCTCGTTCGGGCGTACGCCGGGCCGGAGAAGGTTCCGTTCGCCGTGAGAATGCTGTTCTACCGAGCCTGGCTTCATCCATGCGCCGCCCTCGGTGTGTACTTGCTGGTGGCCTTGGCCCCCGGCGTGTCCGCCACGGCCGCTGAAGGTCCACCCGATGCCGTCTTGTGGGCAGCGGCGGCATTTCAAGTGGGAGCACCCGTCCTATTCATGATGGCCATGGCCTACGTGTCGCGGTTGGCCTGTGGTCTAGGTATGGGTTGGTCGATTCTAATCGTTTCCGTGGCGGTTACGGTGGCTGCGTTTGCCGCCTGGGGGGCGGGACAGGTGCTTGTGCTCGCCTTGCCAGCGGTCCCAAATGCCCCCTCCAGCTAGCTCATACCCAACCATGGGCTCGTGCCCCTTCCCCCGTGGCGGCAAAGCGAGGCGAGCTGCGCAAGGGCTCGAGGACTGAGCCGTGTGGCCTACAGAAGCAGCCGCCCTGAACCGTTCCTACTAGGGCTCCGGGGGGGACACGCGACCCAACGCGACTCCCCTCAGGGTGCCGCTGGATGATCGCCATACCCGGATATCGCCTCGAGGGGAGGCTTCGACAGACCAGTTCCGGGCAGGTGTATGCCGGCACGCGCACCGACGACGGCCAGTCCGTTGTCATAAAAATCGTCACTCACAGCGACGCCATCGGTCCGGAATGCCAGGTTCGGAGGGAGCGAGAGCTGCTGGCGATGCTCCCCAGCCACGGGTTCTGCAGGCCCCTGGAGGTGAGACCCTGTACTTCGGGATGGGCGTTGGTGATGGCACGCGTTCCTGGCGAGTCCCTTGCCGAACTGATGGCGCGTGAACCGGTTGGCTTGGGACTGTTCTTCGACCTGGCCGTGGAGATTACCCAGCATATCGCGGCGATGCACGCTCGCAATTTGGTTCACCGCGACCTCAAGCCGTCCAACATCATGTGGGAGCCGGCATCCGGAGTGGTCACTATCATCGATGTAGGGATCGCGGCTGCGCTCACTGACTTGCAGGAGGTGGATCCGGACCGCCTGGAAGGGTCCCTGCCCTTCATGGCGCCTGAGCAGACCGGGCGGCTCGGAATCATCGTTGACGAGCGCGCTGATCTGTACTCGCTGGGGGTTACGTTCTACGCCCTTCTCAGTGGTGGTCGCTTGCCCCTGCAGGCCTCAACGCCCACTGAATGGGTCCACGTCCACGTGGCCTCTGATCCGCAGCCACTTGAGGCGGTGCGCGAGGCGGTGCCGACGATTGTGGTCGATCTCGTTTCCCGGCTGCTCGCCAAGGCGCCCAGCGACCGCTATCAGACAGCTGCGGGCCTGCTTGCCGACCTCAAACGCCTCAGGCGGGCGTTGCAGGACCAGGGCGAGCTACCCAAGATCCAGCTGGGATCCGCCGACGTTGCGACCAGGCTGGAGCTCGCGGAGTGCTTCTATGGACGGACCGCGGCCCTCGAACGCATTGAACCGACTCTGACCCGACAAGCGCGCGGATACACCCAATTCCTTTCGGTCGCCGCCCCCTGGGGTGGTGGCAAGACGGCTCTACTCAGGCGGTACTACACGGTCCTGGCTCGCGGGAGGCAGCGCGTCGCGTTCGCGCTGCTAGATCAGCTCGAGAGTCAGATGCCTTTGGCCGCGCTGAACGCCTGGCTGGCAACGCTGACACGCCTCCTACTTGGTGAGGCGGACATCAAAAAGGTTCGCTCCCGCCTCCAACGACGCCTGGGTATGCTGTGCCAGTCGCTCATCGAAGCCACACCGTCGCTTGCCCCCCTGCTGATCGCTGCCGAATGCGAGCACGATCTAAACCGCCTGGACAGCCTTACGGCTCCGGAAGCGATCACTCAGCTCCGGCAGGCGTATTGCGCACTCTTTGAGATCGTCGCCGACCCGCAACGCCCGCTCATCCTTCTGCTGGACGACCTCCACACGGCAGACGAGGCCTCGCTCGAAGTACTCCAGGACGTATTGCTCGCGCTCGATCGGCGCAGCGGACCCAAGGCCTTGATGTGCATTGCGAGCTACCCACCCGACGACATCCAGCTACGCGCGTGGTTGCAGCGGCTTGGTGCGCGCGGCGTGGACTTGAGTGTCATCGAGCTGCCCGACCTCGTCGAGGACGAGGTAGTGGCGATGGTTGCCCATAGCTTTCAGGTACCTCCCGACACGGTGATCGAGCTGGCTGCTTTCCTGGAACAGCGAACGGGCGGGCGCCCCGGGCTCATCCGCGCTTACCTCGAGTACCTGATCCAGCATCGTGTCCTTCGTAGGCATCGAAACGGAACCCTCGACTACGACCTGTCCGAGATTCGGGAGGCTGGCCTTCCCGACAAGACCTTGGCCATGGTTGCCCGTCGCATGGCCGAGCTCAGACCCGCGACGCGTACGTTGCTTGCGCATGCCGCCCATCTTGGTCCGGCCTTTGCGTTGGTGGACCTGCTCACCATCTGCCCTTCGGACCGAGATGCCTTGGTTGCCGGCCTCGATGAAGCCCTCTACCACGGCATCGTGATTCGTCGTCCAGGCGGCTTCGCGTTCGGGCATGCGCGCTTGCGTGAGCTGGCGGGGGGCCGCTTGGACCGTGACACGCAGGGCCGAATCCGGGTCCAGCACGTCAGGCAGCGCCTAGCGCGCGGCCCGGCTGGCGTGAGCGCGCTGTTCGAGCTGGCGAGTGACCTCAACGAAGGGCCTCTAGATCTCACCCCCCTCGAACGCATCCGTGCGGCCGAGTTGAACCTGCGTGCTGGCCGGCATGCGTTGTCGACGGCTGCCCCCGGGACGGCTAGCAAGCACTTCGAGGCCGGGCTCGACTGGCTCGCCGAGGCGAAAGGAGACATGTCGGAGGAGCTTCGCTTCCTCCTCCGGCTCGGTCGTGCGAACGCCAAGGCGCTGAGCGCGAGCGCCGAGGAGGTTGACGTCCTCTACCGCGATCTTCAGCAGGATGACCTGGACCATGCATCACACGCCCGTCTTTTCCGAGCGTGGATCGGCATGCATGCGCGCGTAGCGGACCATGAGCGAGCCTTGGCCGTTGGCCTTGAGGGCTTGCAGAGGTACCACGCCACGACCCCGGGTACTGTGCGCGCAGAGTTCAATGAGTTGGTTCCTGCGCTCGCTGCGCGCTTGGCCGCGCTCGACCCGGAAGCGTTCGGGAAGCTGAAGCCTGCCCGCGACCAGCGTTTTCTCGCCGAGTGTGCGATCGCGACGGAAATGAGCATTTCTGCATTCCTATGCGCGCGTGAGCTGGGGGTGTCGAATGTCCTACGGCTTGCGCTGGCCATGCTGGAACACGGCATGACCAGCAACGGGCCGCTACGCCTAATGGGGGTGGCCGTGCTGTTCGCCACCAAGCTGGGCGACCACGAGGTCGCCCGCAAGTACGGCGACGTCGCGATCCAACTGGCTGAGACACTTGGAGATAGACGGTTTTTGGGCCGTACGAAGTATCTGCATGCGTGGTTGGTGCGGCCCTACCGAGACACCCTGGACGAGTGCTTGACAGAGCTCAGGACAGCCACCCGGCGTGCCCTCGAGGTTGGTGACCTGGATACCTACCTGTTGGCCTCGCAAGGCGACAGTACGGTGCGCTTCATGCTGGGCGAGCACCTCGATGTGATGCGCCTCGACCTCGAGCGGGTGAGCGAAGTATCCCTGTGCTTCGGCGATTCCCCGCGACGCATCTTGCTTGAGGCGCGCCAGCGCGTCATCGCGCTCCTTCAAGGAAGCGCACCCGAGGAGGCTCTGGATAGCGACCAGGCGCTGCTGGCATTCTTGAATCTTGGGCCACTCATGCAAGGCCCGCACCACCACTTTCAGGGGGTTGCGAGCTTCGCTAGTTTCGCCCTCCTATTGCTGGGCCGCTACCAGATTGCGTTTGAGATCTCCCGTAGTGCCTACGCGGCCAGCAAGGAGATGGGGTCCGTGCCGCGCGTCCTCAAGGGTGCGCTAACCTATGGCCTCAGTGCAGCGCGCCTAATTCCCGACTCGACGACCGATGAGGCTCGCCCACTGCACGCCGTGGTGGACCGCGCACTGAGTGACATCGAAGCCATGCTCCCCTATGAGCCCGGCCAGGCCGCCTATCTGTTGGCTCTCCTGCGGGCGGAGCGTGCCAGGGCCTGCGGTCACACACGGGAGTCGCTGGCCGGGTATCGCAGGGCGCTAGAAGGGGCGCGCAGCCTCGGCCATCCGCACGTGGCCGCTCTGGTACATGAGGCACTCGGTTCTCTAAGCATTCGTGAGGGTATGCCGCTTGAGGCAGGCGACCACATGGAGGCGGCGCGCGCCGGCTACGAAACCTGGGGTGCGCACATGCTCGCCCAACGCGTCGAGCGGTGCTGGTCAGATGAGCTCGAGATCAGTCGTGCTGCGCAGCAGCCCGCGAACCAGGGCGCGCCCGTTGCGCCGTGGACGACGAGTGGCAGTCTCGATGAGTTCGACACGGAAACCCTGCTTCGGATTTCTCAGACGATCATCCAGCAGACCGACCTCAACGCGGTTCTCGAGCACTTCTTGGCTGCATGCATTCAGACGGCGGGTGCGCGCAGCGGTACCCTGATTCTCGACCGAGATGGGAAACTGGTGGTTGAGGCTGTCGGGCGAGCCGGTGGAGAGTTCGAGCGGGTAGCGATCTTGCTACAGGACTACCAGGACGTACCGCACAGCATCCTCGTTACCGTTCACGAAACCCTGCGTCCCGTATACGTAGACGACGCGCTCGCGAGCGTCGACTTTGGAAGTGACCCATGGGTGGTGAGAACGAAGGCTCGCTCAGTCCTTTGCCTTCCTATTCTGCGTCAGAGCCGACTTGTCGGTCTCGCGTTTCTCGAGAACAATCTGCTGCCCGGTGTCTTCGCGCCAGAACGTTGCCAGTTGATTCAACACGTATCGGTCCAGGCGGCGGTGTCGCTTGATAACGCCCGACTGTATGCCGAGTTGAGTCGCAGCAACGCAGAGCTCGAGCAGCGGGTCAACGATCGAACGAAGGAGCTTCAGCTTGCAAAGGACCAAGCCGAGCAAGCACGCCGGGCTGCGGTCCTAGCAACGCGCGCGAAGAGTGAGTTTCTGGCCTCGATGTCGCACGAGATACGCACGCCGATGAACGGCGTCCTAGGCATGGCCCAGCTGCTCGCCAAGACCGAGCTGACCGCGGAGCAGCGCGAGTACTTGCAGACGATCGAGGATTCCGGGCAGGCGTTGCTGACGATCATCAATGACATTCTGGACCTATCCAAGATAGAGGCCGGAAAGATGGAACTCGAGTCGGTCCGTTTCAACCTGCGCGACTGCATCGAGGGAGTCGGCGACATGCTTGCGCCCAAGGCTCAGGAAAAAGGCCTCGAGATGTCGATCCTCATCGACCAGAATCTACCGAGTGAGGTTCGTGGGGATTCGGGGCGTCTGCGCCAGCTCGTGATCAACCTCGTCAACAACGCGATCAAGTTTACGCAACGGGGACGCGTCACGGTGCGTGTCCGGATGGAGAACAGCCCACCGGATCAGGTTTGCCTGTATCTGAAGGTGAGCGATACGGGTATAGGTATCGACTCCACAAGGATCGAGCAGTTGTTTGTCGCGTTCACCCAGGCTGACGCCTCCACTACGCGGCGGTTCGGTGGCACGGGCCTGGGGCTTGCGATCTCCAAGCGTCTAGCGGAGGCCATGGGGGGGGAGATAGGTGCCGACTCTCAGCCCGGACAGGGATCGACGTTCTGGTTCCGAGCCCGGCTTGGGAGCTGCGACCAGCAGACAACTGACAGGGTGCCGGACGCGGAGTCCGTGACTTGCTTCGTGCTAGCACCGAAGGATCCGGGTTGGGAAGGGCTCGCCGAGCAGCTGCGCAGTCTGGGTGCCGACCCGGCCCGAGTGGTTAGCCTGGAACCGGTGGCCCAGCGCCTCGCGGTCGAGTCCGAGCGCCCGACGTTGCTGTTTGTGCGGGCACCGCTGCCCGTGCCGGAGGAGGCTACGCTCGTCGCACTGCAAGGCAAAGAGGGGCTCACCACCGTTGTGATGCCTACCATACCAGACAAGGCGGAAGCCGAGGCGCGCGTATCGGGGGCCAGGACGGTGGTTATCGGACGTCCTGCGAGACTTGCCGCCCTGCGACGTTGCCTTCTGCTGAGTCTCGGCCGTGCAGACCGGCGAGGCCCCCAGAGGGAACAGGAGGCTCCTGCAAGCATTCTTGAGGAGGACCGCACCCAGTTTCGAATTCTGGTTGTCGAGGATAACCGCGTCAATCAGATGTTGGCGGTGCGCATGCTCAAGAAGCTGGGCTACGAGGCGACGGTCGTCGAGAATGGTCGGCAGGCGGTGGATGAAATCACCTCCGACGACTCGTGGGACCTGGTGTTGATGGATTGCCAGATGCCTGAGATGGACGGTTTCGAGGCAACTCGACGGATCCGGGACCACGAGCTACTGCACGGCGGGAAGGTTCCCATCATTGCTCTGACTGCGAACGCGATGAAAGGGGACAAAGAAGCCTGTCTGGCAGCCGGGATGACCGGCTATCTATCGAAGCCCATCAACGTCGACCAGCTCGCCGCCATGCTTTCCCGCTATCTAGGCGGCGGTGCTGGCGCGGCTAGTTCCCCATAGCCGGGACGAGGGCGCGGGGACAGGGTCTCGCCAGGGCCGTGGATCGAGGGTTGTCTCAATGCTACAAGGCTGGGCAGAACATGCATTCATATCAGCAAGAGAGGATCGCCGGCCGGCGCGGAAATACAGCGTTGATCCGTATACGAGCCGCAGTGGGACCACTCCGTTGGGTGCGGGTGAAAGCGGAGCATGGACGCGGTTCAGTCAAGCAGGCATCGCCACGGGCGGAAGAGCGTTCTCCGGGTGCTTTCGTGAGGGACAGTGCGGCTCTTCGTCGCGTGTGCGCCCGGCCTTGAGCCGCTCTTGGGCGAGGAGGTACGCGAGCTCGGCTTCGCGCCCGGCGTCTTGACAGCGCGTGCCGGAGGCATCGAGGTCGACGCCGATTTGCAGGGTGCCTACGATTTGCTGTTCGGGTGCCGGCTCGGCCTGTCGGTTCGCCTCCGCCTAGCGAAGTTTCGGTCGACACACTTTGCGCAGCTCGAGAGGCAGCTTGGGAAGCTTTCATGGCGGGAGTGGCTGCCTGCGGGTCAGCCTATTGTAGTACGGGCCACGGCTCGGCGTTCACGGCTGTATCATACTGCGGCGATTGCTGAACGTGTCGGTCGGTCTGCGGTGTCCAGAACGGGTGCGCGAATCGCCGACGCTGGTGCCGGTGCGGCAGATCCGGGAGGGCCATTGCTGTTGCATGCTCGCGTGGAAAGGGACGATTTCTCCTTGTCGCTAGACCTTTGTGGCGGGCCTCTGCAACGGCGAGGCTACCGAAAACAGACGGGGAAGGCGCCGTTGCGCGAGGACTTGGCTGCCGCCCTGTTGCGCGTCGCCGGATACGATGGGCGTGTTCCTCTGGTGGATCCTCTATGTGGAGCTGGGACGCTGGTCATTGAGGCCGGCATGATCGCGGGCGGATTTCCACCCGGGTACGGTCGCTCGTTCGCGATCGAACGGCTTCCCTTCCACGATCCGCGGGTGTGCGGTCGGGCCCGCAGTCGGCGGGGGGTCACGTCGGAGGGTTGGCCTCCAATCGTCGGCAGTGATCGCGATGCCGGGGTGATCGGTGCCGCGCGTTCCAACGCCGCCCGGGCCGGCGTCGCGGACGCGCTCAGCCTTTCATGTGCGCCATTGAGCAAGTGTGCGCTTCCAGCTGCACCGGAGGGTGCTCGTGGATTGATTGTCACCAATCCTCCGTATGGCAAGCGGATCGGTCGGCCGACTGCATTGCGCGACCTGTACGCCAGCTTGGGGGCCGTTCGTAGACGCGCCGGGTCGGGTTTCAAGCTTGCCCTGGTTACGAGCGAGCCGGCTTTGGCCCACGCTACTGGTATTCGCCTATCGCCTGTGTGTCTGACGGATGCGGGCGGCACCAAGGTCCGCCTATACTGCGAGGCGGAAGGCTGAGGCCGCCTCGCTCACTGGGCAAGCCTTGATCAGACGGAGATGTTCGAGCGTACGAAGTTGCACGGTACGCTGCTCTGCAAGTTCCTTCAGGAGGGCCCGCTGGCGACAAGTCCATCACCAAATCAAGCAGCGCTTTCGCTTCAGTCAAAATACAGCGAGCCTCCTTCACCGAAACCCCTGTGAAGCCGATTGCTTGCACGGTCATCACGGGCCGTGGTGATGGATGCGGGCTAGTCACCGTTGAGGAGCTGCAGGAGCTTGTTTGCCCGCCCGACGACGCGGGCGTTGTGCCGGCGCACCTTTTCCAGCTCACCCAGCCCCAGGTTGCGGCCATGGACCTCGGAGCCATCCACAGCTTCGAGGCCCTGGTCCCAGTCGGTTTGGTTCCGGACGTCTGCTTGCCCGCGGTCTATGGTTGCGGCGCGCCTTCGACCTGTCGCGAGCGGGGCTTCGGCCGGTTCGCCTGGTGCGCGCGATGGGTTGGCCGCCATCGCATGCGAACTGGGGATCTGTTGGCGAGCCGCCTGCGTGCCATCGGTCCCGCCCTCGACGGCATCGGCGTTCGGCAAGAAGGCCCCTAGTACGATGCTCGCTAGCGCGGTGCATGCGCAGCCGCAAACGAAGCCGCGCTTGAACGGGCTGGCGGTATCCCTAAATCGCATCGACTTCATAGATCGTTGATATCCCCGAATAGGGTCATTCCCAATGATACGGCGCAGGCAGCCCCGAGCGCTACGTAGGTAAGGGGAGCCAACCTGTGCAGCGGGTCGCACAAGGGCCGGGCGAAGTCGGGCTTCCTCGCCGCTGGCCGGGTTTGCCGGTCGATCGCGTGGCGTCATACGCCAGTCACGGGCGAGCCCCGCGCGGCACCTTTGGCCGAAACCTCTTGGAAGCCGATCACTTGCAGCCTGTATCGGGGTGCCGGGCGGAGCCATTCGGAACGGCCGAGCGTTCCGCCGTCGGTCGGTATTGCGCGGCGAGCGATCGTTGGCGCGATGCTTGCATTGCACCCGGTCATCTGATCCGCTTGGAGGCGCACCGTGAACACCCCGCTCAGTACAGCCCTGCTCCGAACGACTCTGCTGGTTGCGACCACCTTGGGAATGGTCGCGAGCCCTGCGGGGCATGCACTTGCGGATGGCCCCGACCCGCTGGGGCAGTCCGCTCTGAACTGCGTGGTCGATAGCTACCGCGTTCCGGCGGAGGAAGCGCAGGCCAAGCTACTCTCGGGGCAGTTCGTCGGGCCGAATCAGCTCGCCTTCGACCGAGAGATCGTCATCGGTGCCGACGGTGGTTTCCGCTACAGGGTTCCCAATGCGCCCAGTATGGCCCTAGCCCTTGCGGTCGGCCCCGTCACCGCCGAGCGCGCCCCTGACGACGCGGCCACGCGTGTTCCGGAGCTGGATCCAAGCTCGGGCCATGCCGCGCTCACACTACTGCTGGGCGCGGTAGCTGTGCTGAGGCGGCGACGAGGCTAGCAATGGGCTGAGCGGTACTGTGGGGGGCAGGACCAGTCTGCCTTGCGGTGGGTCGATTGGTTGTAGCGCGCCGTCCGGTGACGACTTCAGCAGCAGATAGTGCTGGTCATCCAAAGGATGGTGGAAATGAACATCGATGGCCGCGGGACGCCCGTGATGGTTGACGTCTACGATGGTAATCGACAGCTCTGGCAGCTGGATTCGCTGGCCGGTCTGCAGGGGGGCCAGCGGGTCCACGAATAGGCGCGCTAGCGGGACCGCAAAGAAGCCCCCCTCGGGCTTGACCCGCAGTGTCCGGTCGTCGATCCGCTCCACCACCGTTGACCGGTAGCCATTGCTCAAGGTGCGCAGGGTCAGCGGCATTTCGGCTCCCGACTGGTGGGCGACCAGGCGGGTGTATGCGATGCACCCATCACTTGCGTTCAACGCCACGGCGAAACGACGGGACAGGTTCGGCACGGTTTTCAAGGGTTCTCCACAGTGGTCGATCCGATCGAACGCCCAGTGTAGCGCCACGGCCTTGGCCGGCTTCGATAGCGGCGAGAGGACCAGGTGCTGGATTAGGGCGACTGCTACGCATACGTGAACCAGTCGTGCCGGACGCTGCCCTACGCCGAGCTTGGCATAGTCCGCGAGGAACCTACCAAGCAGCCCCATCCCGCCCAAACCCGGGATAAGCAGATTGCGTTCCATCGGAAGCGTGGCACAGAACGGCATAGTGGCCAACAGGGCGCCCAGGGCCCAGAACTGGGCCGTACGGCTGCGTTGGATGACTGGCCACACGAGCCAGATGACGAAGCTCAGCAGCAACAGATGACCGATTGCGATGGCCTTTCCAGCACCGTCGTTGAGCCAGGCCGCGGCTTCAGGCATGCCGAATCCGAAATGGCTACCCAAAAGGAGTGATAGGCGGGGAAGAAGCCTTGCTGCGAAGAGCAACGGTTCACGCCCGGGGTCCAAATAGAACGCGGAGCCACGGCTTCCGTATCCGAGGCTGGCATAGACGGCATGCCAACCTAGGACGACGGCTAGGTAGGGCACTAGATAGCGTACACGCTCGAGTACAGGCCCCGGGTCGAGTGTGACTGCGTGGGCAAACAGATACCCAAGCACGGCGACGTACGCTTCGCCCGAGAGCAAGCCGGGGACAGCCAGCAACCATGCTCCGACTGCGCTGAGCTGACACTCGTTCCGCCGACTCCGATCGTGAAAGTAGATCGTAAGCGTGACGAAGACGGCGCTTATGACGGAGTTGCGGTTCGCAATCCAGCTTGCGCCGAACGTGTGACTGTCGTCCAAGACAAACAGCAGAGCGCACAATCCGGCGACCGCTCGCGATGCATGTATCCGACGATAGAGCAGGCCAGCGGCGCACAGCAGCAGGAAGTACCAGAGTAGGCTGTGCAAGTGCATGAGGATCGGCTCTTCCGGGAAGAGCCGATAGTCGACCTTGTGGGTGAGCTCGCTGAGCGGGCGCCAGAAGTTGAGCTGAACGCTAGGGGAGGTCCACCATGGAAGAAAGCCCACCATGACGCTCTGGAGGGTGTGCGCTTCCCCGTCAAAGCCGGCGAAGGCGAACATACCACCCTCTGAGCTAAGCAAGGGTTGCAGGCCACTTGACCCTGTCAAGGCCGCGCGCTGGAGGTGGTCGTCCATCCCTAGCCCCCCCCAGACGCTTGGTAGAAACAGGATGGTTCCGGCGGCCGCAAGCCAAAGCGGTGCACGAGGCTTACCGGCGGTGCGCAATGCTGCCAACATGAAGCGAGGCTCGGGCATCGAGCCGGCAACGATACCACCCCTGTCATGTGTGTCCCGTGTCGACATCGACCAACGCGCCGGGGGGGTCTGCGAGCCAGCGCTTTTCGGGCTACGCTAGATGGGTCGGCTGGGAGCCAGCCGCCGGCGCGCCGCCGTGATCACGTGACCTTGGTTCAGGACCCTATGGCCACGCACCCGAGCTTGGACAATCGTCTGCCTTCCGGGGCACAGTGCGCCTGCCACCCCAGTGAGCCAGCAGCGGTGTTGTGCACACGTTGCGGGTCATTTGCCTGCAACGCGTGCACGCGTTCTGAGCCCCCGCAGGGCTTGTGCGTGCAGTGCGTCGAGGTGCCGCCCATGCCTGCGGACCGCGGACTGCGTCTGCTTGCGCACATCGTCGACGTAGTGGCGCTTTGTGTCCCGCTGGGCACGGCGGTCGTGGCTGGCCTGCGAGCCGAAGCCACTGGTCAGGCAACGGCAATCTTTGTGGCCGGTGGGGCTGCCGCGCTGGTCACGACGGTGGTTTCCTTGGTCGGGATTCAGCGAACCGGGCAGTCGCTCGGCAAGCGTGTGTTCGGACTGCAGGTGCTGCAGAGCGATGGAAGTCGGGCGACGCTCGCGCAGGTGGTGTGGCGACGCAATGTCCTGCCATTGCTACTTGGTCTCGTGCCTGTGCTCGGCTGGCTGTTCTGGGTGGCAGATCCGTTGTTCATATTTGGCCGCTTCGGTCAGTGCCTACACGATCGCCTGGCCGACACTATTGTGGTCCAACGTCGCACCTAGACGCGCATAGAAGCGCAACTACGACATAGCACTATATGTGGTATCCATTCGTTCTTGAATGGGGCTTGCAGGGAAGCGCGCGAATCGCACGTGTGGAAGCTAAAAGGCAAGTAAATTCGATGATATGAAGATGAACGTCATGATTCCCCGACGGCCCTGTTCCGATCCTTGAATTCTTCCCCTTGAAGGGCGCAAAAGGTCGCCTCTATTCTGCCTATCGATACGGATGGGTAGGACGCTTGGTTATACCCATTCTGGGGATAATGCCGTACTGAAGTCCCGAGACGGATTTGGCCGGAAGGGGTCGAGAGACGCTTCCCGATGCCGCTTCGAGACTGGAGGGAACTCATATGCGAATCGACTACGCCATGGCCGTGGGAATCGGCCTTAGTCTCGGGGGCGCTTGTGTGCCCCAGTCGCAACTTGCTGGCTCGGAAACGTCGGCGGTTGCGCCCGCCGCCACCGGGAGCGAAGCCACAGCCGCTACCTCTTCGTCGCCGGAGCAGGCCTCGACGGGCGCAACCCGGCCTGTCTCGACGTCAGGCTCCGCTCCGATGGCTGCCCAAGCCCAACCTGCTGCAGCTGCTCCCGCGCCTGGAGCCGCTCCTGAGGCAGCAGGACCGGACGGGGCTTCCACGGACCAGGCAGCTTCGCCGCTTGCCCAGGCACGCGTGAATCAGGCCAACGCTGATCAGACGTTGGCCGCCGCGGAAGTGACCCTGACACAAGCCACCGACTCCAAAACAAAGGCAATCGCCGAGGAGAAGGCCGCGCGCAAGGCGCTGCGGGAGGCTAGGCGCGAGGCTTCCAGAGCCAAACTCGAGGTAGCGAAACAAGAGCGCCTGGCTGCTCGCGCCGCCCGCAAGGCAGAACGGGAGCGCAAGCTTGCAGAAGCACAGGCCAAGCGCGAACAAAAGCTTGCAGAGGCTGAGGCGGCCAAAGAACGGGCGGCCCAGGCGAAGGCCGCTGAAGAGGCAAAGATAGCAGCCGACAATGCCGCCCAGGCGAAAGCCCCCGCCAAGCCGGCTGATAAGGCTCAAGCCCCCAGGGCCGCGGCCAAGGCTGAAGAAGCCGAGTCGCCCCAGGCGCCCACAGGGGCTGCGCCAAAAGCCCCGACATCGGCGCCTGTCACGCCGTCCCAGCAGTAGCCGCCGTCGGCCTTTGCTTACAGGGGTGCTGCGGGCGTCGGTGCGGTCGCAGCGCCCACTTTTCGCCCGCAGCGCAACGCTAGCCCTTGGTTGGGTTTCCCTTCTCGAGATTCATCGCAACGGCCGCCTGCACGAATGCGACAAGGGCTGCGACGGGGATGTCCTCGACGCGTTCCACTTCGACGTGGCGCATCTTGGGCTCGCTACCGGAGAGTAGGCGTCCTTCGTCCGGGATTTCCGTGCCGCGCCAGAAGCCGCATAGCACCTTTTCTTCGACGGCCGTGACGTAGCAGAACGGCCCGTTTTGTTCGAAAATGACCCGCTCGTCGTCCATGCGTTCGGTCGCCGCGGGCGCGATCTGCCGTACGAGATCGCAAAGACGGCGTGCGATCCGCGCACGGGAATCCGGCAAGGTCTGCAGGTAGTCCTCGGCAGTCTCATAGCGTGGGCCCTCGGGCTCGGGCTCCGGTTCCACGACCTTGGGCTTCGGCTCGACTTTGGGTTTCGGCTCGACCTTGGGCTTCGACTCGACCTT
>JAPPOR010000375.1 GCA_028817905.1 Myxococcales bacterium
CCCCGGCCCCGCGCAGCAGTCGCATGAGTACGGTCTCCACCTGGTCATCGCGCGTGTGCCCCACCGCAACGCAGGCAGCACCCAGGGAGGCCCCCAGGTCCGACAGGGCGGCATAGCGCGCCGATCGGGCCTGGCCCTGGACCGATGCACCGTGCGGCACGTGGGCGCGCAGGGCATGAAAGGGAACCCCCATCCGAGTGGCCTGCGCGCGCGCCACTTCGACGTCAGCCGCCGCGCCCTGGCGCAGGCCGTGGTCCACCGAGGCTGCGTGCAGTGTCAGGTTAAACTCGGGCGCCAGACGGGCGAGCACGGCCAGCAGCGCCGCGGAATCAGGACCGCCCGAACACGCCACGACGACCGCGTCGCCGGCCGCGAGCAAGTCGCGCTCGGTCAGCGTCCGACGCACGCGTGCAAGCATGCAGCGGGCCGTAGCCTAGAAGCGGCCGGAGACGACCGACACAGAAAGCTCGCGGCGGGCGTCGCGAACACCGAGGGGGTCGGCCTTTGTCGTACGCACCTGCACCCCCGGGGCCGCCACAAACGTCCCCTTCGGTGACACCCGCACGAGCCCGGGACCGGCTTCCCGCGCCGCCTGGGCGAGGTCGGCGTCGTCCTCGGGATCATATGCGGTGGCGGCCATGGTCACGACGAGTGCCGGAATCAGTCCGGTGAGCCCCACCGCAAAGGCAGCTACCGCGAGCTCCGGCGAGCCGACTCCCCCGGCGGGGGTTGGAGAGCCATCCTGCAACAGAAAGATCCCGGCAACCGCCCCGCCGGCCGCACCGATCGTGGGGAACACCAAGTATGCCCAGGTGTCGGAGACGCCGGCGATTGCGGGCACCAGCATCCCGATCTCCGCGCCAATCAACCCCAGACCAATCATGCCCTCCGGGGAGGCGCTGAGCTCGGCCGTGGGGCTCGCTGCATCCTGGGCAAAACCGACCGCCGGCGCTGTCGCGACAAGTGCCACAGCAAAGCAGGTCGACAGCAGCCACCGGACCGGTTTCGGGTTCGTCGCAATCAATGCCCCACCCTCCTGCTGGCGCGCGGCCAGCGGGACCCAAGTTGGCCCCGATAGAACCCTGGTAGAAACGGGCAAACGTACCAGGTTAGGAAAAAGAGAAGCCGATCGTAACGCGCAGCGGCGCCCCTGGCCAGGTTGTTGTGCCAGGTGCGAGCAAGGTGCGAGCAAGGCGCGAGCAAGGCGCGAGCCAAGCGTCGCGCCGCCGGAAGGCTTCCTTCCTACCCGTGTAGGAAGGAAGCCTTCGGCGAGGGTGCCGCGACGCGGCACGGGAGGCACTGGGGCCGGACTCCGGGTGTGGGCGCGTGCGCACACACACCACCCAACCGACCAGGCCGGACTCCGTCGCCCTGCACCGCCAGGGCCGGAATCAAGCGGCTGCAAGCGCCCAGACGAACAACGCCGTCCCGGCACAGCCCAACGCTGTCCGGACTGCGTGCAGACGTCCCCATCGGTGCATGAGCTGCCGCGTGCTCGCATCGGCCGCTGCTTCCTCGGTAGCGCCGAGAGCGCGATTGACAGGCGCGATCGCGAGCAGAGTGAAGGGCCAGTTCGCCAACATGAGTCCGCCGCCGAAACAAGCCAAGGGCGCGTGCTCCATAATGCCTGCAACCACGCCTAGAACTCCCGAAACGGCCGCCAGGCTTGCCTGCATCTCGAAGCCCCTGCGGTAGCTGGGCTTCCAGGCGCGCAGCATGGCCCTGTCGTCGAGCCCCATGCGCGCCGGTTGCTCCGACCAGTTGATGTAGAGGGCTGCCCCCGCAAAGGCGGAGGCCATGGCTAGAGAGAACACCGTCAGGGTCATGTCGATTCCTCCAAGCGCTCGCGCAACGTGCGCACGAGGTTTGTGGCCAGCACGAGGCTGCGGGCCGGGACGTCTTGAGCGAGCGCCGCCGCCCAGGGCCGTTGCCGGGCAGAAGCCTCCGAGTACAACCGCGCCCCTCGCCGAGTCAGCACCACGAGGTGCGAGCGACGATGGGCACGATTGGGCTCCAGTGCGAGGATCCCCTCGGACACCAATTCCCTCACGACGCGCCGCACCGACTGACGCGTGAGTCCCATGTCCCTGGCGATCCCCGGAACCGTCAGTGGAGCCGGGGCGAGCGCCACGGCGCCCATCACCTGCCAGCGCGCGGAGCTGAGTCCCAGATCGCCTACAAGCCGGTCGCCCGCCGCGGTCAGCGCGCCATTGAGCCGGAAGACCTCGAGGATCAACGAGGTGATGTCATCCGTGTCCACCTGCTTCACACGGTGAACGTAGCAAATGACAGCATGCTGTCAATTCGTATGTATACTGTCGTATCCAGTCCACCGGATCCGGTGTCCGCAAACATGCCCGATGGGAGGTGGTACGCGGACCCGTCCCCCCGGGCAGCCCAAGCGGATCGTCGGGCCGGGCACGCGGACTCGCTGCCATCGGGAGCACCTGCGCGTGTTCACCGGCCCAGTCGAGCGAGAATCTGGAGCGGGGCGCCCTAGCCCGGATCATTCACGACTTCGACGCCGGTTCGCGCAGGGATTCGGCTTCACAGGGCTTTCGACGACCGACGGGCATACTGCCTGTATTTCCTAGGGCGGCGAAAGTCCTGTGGAGTCGAAGGACAAGCGAGGCGGCGTCGAAGTCGCGAATGATCCGGGCTAGCTAGAGCTTCCTTTCGGGAAGCGCCAGGTCAGATCGGTTGGACCGCTTCCAGGCGGAGTTCGACGTGGTCGCCGCCAAGCCATGCGTCGGGGCGCAGCATGCCGACGGCTTGCACCCGCTTGACGCGCGCTTCAAGTGCATCGGCCATTCCGTATCCGAACGCCGACACGGTGCGCGAACCCACGCGCAGACTGAGCTTGAGGTGTCCCTCTCCCACGACCCGGTGCGCCTTTACCGCAGCCTGGGGCACGAAAAAGCGCGGCTCCGCGTTCGCTTGGCCCTGGGGCTCGAGCAAGGACAGCTCGGAGGCGACGGGAACGTCGAATACGTTGGGGTCGAGCGCAATGTCAGCCTCGACCTCGTCGCCGCCCCGCTGGACCACCTCGCCTGCGAGAGTGGTTGTGGCGTCGGCAAAGGCCGCCCGAAAGGCATCTAGACGCTCGGGCGCCAACACCACACCGCTGGCGGCCTGATGCCCACCGAAGCGTTCGAGCGTGTCCGAGCAGCGGGCCAAGGCATCATAGAGCGGAAACCCGTCCGGCGCGCGGCCGCTGCCGTGCCCCGCGGGCCGCTCAAGAGCGACCACCACGGCGGGGACCCGGAAGCGCTCCACAAGGCGCGCCGCCGTGATGCCCACGACACCCCGGTGCCAACCCTCTGCCGCCGCCACGACACCGGATGCCGGCTCGCTCCCGTACACGGCCTCGACCTGCGCCTGCGCCTCGGCTGTCACGGCCTGCTCGAGCGTCTTGCGTTTCTGGTTGAGCTGCTCGATCTGGGCCGCCAGCATGCGCGCCGGTTCCATCCGATCGGCCAGCAGGAGCTCCAGTGTCAAGCGCTGATCCCCGAGGCGTCCGGGCGCGTTCAGCCGCGGACTGAGTCGAAATGCGACGTCGCCCGCCCCCAGCGGTGTACCTGGCCGAATCTTGGCAAGCTCCTTCAACACTGCGATGCCGGGCCGAACCCGGTCCGAGCTGATGAGCCGCAACCCTGCCCGCACCAGGGAGCGGTTATCGCCGTCCAAAGGCGCGACATCCGCGATCGTTCCAAGGGCGACCAGGTCGAGCCAGCGGCGCACGTCCAGCTTCGCCTGAAGTTCGGCGCGCACGGCCGCCCCCAGGGATAGAGCCAGGCCGGCGCTGCACAACCCCTTGTACGCGAAGCCACATTCTGGCCGATGGGGATTCAGGAAGGCCGCCACAGGCAGCGGCTCGTCTGGCACGAGATGATGGTCGACCACCACGGCATCGATTCCCCGGGCCTGCAGGTCAGCGAGCCGCGGGTGGTCGCTGGAACCACAGTCACAGGTCACAACCAGGGTCGGCCGCAACCCCACCACACGCTCCAGCGCGTGCTCGCTAAACCCATATCCGCCTCCGAACCGCTCGGCTATCACAGGGCTGACGTCGGCACCAAGGGCTCGCAGGATGTCCGTCAGGATCGCGGCCGCCGTGGTGCCGTCCACATCGTAGTCCCCAAACACCGCGATCCGCTCGCCCGCCCGGACCGCCCGCGCCAAGCGCTCCGCCGCGGGCTGCCGATCCACCATCGTCGACGGATCGCTCAACCCGGACAACTTGGGCAGTAGGAATCCCCGGGCCGCGTCGGGATCCTCAATCCCCCGGTGCATCAGTAACTGGGCGAGCGTGCTGGAAACACCGAGGGCGCGCCCGAACTCCTGTGCCTTGGCTGGATCGGAACTTCGGACCTTCACCCGCATGGGGGCGAGCCTACCACCAATCCGCGACGACCGACGCGCTCACCTAGCGACCTTGTCCAGACGCATCCATTCGAGGCAACGCGATCAAACTTGACGCAAACGCCCACGAAACGCTGACTCAAGGTCGCTAGGCCCGCCGGAAGAACCGGCGATCCATCCATTCGGTAAAGGGGGCGGCGATGTAGATCGACGAGTAGGTCCCGATCAAGAATCCCACGAACAGGGCAAACACGATGTCGCGCATCATGGGCGTACCCCACAGGAAGAACCCACCGATCGAGATCAGCGTCGTGATCGAGGTCACGACGGTTCGCGACAGGGTCTGAGACGTGCTGACGTTGATCAGCTGGTAGAGCCCCGTGTCCCGCATGCGCTGCATGTTCTCGCGGATGCGGTCGTACACGACGATCGTATCGTTGATCGAGTAGCCGACAACGGTCAGCAGCGCGGCCACTGTAGCCAGATTCACTTCTTTGCGCAGAAGGACGAAAAGACCGACAGTGATCAGCGCGTCGTGAACCATCGCGACCACGCCGCCGGGCGCGAAGCGCAGGTCAAACCGCAACGCGACATACGCCATGATGAACGCGATTGCGTATAGGAGCGACTTGATCGCCGCGTCGCGCAACTGGGCGCCAGCCTTCGGGCCGACCCATTCGATGCGCATGTTCTGGCGGTCGGGACCACGCTCACCAAGCTTGTCGACCAGTCCGCGCACAACCTCGTCGCCTACGCCGACAAGCATCGCCTCATAGCGAAAATCGCCGCCAAAGACCGTCACCTTGCGGACCTTGGCGCCGGCCTTCTCCAGGGCCTCCTGCAAGTTGTCCGTATCGGCGCTCGCTGATAAGCGCAGCGAAATCTTGTCACCCCCCGGGGAGACCTTCATTTCCTGCAGTTCCGTCTCACCAAGGGCGCTCTCTAGGCTCGCGCGAATCTTCTTGACCTGCTGCGCGGACAGCGACGACACCTCCTGGATGCGGATCAAGTACCGCACCTTGGAGCCCTGGACCGAGACGACCTCGGACTGCTGGTAGCCCAGGTCCGATACGAGCGAGCGCAGCTCCGCTGTGCTCACCTCGCCCTTGAACCCCACCTCCAGCTCGGTGCCACCCTTGAAGTCGATCCCAAAGTTGGGGCCTGGCACAAACAGGGAGATCAGGCTCGCAACCACCAGCCCAAAGGAGATGGAACCGAAGATGCGCCGGTGCTTGAGAAAGTCAATGGTCCGTCCCGGTTTGAAGAATTCCATGTCGTCACCCAACCCGTAGGCGCTGGACGCGCAGGCCGCGCGCAAGCCAGTCGAACATGACGCGGGAACAGAACACGCCGCTGAAGAGCGATGTACAGATACCTATCATCAGAATGACCGCAAAGCCCTTGATAGGACCGGTGCCGAACTGGAACAGCACGACGCCCGCCAGAAACGTCGTGAGCTGGCTGTCGACGATGGACCAGAAGGCGCGCGCGAAGCCCTGGTCAATGGCGGAGCGCGGGGACTTGCCGTTGCGTAGCTCCTCGCGGATGCGCTCGTTGATGAGCACGTTGGCATCCACGGCCATACCGATATTGAGAGCGATGGCCGTCACGCCGGGCAGGGTCAGCGTGGCCCCGAGAGTCGCCTGCGCCGCCAGCAGAAACAGCAGGTTGAGCAGCACCGTCAGGCCCGCCACAACCCCTGCCACTTGATAGTAGAACAGCATGAAGGCGAGTACGCAGCACACGCCCACCATGGCGCCCAACGCGCCCTGCTCGACACCATCGCGACCCAGCGCGGGTCCGATCATCTGTTCATTGGCTGGCCGGATGGGCACCGGCAGCGAGCCGGCCTTGAGAACCAACACCAGATCCTGCGCCTCCCGCATGATCTCGTTGAAACCGCCGTAGCTCCCCAGGGTGATCTGACACCGCCCGCCACCGATCTCGGTCTGGATCACGGGCGCCGACTTGACGTTGTCGTCGAGCACGATGGCCATTCGACGCTTGACGTTCCTGCCGGTCAGCTGTCGGAACGTGTCAGCCCCGTCTGAGTTGAAGTTCACGGCAACATAGGGACGGTTCGTCTGAGGGTCGGTCGCGACGAAGGACTCCTCCACCGCTTGCCCCGTCACCTCGGCGCGTGAGTGCAGCAGATAGGTCCGCCAGGCTGCCGGAGTTTGCTGATTGGGATCGTCCTCGTCCCCCCCTGCCTGAGAAAGCAATAGGTCGTGCTCGGCGGGGACTTTGCCCTGCTCTTTGAGCGCCTCCACATAGTCACTGAGCAGGGCGCGCGATTCCTCACCCTCTGCGTAGAGAAACGTGGACGCGACGCGCGGCTTGGCCTCGCCCGCCGACACGGTTTCGGAACGCTTCTCGATACCCTCCGGGAGATCGCTGAGCCCCGCCACGAAGTCCGACTCGTCGTCGACGATCTTGAACTCGAGCTTGGCGGTCTTGCTGATGATGTCGCGGATACGGTCGAAGTCCTTCTGCTCGGCACCCGGAACCTCGACGATGATGTCGGTCCCCTGGGCGGTGACAGACGCCTGCCTGACCTGGAGCTCATCGATGCGGTTGCCGATGGTCTCACGCGCCTGCTGAACTGCCGTCTCGCGGATACGCTCCAAGAAGTCGGGACGGACCTCCAGGACCAGGGAGGTCGTTCCGGACGACACCTCCTTGAGGTCGCCGTAGCGCGTGATCGTTTCCCGATCGAGCTTGCCCGCGTCGTCTGCGCTCTTGAACTCGAGGTGGATGCGCTGTTCACCCTCCAGCGAGACCCGCACGCGCTCCCGCGTCTTGGAGAGCTGCTCGCGGGTGGGGGTTTCATCTTCGGGAATGATGCCGAAGGCCTCGCCTAGCGCTCTCAGCAACTGGTCGGCCCGCAAGTCCCTCCGATCCCGGATGGCCTCGTCGACCTCCACCTCGTACATGAGCCTCAAGCCGCCGTTGATGTCCAGCCCGGGGCTAATCTGGTTGGGCTCTAGATCGGTAAGCCATTGCGGAGGCTGGCCGATCCATTTGGACAAGCTAGGCCACACCGCGAACACGGCAAACACTGCCAGCCCGCACACGAAAAGGAACCGCGCGTACCATCCTCTATCCATGGGGGACCCTTAGCTGCCCTTTCGCGCCCATCTCAAGCCTTGCCCTTGCCTTCGGGCGCGGGCTTGGCTTCCGCCTTCGACGAGATATGGGACCGCAGCACGTTGACCTTCACCTTGTCGGCAATGAGCAACGTGACATCGCTGTCGTTGATTTCGGTGATCTCGCCGCGAATCCCCCCGCTCGTGCGCACCTTGTCGCCTTTCTTGAGGGCCTTCAGCATGGCGTCGACTTCCTTTTGCCGCTTCTGCTGCGGCCGGATCATCAGGAAGTACATGACCACAAACATCACGCCGAGCAGCGCGATGTTGAACACCGGCGAGGGACCGGACGCTGCCCCGCCGCCGCCGCCGGCAGCGGGTCCCGCCGGAGCCGCCACGTTGGTCGCTTCCGGCTGCAACCAGCCGATGAGATGTGTCAGAAGCAGCACTGCATGGACCTCGCGCCGTGGGCTCACCCAGCCTACCGGGCCGGCGGGTTCTACTCCAAGGCTGCGGCCGCCGTCAACAATAGGCTGGGGCGCCGAACTCTGTGAATTCACAATGGGACACGGCCGCGCCAGCATGCACCCAACGCGGACCTAGCCCGGATCATTCATGACATCGACGCCGCCTCGCTTGTCCTTCGACTTCACAGGGCTTTCGCCTCCCCAAGCCCGGACATCTCACCACCTCGCATACAGATCGCTCAGGGATTCGGCTTCACAGGGCTTTTCGGCGACCGACCAAAACGCTCCCTGCAGTAGCGGGGGCCGAACGTCTCCTTTTGGACCGCCAGGGCGGTGAAGCCCTGCGCCGTGGGTGAGAGTGTCCGGGCTCCTCGGTCGTCGAGCGCCGATCCGCTCGCCCCGGGGGCGAGCCGGCAGGGCCGATGCGGGCGAGCCCGGTTCGCGCACCGGCCCGCACCTCCCCACACAACCGTTTCTCCAGTCGAAAAGGCGCTGCTTGGTATTCGCTCCCTGACCGAAACCGCTGTGAAGCCGATCGCTTGCGCGACCGGCAGCCAACGCGGTGTGCGCACCGGACGGGGGGCACCCCCTAGCCCCAACAATGGGGCTAGCCGGCCAACTGTGCTATGAAGCATGAGTTATGGTGGACAAGGTCGACAAGATTTGGATGGACGGCGCACTGTTGCCCTGGGACGAGGCCAAGGTGCATGTGCTGACCCATACCCTGCACTACGGCCTGGGAGTATTCGAAGGAATCCGCTGCTACCGTCGCAACGATGGCAGTAGCGCTATCTTTCGGCTTGAAGAACACATCGACCGACTCTTCGAGTCAGCCCTAATCGCGGACATGCGCATCGGCCACGAGCGCGACGAGGTAGTCCGGGCGTGCATCATAACCGTGAAGGAAAACGGCTTGGACGAGTGCTACCTGCGACCTCTGGCGTTTGTCGGCCCGGGTGCCATGGGACTGTATGGACGCGACAACCCCATCCACCTGGTCGTGGCGGCTTGGCGCTGGGGCGCCTACCTGGGCGATGAGGGCCTGGCCACCGGAATTCGTGCCAAAGTGAGCAGCTACACCCGGCCGGGCATCAATATCTCAATGACGAAGGCCAAGGTGGTTGGCAACTACGTGAACTCCATTCTGGCCAAACGGGAAGTGGTCGCTGCCGGGTATGACGAGGCGATCATGCTCGATCCGCAGGGGTATGTGTCCGAGGCCTCGGGCGAAAACGTGTTCATGGTCAAACAGGGCCTACTGTTCACGCCCCCGATGGGCGGTTCCATCCTCGGCGGGATCACGCGGGATTCGGTGATGACCTTGGCGGGCGAGATGGGTCTTGAAGTGCGCGAGCGTCGAATCTCGCGGGATGAGCTCTACGTCGCCGATGAGGTGTTCTTCACGGGCACAGCCGCCGAAGTCACACCGGTCAAGGAGATCGATGACCGGAAGGTGGGCACGGGGAGTTGCGGACCGCTCACCAAGCGCCTGCAGGACCGGTTTTTTCAGGTCGTTCGCGGCCCCGAAGAGCCTCACCCCGAGTGGCTCACGGTGATCTAGCTAGCCCGGATTATTCATGAACTCTGCGTCGGATCGCGCAGGGATTCGGCTTCAC
>JAPPOR010000548.1 GCA_028817905.1 Myxococcales bacterium
TGCGGAGTCGAGCAGTTGTGCGAGGGCGCGTGATTTGGTGATGGATGCGGGCTAGGTTGAGGAGGCAAGTTGGAGTGGCTCTTGGGAAACCTGTTCGCGCCGGTCGCACTGGTGGTCTGCCTCGTGGCCCCCAGTTTGCATGCACAAAGGACGCCGGCAGGCGCGGCTTCCGACACGAAACCCGACCCGCGGTTGCCTGTGCGTTTGGGCTTGGCGGTCCACGTCGCGCGCCTCGACAACCGCGCCGTGGTGGAGGAGCCGTTCATTGCTCGCCAGATCGAAGCTGCCAACCGGATCTTTGCGCCGTACGGCGTCGCCTTCGAGCGGGTCGAGTCCCATGTTGTTTCATCGCGCCACGCGCGCATGGAGACGCGTGCTGACCGTCATGCCCTTGGGGCTTTCGTGCGTCGGGGCGTCATCAACGTATTCATGGTCGCGTCGCTGCGGGATGTCGACGATCCGGCACGCATGCGGCGTGGCGTCCATTGGCGATCCCTTAGCCATGCGCCTGCGCACTTCGTGATCGTTTCGGCAATCGCGTTCGACGCCGTGCTCGCGCACGAGCTGGGCCACTTTCTCGGCAACCGCCGGCATAGTCAGACGCCTGGGAACTTGATGAGCTACCATCACACGGACGTCCTGCCGTTTCTCGACGCAGCCCAGCAGCGCCGACTGCGTATCACCTTGCGTCGCTACCTTCGTACCCGGGAGCTGTTGCCGTTGACCAGTCCCTAGCCGGTCGAGGGACCGATTCGTGGACTGGCGCCCGACGCGAAGTCGCCTTGAGCGGGCACGTCGCGCTCGTCAATCGCATAGATGGCGGGGCTTACGGATCTGGCCCACCTTGTCGACGCGTCAGGGGGCGGCTACAAGGACCCGCTACGCCTACCCCCATTCGATGACGGAAAACATACGAGACAATTCGGCGTCTGGCCTCGGCCTGCTAGCCCGCATGCGCCATCGGCTGTGGCTCGATCTGTTTGCCGCCCCGCCCGAGCAGTTCGCTGGGCTCAATGGACTGCGGGGGATCAGCGCCTACCTGGTCGTGTTCATGCACGTGGCGATCTTTAGCGGCCAGTTTCTGCTGCTGCCTGGGACCAAACCCGACCTCAGTCCGTTCTTCCTGGCGATCAATGGCTTCTGGGTGGGTCTGGACGTGTTCTTTGTGCTGAGCGGTTTTCTGATCGGACGGATTCTGTTGGCCAGCTTGCAGCGCACCGGAACCGTCGAGTTCTGGTCGTTCTTCACGCGCCGCTCGATGCGCATCTTTCCCGCCTACTACCTTACCCTGACCTTTGGGCTATTCGTGTATGCACGCCTCGGCATCCGCTCGTTTCATTTCATCCAGGGCGGCGCCACGTGGCGCGACCTCCTTTCGAGCAGTTGGCAGAACTACCTCTATGTTCTCAACTACTACGTATCGTCCGGGACGCCGAGCATCATGTCCCAGGCATGGTCGTTGTGCGTCGAGGAACACTTCTACCTCGCCTTGCCGCCATTGCTTTTTCTGTGCTTTTTCGCACGCCAGGGGGCCCGCTTGCCGCTGCTGCTTGCGTTCACCTCGATCTTCTTCGTCGTGCGAGTGATCGGGTACGTGCAACAACCCGACCTCGTACTGCTGGAGGGCTTCTACTATCGGTCTCACAATCGTTTCGATGAGCCGATGGTGGGTGTCCTCATCGCCTACTTCCACGTATTCCACCACGACGCGTTCAGGTGCTGGATCGAGCGGCTGGGGCAGCGGACGTGGCTGATTGGCATGGCCCTGATCGCCAGCGTATGGGCATTCGGGGGATTGCAGGTGCAGGGGCCGTTTGCTGTGATCCTTCAGTTCCTTCTCATGGCGCTCGGTGCAGGGTTTCTGATCGTCAATACGCTCTTTCTCAAGAACGGCTTCACGCGCTTCTTTGAGCACCCGTTCTGGTTCCCGGTTTCGCGGGTCTCCTACAGCATCTTTCTCAACCACATGTTCGTGCTCTACGTGGTGATGGAGCTCCCCGGGTTTGCGCCGACCCGGGACATGAGCGTCTTGCGATTGTCGGCGCTGGCGGTCGTGGTGATGGCTTTGTCTATCCTATGCGCCTCGATCACCTATGTGTTGATCGAGCGGCCCCTGATCGATTTCGGGCGGCGCGTGAGTAGACGGTTTCGCAAAGACAGCCTGCCCTCGTGGCAGTACGCTCGCGACCTTCCTCACAGTCCCGACGTGCACCGCTGACAGACCCCTCGGTCTGTCGTCATCGACGAGAGACCTTACTTCGCGATCCAGCGTAGCAGTACACTTCCGGCCGTGAAGCCGGCGCCGACGACCGTCATCAGAATCAGCTCGCCGCTCCTGAGTGGGCCACCCTCAGGGGCCATCACGCTTTGGCTCAGGGTCGCGAGTGCCCCAGCCGCCCCCTGATTGCCGAACCTGTGCACGTTGCTCCAGTGTTGCTCGGGCCGTACGCCGAGACGCTCTGCCAGCGTTTCCAGGATTCGGTAGTTGGCCTGGTGTCCGACAAAGCCCCGCAGATCGGCGACAGCCAACTGGTTGCGGGCCAGGATTCGCTCTGCACTCGCTGTCAGCATCGAGAGCGCCGGAGGCACAACCTCCCTGCCGCGCAGTTGCCAACTCCCAGCTCTGGGCACCTGGACCAAGTCGATGTGACGGTGGTCGTTCTCGAGATCCACATCGAGGATCTCGGCTCCGAGCGTCGGCCGGTCGGTCTGCAGCAGCGCAGTTGCGGCGCCGTCCCCGAACAACACCGCGGTCCGTCGATCGCGGTAGTCGGTAAACTCGGTGTATGTGTCCACGCAGCAGACGGCCGACCGCGTGAGGTTCATCGTTTGCATCATGGAGCGGCCTACAGCGATGCCGTAGGCGGCGCCCGCGCACGCGGCGTTGACGTCGAACGCTAGTGGCTGGCACCCCAGTTTGCGGGCCATGTGACTGGCGGTTGCCGGCAGGAACGTGTCGGGGCTGCTGGTAGCGCATACGAGCAGCTGCAGGTCCGAGGCGGACCACCCGTGGCGCTCGAGCGCCGACAGGGTTGCGGCGGTACCGAGTTGACTGGCAGTTTCGCCGCGCCCAATGCGCCGGCGCTCGTCTATGCCTGTGCGTTCGACGATCCAGGCTTCGCTGGTCTCGAGCTGGGCGACCAGTGATCGGTTCGTGATTCGGGTTGCGGGATGGTGGTGGCCCAGGCCGGCCATGAACACTGACTTCATCGATCTATCAAACATGGTGGCACGTCGCGGGCTGGGCGTCACCGCGCATCTTCCGCTGCGTCTGCCAAGTACCGCTTCAAACACGCGATAATATGTGCCTTTTCTAGATCGGCGCCGGGCTCCGAAGCGCGACCGGGCTCGGCCGGCCCATCTGCTATCCGCCGGGCTCAGCCAACTCGGTTTCGCGAGCCGGCTGAGCCCGCACCCGCGATCTAGGAGAGATCGCGTTGCAAACGTATCGTCGCGGGACCCAGCTAGCTAGTTTTGCTAGTTCGCGCCCGGAAACCCCGTTCTTCGCCGCATCGCACCATGTGACCCCTGCGGAGGCGTCGCTTGACGGGCACTGCTGCGCTTTCTCGCGATGGCGCGCTCTGCCGCGCACGTGCTGCTCGATTTCCTGTTTCGTCCTGCGACGTAGGTGACCCGGTTTTGAGAGTGACAAGGCTGGCTCCGTTCATAGTTCATCCTACTGCTTCGCCGCCAGGATGCGAGTGTAGAGTCCTGCCTCGTCGAACGCGTCCGTGCCGATGGCGTCACGAGCTAAACGGACCACCACCAACCGCTCTGATGGGATCACCGTAATCAATTGCCCCTGGATGCCCATGGCGGTGTAGCCGTCTGACGGCAGCTCCGAGTCCTCAAACTTGACGGCCAGGTCCACGTGCCAAAGGTATCCATACCACGGCTGCAGGCTCTTACCGGGCTGAGTTGACACGTCCACCCAGTCAGGCGGTACTAGCTCTTGGCCATCCCAGCGGCCCCGGTTGAGGAAGAGGAAGCCGTACCGGGCGTAATCTCGAGCGGTCGCTTGGATGCCAGCGAACGTCGTGGTGCGACCATCTCGATCACTGTTCCACGTCAGCGTAGTGATTCCGATAGGGTCCAGAACCTTTTCTTCAGCATATGCGAGAGCCGTCTTGCCAGTCGCCGTCTGCAGCACCCCCGTGATGAGTGCAGGATCGCCAGTCGAGTATTGAAACGAGGTTCCTGGCTCGTGTTCGGATGGTTTGCCGAGTACGTACGGCGTGGGGTTGTTCCCGAGCCGGGCGGCCTCGTTCGAAATAATATTGGCGGCGCTACTCCAGTCTTCGGTCCACTCTAGCCCGGACGTCAGGGTGAGAAGGTGTTCAAGAGTGATTCTGCTACGAGCATCGTTCGCATCATCGCAGTTCCACTCCTCGTAGTACTCGCAGATTCGGCTCCCGACTCCGTCCGCGATGAGCCCTTCTCCGATAGCGATGCCGACTAGGCCGCTGGTGAAGCTCTTTGCCATCGAGAAGCTTTCGTGGCGCTCGTCCATGCCGAAACCAGCAAAGTAGCCCTCGCTTATGATGTAGCCGTCCTGGATGACCAGCAGCGCCTGTGTAGTTGAGGTGGCCGTCGCAAAGGCAACGGCTTCTTCCAGCAGGGCAGAGTCGTAGTCGAGCTCTTCCGGTGTGCGCGTTTCCCATCCCATCGTGGGCCAGTACTCCGGCTCCCACTCCGGCTCATCCATCACCGGGTTGTCCTCGTCTTCGTCCGGGAGCATCTGTGCGGGGTCCAAGTCCATCTGGCCCGGCGGGGCTGCCTGCATGTTGGGGCCCATTCGACCTGCCTGGGGCACCTGCGGGCCTGAGGCCATCTGACCAGCCGGAACCATCTGTGTTGGACCTACGCCTGCCGCGCCGCCGCGATTGGCACCGGGGTCTGCGCTAGTCGCCTGCGTGGGGGACATACCTGTAGTGCTTGCGGGAGCCGTTCCCCCAGGCCCAGTCGTGGCCGAGCTGCCTGTAGTCGGTTCGCAGCCGGGACATGGAACTTCTTCCGACTGGCAGCCTGCGCTGAGTGAGAGCAGGACCGCCAGCACTACCGAAGGCCAGGAGAATCGCACCATATGTACAGGCGTACCTCGAACCCACGCGGGCCGAAAGGCAGGTTGGTTGTCCTTATGGACCAAATCGCAATCCCCGCGGTGCGCTACGTTGTCCATTTCCGTTGTAACCCCAGCATGTTACTCGGCCATCATCGTGGAGCCCGCAAGAATGCGAACCACCCGTTGCGACTTCGCTGAATGTGCCGCTGGGACCATCAAGGCGGGAGTTTTGGTCGAGTCCCCAACATTCGACTTGACGATCACCCTCCCGAATCGCGCAACTATGGTTGGCGCTCGTGCTGACCGAGAACGCGCTCAGGTTTCTTGGTGGAGCGTCTAGAACCTCACCCCAGCACAGCACCTTCCGGTCCGCCTTGCGGATGCCGCACGCGTTGCTGCCACCAACGCTAACCGAAGCGAATTCACCGCCCGGAGTGGGGATGACCTGATCGTCGGGAAATAGCGATATCGGATTGTTGCCCCAACACTCGAGACGTTGGTCGTCGGCTCGGATGGCACATGTGTAGAAAGCACCCGCAGCGACCGCTTGAAAGCGCCCGGGCGGAGGCTGAATGCTTCCCGGTAGATCACCCCAACACACCAACTCGCGGTTGTCGGCTCGCACTCCGCAAGCGTGAGCTCCCCCTGCTGACAAGGCCAACAAAGCTACATCTGGCGCTGCCAATCGTCCATCAAGCGCGCTGCCCCAACAGACGGCGCGGCCGTCACTCTTTCGGATGCCACAGGTGTGGCTGGCGCCAGCGCTCAGCGCCACGTAGGCGCCTGTCGCGGCGTTGAGGCGACCATCTTCATCTAGTCCCCAGCAAATCGGCATCCCCTCTTGAGACAAACCGCACGTATGACTGGTGCCTGCTGCTAGCGAAATCGGCTCGACGCATGACTCACCTGCGCACCTCAGCACGTCGCTACATGTGCCCCCACACGCTTGCGGCATCTGGCACACTCCTTTGACGCACTCGTGCCGTTCTTCACATCGGTTGCCGCAGGTACCACAGTTGCCTCGGTCCGTGTCGAGGTCTGGGTTGCCTGGACACACGCACCGGTCGTCGCTGCACTGTTCGGCAGGCCCGCACCCGCCTCCACAAGGGACTGGTTTAGGCTCACAGTGTCCTGCGTTGCATCGCTCGTCAGAGTCGCAGTCCATAGCCAGTTTGCACTCGATGCAAACACCCCTGTCGCAGTACGGCTTGGCTACATCGTCGACCCGGCAGCTCAGGTCATCGCAGCACGCATGATTCTCGATGCATAACATCCCGCAGGTTTGCCGATCGTCTGGACATGTTGTGCCAGGCACCTCGATCACACGACATTCGCCATCCCGGCACTCCCGGCCTGCGTCGCAGCTCAGACCGCAGGCGCCGCAGTTCCTGGAATCGGACGCGAGGTCAGCGCTACAGGACAGGACGCACTTGCCACCTTTACAGGTCTCCCCCTCGTTGCACGTCCATGCGCAGCGCCCGCAGTTGTTGGGATCACTGTCCAGATTGGCCCCGCTACAAGCATGCGCGGGGGCTGCCCTACAGTCACCTTCCTCACACCGAGGGTATTCCTTCGGGCAAGTCCGCCCGCAGGCACCGCAATTGTTGATGTCGGTCTGCAGGTCGGCATCACAGCTCACCATCATCGGGCCCCCTGCCCAGTCCCCCTCGCCGACGGTTTCCGGAGCACCGGAGTCCTTCGCAGACATGCCCGCATTTTCTAGACCTGCATCCGCAGTTGCCGCCGGGTCGTCATTGCTAGCCGTTGGGTGCCGCGGCATCTGGTTTGGAAGCCCCGTTGATGCTCCAGCTTGCGCGTTCTGCGGTCCGGCTCCGGCGTCAGGTCTCGGGAAGGGCACGTCTGGGACACAGCCCGAAGCGACCCAGAATGCTGCCAACAGCCCCACGGGACCCGCAAGAAGGGAGGGGATTCGCCTCATGCACACCATTAGTAGCCTCCGGAAGCAAAACGGTTGTCCGCCCACGTTGTGCGTTCCCATCGGTCATCAAGGAGCCTGGGTGCGAAAAAAGCGACCGCTCCTTTCCTTCACAAGCTCTCCACGATCCAGTGAGTCTCTGCGTCCACGACCAGTGACGCGGTCATGTACATGCTTTGCGCGCCCTCCACCAGCCCCATGCATGCTACCCCTACACCAAGCTAGGGCTGCGATGCTGGGCTAGTCCTCGCGCACGTCGACTCCAAACGCCACACGAGCCGGGGGGCGCACCAAGCTTTTCCACAGGCACCTTCACACCCTTTGGTGTTGTTCACTGCTGGACGCCGGACTCTATAAAGCGCATGTCCGTGTCTCCGATGGCCCGCCAGTCCGCGTCGGTCCCATCGACTTCGTAGCCACAGGCACGCACCAGGGCTCGGGCGGTGCGAGGGTAGCGTTGGGCGTAGTCCAGCATCAACAGGCCTGCTTCGTTCGCCGGCAGCACCCGCGCGGTTGCGGCTCGCGTGCGGCGGCCAAGCGTGATGCGCACCTCCGGATGCGCGCGCAGGTTCTTGAACCAGTCGCTGTGCTCTCCATAACCCGAGCAGGCATAGTACCGGGCAGGAGCGGGGTGGGAAATGTGTTTGACCACCTCGATCACGGTTTGGCGTGGCAATCCGCTACGTCGGCCCCGATGCTCGAGCAGCATGAAGCGACCGCCGAGCAGCCACCCCATCCCTGCGCTGTAGAGCTTGATCGGTGCCCGAAAGAACCAGCGCTTGAGCGGGCTTTGGGGCGGGCGACCAGAACCGATCTTCTTTGGCATTTGTGCGCGCGACGCTAACACTTCCTGGATTTCCGTCAGCGTGCCTGGGGTCCGAGGAGGGATGTGCGGACTGTGCGTCGCTTCGGTGCTGGTCAGTTGGGTATGGCTGGGGCAGAGTCTCACTGATGCCCAAGGCTGACGAACCTGCGCTCCGTCGCGATGAACGCGCGCAACAACTTCTTGCCAGACAGCGCAACACGCCAGAGGCAGGACCGGTGCGTTTCGGCCACGCTGCTGCGACCGCGGCGCGGGTGGCTCGCCTGGTCCGCCGGGCAGCGCGCCGCGGCGAGGTCGATCCGGAGGCGGTTACCAAGATCGTGATGGCGTTGGCTCAGCTGAAGGGGATCGGGATGAAGGTGGGCCAGATCCTGAGCTACATCGACGTGGCGTTGCCCGAGGAGCTCCGTGACGCGCTGGCTGTTCTCCAGACCCATTCGCCGCCCATGTCCTTCGACGTGGTCCGTTCGATAGTGAAGGAGCAACTGCCCAACCGCGCCGATGAGCTTCTTGCGGGGATGGACAGCACGCCGGTTGCGGCGGCGTCGATCGGGCAGGTTCATCGTTCGCGACTGCCCGACGGCACAGCCGTTGCAGTAAAGGTCCAGTATCCCGGCATCGCCCGCACCATTCGCACGGACTTCAGCCCGGCAGCTCTCGGTGGAGCGTTCTCTTCGGCACTCTTTCCGGGCGCCAACGTCCCGGCTGCCATTGCGGAGGCCCGGGACCGTTTTTTGGAGGAGTGCGACTACGAGCATGAGGCCGCAGCGCAGGGACGCTTTGCGGCGATCTATGCGGATGATCCTGTGATCGTGGTCCCCGCAGTCCACGACTCCTTTTGCACACGACGCGTGCTGACGACGGGATGGCTGGACGGCCAGGACTTTGAGCGTTTCCTGGGGACTGCGCCCACGCAGGCCAAGCGCGATGCGGCGGGTACTGCCCTCTTCGACTTTTACGTGGGCTCACTATTTGAGCACGGCCTGTACAACTGCGATCCGCATCCTGGAAACTACCTGTTTCTCGAAGACGGCCGGATAGGCATACTCGACTACGGCTGCACGCGCGCTTTCGAACCTGAGTTCGTCGGTAAGCTCGCCCGGTTGACCCGGGCGGTTCATGAGGACAGGCGCCAAGCTCTGCATGATGCCTTCCTCGACTTGGGCATGGTTCGGCGTGGCCAACGATACGACTTCGCCACGGCTCGGACCTTAGTTAGAGCGTTTTACGGGCCCATGCTTCACGATGTCGTGCAGGTGGTCGACCTAGGCGAAGCGGTAGGTATGCGTGAGGCCATCCGGGCCAAGATGGAGTTGATGCGCTTGAGTCTGCCCGCCGAGTTTCTGTTCCTGTTTAGGATTCGCTTTGGCCTGATGTCGGTGCTCGCGCGTTTGGGTGCTCGCGCCAATTGGTACCGCCTCGAAGAGCGTTGGGTTTCGCAGGCGAGCACAGGGCCCGGGAGCTCCTAGCCCCCATCTATCACAAAGGCACGTGATGATCGTGCGAGTGATCAGCTTCGGAGGGCTTTCGGTGAAGGAGGGAATACTGGCTGTATTGTTGATTGAGGCGAAAGCGCTGCGGAATCGATCAGTTGTGCGAGCGCGCGTGATTTGGTGATGGATGCGGCTAGCCCGGCGCCGGCAGTTTGCTGCAGTGGAAGTGGTACTCCACGCGGGTGTCGC
>JAPPOR010000381.1 GCA_028817905.1 Myxococcales bacterium
GGGGTACATTGGGCGGCTTCGCTGCAACGGGGGAAAAGGCGGGCCCTTTCCCGGATGGACACTAGCTAGCTAGAGCTAAGCTAGAGCTAGCGAGCTCTTCGGGTGCGCCCCACCCACAGCACCAGAATACCCGCGATGGTCCATACAGACAGGTCGACGCGCGGGCCACCCTGCTCCGCCACGGCGCAGCCGCTGCGGGTGCGTACCACCGAGGGCACGATGGGCGGCGCGGGACATGTGCATCCCTGCTGCACCGTGCCCGTACACTCGTGTCCCGGCAGTTGCAGCGCGCATACCCCGGCTTCGTCATCGGGCTCGAGATCGCGCATGAACGTCTCCCCGGCACCCGCGTCGTCCTGCATCGTCGAACCCTTGACGTCACTGTGCCCGAGCCCAAGTACGTGCCCCAACTCGTGGGTCACCGTGTTCTGAAGATCCACGTCGCCGGGACGACACCCGTCGATGCAATCGGTGAAGGGTTGGTGGTAGAGGTTGAGCGCCAGATCGACGTCGTAGATCTCGCCGGTATTCTTGTTGTGCCAGAGGAACGTGATCGCGAAAGCCGAGCGCGGCTGGTCGAGTTCCCGCCATTCCTCAGGCGTCTGCGCGGACAGGACCGACGTGTTCGGCGCATCGAAGACGAACTCTACGGGCTCGGCCGTCGTTGTATCCTGGGCCATCGAAAGCAAGAACGGTTCGCCACCACAGGCCACGTCCATCCACGTGTCGAAGGAAGCTTGCACGCTCTGCCGGACCTCGGCCTCGGAAAGCTCCAGGCGCTCGAAGATACGCTCGTGGAAAGAAAGCTCGATGCAGCTCCGCTGCCAGTTGAGCAGAATCGCCCCAGGCTTCAGCTCACACAGCCCAGACGGCTCGGTCTCTGTGGAGGAGCGGCAGTAGGCGTGAACCCCGGACGGTGCCAGCGTCGTGTGGACCAGGAACCCCGCCGAGAGTAGCAGCACAACGCCCAACGCCGAGTGAACCCTTGCCATCCAACTCTCCATATAGACCGTCCGGGCCCCACTGCCAAATCGAAACCGGGCACCAGGGAACCTTCGTGTCCATCGAAAATTACCCCACCCGGCCGCAGCGGGCCACGGCGGACACCATCGCAAACGATCGATGGGTCAGGTCTCGAACTGACCGGCGTCTGCGAGAGCGGCAACCACCGCGTGCACAGCAGGGTCCAGTCGCATTTCGTTGAGTTCCACGCGCACGGATGAGGCCTCCGGCGGCTCGAAACCCGACAGCGAGGCCTGCGGTCGGCGCTCCAGGCACACGTGCGGGTCGGTGTCTACAAAGACCTCGAAGAACCTCTCCGCGCCCACACGCTCACGCACCTGCTCGCGCTCGCTGCGCTTGAAACTCGTGAACGCACAGATCGTGATCAGGCCAGCGTTCGTGCAAGCGCGCGCTGCGCTGATGACAGAATCCAGGTCCTCTCGAAAGGGATCCACCACATGGGCTGTCCGGCCGTCGTCAAATAGCTTGCGCTCAAGCGCATAGGCCAACGCCCAGCGGCCAGAACCAGGCAAGCCGGTCAGCCACACGGTTGCACCCACCTGACCGAGACGTTCTCGCCTTTCGCGTGAACTCACCTGGGTCTTCGGCTGCATTGCAGAGCCAGCCCGGACCTCACGCATCACGTCGTCCAGGGACTGGGCGGCCTTCTCCGACCGAATCATGCCAGCGGCGACCGTACCGTTGGTGAGCGAGTCCACGAGCACGAAGGCGCCTGTCTCGCGGTTGCGACCGTAGTCATCGAAATACAGTGCGCGGTGGCACGTCAGCCGCACCTTGGCGATGTCGTTCAGATGCAGCGTGTCGGCGGGATGCTCCTGAAGGGTCGTGAGATCCACCTTGGCGTGGATAGTGTCGACCTGAGCTCGAATCATCTGCGTGGTGTGCTTGATGAGGTAGCTCTTGTCCGGGTCCAGCGGGCGCTCATGCATCCACACCAGATCCGCATCGAACGAGCGGGCCACCTGGGGACGGTTGTCCGGGTGAACGAGCATGTCCCCGCGACTACAGTCCACCTCGTCTGTCGTTCGCAGGGTCACACTCATGGGTGCGAAAGCTTCCTCGACCTCGCCGTCGTAGCTATCGATCGCCTTGACTCGCGACGTCTTGCCAGAAGGGATCACCGTGATCGGATCCCCCTTGCGCACGACACCCGAAGCGATCTGCGCGCTAAACCCACGGTAATTGAGATTCGGTCGTAGGACGTACTGGACCGGATACCGGAAGTCCGCGAGATTCCTGTCCCCCGCAATGGGCACCTGCTCCAGGTATCCCAGCACCGTCTCGCCGTCGTACCAGGGTGTGCGGTCGCTCTCGTTGACGACATTGTCGCCCTTGAGCGCACTGATGGGCACGAACGTGATGTCCTTGAAGCGTAGCTGCCCGGCGAACTCGAGGAACTCCAGTCGGATCGTCTCGAAGACGTCCTGAGCATAGTCCTTCAGGTCCATCTTGTTGACCGCGACCAGAAGATGGGGAATGCCGAGCATCGATGCGATGTAGGCATGCCGCCGGGATTGCTCGAGAACCCCGAGCCGCGCATCGATCAGGATGATCCCCACATCCGCGGTCGATGCGCCCGTGACCATGTTGCGCGTGTACTGCACATGACCTGGTGTGTCCGCAATGATGAACTTGCGGGTCGGCGTCTTGAAGTAGCGATACGCGACGTCGATCGTAATCCCCTGTTCACGCTCCGCCTTGAGACCGTCGGTGATCAACGCCAGATGACTGCCATCGTCCTCCATCTTCGAGGCCTTCTTGGCGGCCGCCAGCTGATCTTCGTACACGCCGTGCGCATCGTGAAGAAGGCGCCCGATCAGGGTGCTCTTGCCGTCATCGACTGAACCGACCGCAACGAAGCGCAGCAATTCCTTGCGCTCGTGCGCAGCCAGGTAGCCCTCGATATCGCGCGCGACGAAGGCCTGCTCCTCCTGGTCGTCCGTGACTGCCCGATCCTGCGCCGTGCCCTCTGGCTTGTCGGCCATCAGAAGTACCCCTCGCGCTTCTTCTTCTCCATCGAGGCGTCCTCGTCGAAGTCGATCAACCGCCCCTGACGCTCCGAATGGCGCGTCAGAAGCATTTCCTGGATGACCTTTGGAAGCGTGTCCGCGTCGGACTCGATCGCGCCGCTCAACGGGTAACATCCCAGTGTCCGGAAACGGACCTTCTTGCGCATCGGCACCTCACCCTCGTGCAAGCGCATCCGGTCGTCATCCACCATGATCAATGTCCCGTCGCGCTCCACAACCGGCTGCTCGTGCGCCAGGTACAGCGGCACGATCGGGATGTTCTCGAGGTAGATGTACTGCCAGACGTCCAGCTCGGTCCAGTTCGACAGGGGGAACGCGCGGATGCTCTCCCCCTTGTTGACCTTGCCGTTGTAGAGGTTCCAAAGTTCTGGGCGCTGATTCTTGGGATCCCAGGTCTGGAAGCGGTCCCGAAAGGAGTAGATGCGCTCCTTGGCTCGGGATTTCTCCTCATCGCGCCGCGCCCCCCCAAAGGCGGCATCGAAGCCATGCTGCGTCAGGGCCTGGACCAGCGCCTGGGTCTTCATCACGTCGGTGTAGGAACCGTGATCAAATGGATTGATGCCGTCGGCCCTACCCTGCTCATTGGTGTGCACGATCAGCTCAAGGTTGTTCTCGCGGCAGAAGGCGTCCCGAAAACGGATCATGTCCTGGAACTTCCAGGTGGTGTCGATGTGCATCAACGGAAACGGCACCGGCGCCGGATGAAATGCCTTGATCGCCAGGCGCACCAGGACCGATGAGTCCTTCCCGATGGAATACAGCATCACCGGCTTTTCGAACTCGGCCGCAACCTCCCGAATAATGTGGATGCTCTCGGCCTCAAGCTGCCTAAGGTGCGTAAGCCTGCGCGAATTGTTGTCGGGCAACGTACAGCCTCCGGACGGGGGGTCTACCCCCAAAACCGAGCAATGACAACGCACTACTCTCTGCCATGAATTGCCCCAAATGGGGAACCCCTCGGAATTGATTGCGATCTGTGTGGAGCCCGAACCGTGCGGGTATCGCAAATTTCCAGAGAGGGATCTCGGTCGATCGCCGAGAGCAACTGTGCAGCCGGTTGCATACTGGTCCGCGGCACAATGCAAGCCGGGGGGGCCTGGCTAGTTCGGAAGACCCGCGATGGGCATGTCGAGCGCGAACAGTCCCTCAGAAGTTGTGACGAACAGCGTGGAGCCGTCCCTGCCCCCAAAGGCAACGTTGGTGGTGCCGCCGGAAAAGCCCGCGATCGTTCCCAGCAAGCCCCCCTCGGGCGAAAGCACGGTGACCTCGGGAGCGCCGCTGCCCCCGCTGGTCACGTACAGGTTCCCCGCACAATCCACCCCCATCCCGTCACTCGGGCCATCGTGGAAGATGACGAAGTCGCTGATCACGCTGCCGTCCGGTCGAACCTCGTGACGCCGAATCCGCGGCGGCTGCCCCACCAGGCTTCCGACATACAGCCAGGCGCCATCGGGTGACAGGGCGATCCCATTGGCCTGCGGCATGGTGGCAATTCGCACCGTCTCGCCGTCCGGGGTCACGTGGTAGTACGCATGCTCAGCCTGCCCCTGGCGACCCCGCCGATGGTAGTCGGGATCGGTAAAGTAGATGTGCCCATCGGCTCGAATCACCAGGTCATTCGGCGAACTGAAGGGCGTACCTTCGTACTGGGTAGCGCCTCTGATGTCGCCGCGAGCCAGCGTCTCCGGCTCGATGCGCACGACCGCCTGACGACCTTGGGATGCCCCGTATACGACACCACCGGGAGCCACAGCCAGTCCGTTCAGGTCGAGGTCGTCGATGAACGTCCCAAGGTTGCCCGACGAGGGCACGTAGACGCGCACGCGGCCGTCGGTCCCCCCTTGGGCATAGTTCGTGTAGAGCAACAGCCCGCGTTCGGCCAGCCAGACCGGACCCTCGAGGAATCCCACGCCAGTCTGCACGGTACGGGGTTGAGGATCCTCCGCTAGGGGGTGGGCGCCGCCCGGGTCGTCGGGGCAACGGTTGGCACCCGCGGGCGGCACGACCTGCGCGACCGGCTCAGGCTCAACCTCGGGTTCAGGCTCAACCTCGGGTTCAGGCTCAACCTCGGGTTCAGGCTCAACCTCGCGTGCCCGGTCTAGCATCTCCCCGCCAGCGTCAACCCCGCCATCGAGGGAAGCCCGCTTCGATCCGCCATCCTGCCTGAACGGTGACCGGTCCTCAGGCCCGTTGGACACGGGACGCTGCCCCTCGCTGCTGCCCATCGACGACCGGGTCTCGCTCCCCATGCGGCCCATCTTCGCTGCGGGCAGGGAAGCCCCCTGCCGATCGCAACCCGCAAGTACGCACCCCAGCAAGATCAGTAGATGCCCCCTACCCATCAATGACAACGATAGCCCAAACACTCCCAAGAGACACATGAACAACATTCAAAGACCCTGTGCGTTTGGAAAACGCCAATGCAATCGCCGGCAGAGCGCGCCGCAAGTCGGGTCGAGCCAAGCCGATCCGATGCACACCTATCACGAGCCCTGTCAGCCCCGCACAGTGCTTTCGAGCCCGCTCCCATGCGACACCGTGATGTTACCCGTCGTAAGTCGACAGGGGTGGGTCCGGAATCCCTAGTTGGTTGTCATCCCGAGACTGGTCGATCAGGCCTCGATCGCGTACAGGCGAGCGTAGTCGAACCGCTCCTTGAGCTCGATACCGAGCACGCAACCACCATCAGCCGGATACTGGGAGGCAATGCGTCCACGGATGCGCTCCTCCCCGACGAGTTCCACGATTTGATCCACCTGGAACTGTCTGATCGCCTCTGATTTGTCGGTCAGCAATGCGATCCCTAGGCCATGCTCGGAAACATTGTACAGCGTACCCTCGATCGTAGCTGACCCCACCTCGAGTTTGATGTCGGTGGTGCGTTCAGGCGGATGCCGAGGGGACCTTCGTTTGTTGGATAGGTCCAACTCCGGGCCTCGCGCCTGGGCGATGGGATTGACGATCCGAACCAACACGTCCCATCGTTCGGGACCGCTCTGGTCCAGGTTCAAGCGCACCACCAGCTTGATCTCGTCGTGGTGAGCGAGGCGCGCGATGATCTCCTGGGAGTGGAGCTCCTCACTAAAACGGTCTCCCAGCCGATTGCGAAGATCGGAGAACCTCACGCGGATGGGAGACACGTCGCCTTCGGGATTCAGGAGGGCGTACTCGATGCGGTTTCCATCGACGAATACGGTCTCCAAATGAACTTCAGCGATGGGAATGTGGATTTCGTTCATGGAGTCTCACTGCAGTTTAACAGCGGCGCTCCCACCCCGTACCGATTCGGGTGATGTGCGCTGCAAAATTTGGACGCGATCTCGGCACAACCCCGCACCGTCACCCAGCTTGTGGGGCAACCGGTGACAGGTGGGTTCGAGAGGCGAAGCAACATGCTTTGACCCACGGTGGCGGCGGTGAGAGAGTCAGCGCCCCGGACCGAGTTGGCCACTAGCAACGCGAACGGCTGCTTCCACCGGGCACTGGGACAGCCACTTTCGTCAGCAGCATGCTTAGGAGACACCCGTCATGACCTTTCCTGATGTTCGCGCGTTCGGCATCGCCACTATGTTTGCAGGAGCGCTCTATGCCTGCAGCGACGCGAAGTCGCCGCCGGCTGCAGCCGCGCCCGAACCCGCACCTGAGCCAGCCACCAAACCCGCGGCGGAGCCGGCCCCATCCCCAACGCCTCCACCCACTGAAATGGCCAGCGCCCCAACAGGCGCCAAGGTCAGCTTCGGCGCGCTCACCGACGGAGCCACGGTCAACGGACCCAACAAGGACGGCAAAGTGGAGGTCGCCGTCAAGATGGTCGCGGAGGGAATCACCGTCAAACCCGCGGGCGCACCGGTCGTGGGCACCGGCCACCATCACATCATCATCGACGGCAAGGCGCTGGACAAGGGTGTAGTGGTACCGATGAACGAAACCAACCTTCACTTCGGCAAGGGTCAAACCGAAACGAGCGTGCAGCTCACACCGGGTGAACACACCCTCACGCTACAGTTCGCTGATGGTCTGCATCGTTCCTACGGACCGGACCTATCTGCAACCGTCAAGGTCAACGTCGCCTTCGAGTAGCTAGTACGTGTCGCGCGGACTCAAGGCCGGGCGACGGGAGACAGCCCACTCGTACCGGGCAAGTCCCGCGTGCACATCTTCGCGAACCTCGATCGAAAGGATCGCTGAAGTCACGACGGACTGGTCGTCCACAGCGAATGTAAGCGGATCCCCGATCATCGGCACGTGACCCGAGCGCAGCTCGCCGGCCCCATCAATATAGTAGTCCGCAAGTGGGCGGCCCAAGGTCGCGTGCTGGGCAAGCCACCGCCCAGTACGTCGATCCCGCACGCAAACGCACGTGCCCCCGCGCACGTGGTACTCCGAGTTCTTGGTCAAAAAAACGCGGTACGCGCTCAGTCGTCGCATGGTCGTGGCTCATCCCCTGCAGATGATGGAGTCCCCAGGACCGCATCCTGGCCTAGCCCGGACAATTCATCAACGGCCCACGGGAGCTAGCCCGCACGTTCATGCGAGGGGAACCAAATACGCCGACAGCCGCGTTGACGCCAAACGGACTCTTGAACCCGAGGGCACCACCCGCACGCAGACAAAAGGTCGACCATCACCCCCAGCGCCATACGAGATGGGAAAGCTAAACGGGCGCACCCGGTCGATACGATAGCGTTCTTGCAACATCGGTGCGTCCTTGCAAAACAGACCCAATGGGTTCGAAACACACCGATGGTGACTATGCGATCGTAGGTTGCGGCCGACTCGGATGTACGGTGGCAAGCGGCCTTGTAGCCAGCGGTCGCACCGTAGCGTGCATCTACGACCATTCGGGAGCCGCCGCACGCGCCCTCGCCGACCGCCTGCCGGGAACCGGGATTGCCCGGGACCTGCGTTCGATCGCGCAGGACGTCCAGACCATCTTCGTCACTGTTCCTGACCGAGAGATCCACAAGGTGGCAACGGCATTGGACGTGACCAGCCAGCAGGGGGTCGTCCACTGCAGCGGCGCGACCGACCTGAGGGTCCTGTCAACCTGTGCAACGCACGGTGCCGAAGTAGCGTGTTTTCATCCCCTGCAGTCCTTCCCCGACACAGAGGGCGACAAAGAGCGGCTTTCGAACATCGCGATCGGGATCGAGGCGTCAGGCGCGCTCGAGGCACGCCTGTTGCACCTGGTCGACGATCTGGAATCACGCACGGTGCGGCTCGAAGGGGTCGATCGAAGCGCCTACCATGCGGCAGCCGTGTTCGTCAGCAACTACTTGGTCGCACTCTTTTCCGCGGCAACCAAGGCGTGGTCAGCCGCGGGATTGCGGGCCGAAGATGCACGCACGGCACTCGGACCCTTGAGCGCAGGGACCCTGGATGCCATCGCTGCCGCACCCTTGAGGGACGCGCTGACCGGCCCCGTCGCCCGAGGCGATATCGCAACCGTCCAAGCTCAACTCCAGACGCTTGCGAGCGACCCCGAGCTCGCGACGTTGTACCGCATGCTAGCGATCGAGCTCCTCTCACTCGGACTGCCGAGCTCAGGGGCCCAGCAGCGACAACTGCTTGCGGCGCTCGAGCAAGAGCAAGGCTTCGAAAGGAAACCACCGAAGTCGTGAATGATCCGGGCCTACGCGTGATATCGTCCGCCAGCCATGACCGCCAGTCAGCAGCGACTCGCCACCCTGCTCGCGCGCCTTGAAGAAGGCGACGACGATGAACGCGCAGAAATCGTTCGACGCGCCCTGCTATTCAAGCGTGCATGGGTCGAGCTCGCCCAGGGGCTCGCTCGTCTGCAGCGATCACAAGCGTTTTCCCGATGGGGCTACGAGGACCTGCACGCCTACTGTTCCGGGGAGCTGATGATCAAGCCGGCAACTGTCGACAAGCTGCTGTTGTCCTTAAGCGCCGTTCGCACCCATGCACCGGACGTGCTGCGCCAGGGCCGACGGGCAGCAGACGTGCCAAGCCTGGAGTCGGTCGACTACTTCGCGCGCGCCCTGAACCTCACGGACAAGAACGAAAACGATAGCGACAGCCGCAGACTCGACGCCCCCCCCGACGTGGTAGACGAGTTGCGCGCGGCGGTCTTCGAAGAGGGCCAAAGCGTCGGAGAGCTGCGCAAGCGCTTCAATCCGGTACTGCGGCCGAAATCCCCGGAACAGGAGGCGCAGGAGCTGACGCGCAAGACCCGCACGGCGATTCAGCGACTGCTCGACCTGGTTCGCAACCTCGACGGATTGACTGAAAAGCGCGTGGCCCGAGTGGAGGCCGTGCTCGACGCCGTCATGCGGGACCTGGACGAACTGGATGCGGCGCCCGCCCCCACCAGCAAGACTGGACGCAAGTCGAAGAGGGAAGCCACTGTCCGCTAGCCCGCATCCATCACCAAATCACGCGCCCTCGCACAACTGCTCGACTCCGC
>JAPPOR010000323.1 GCA_028817905.1 Myxococcales bacterium
CTGCGAAGCCGATCACTTGCACGAGCATCACGTGCCTTGGTGATGGATGCGGGCCTAGACCGGTGGCGTTGTCGGGATAATATGACTATTTCTGCCATCGGAGGCCCATAGGGTCGGCCTTGCACGGCCGACCGGAGCAACGAAAACCGACACATGATGGGCGTTCTCTGCCTACCCCGCGCTGTCGGGACGGGATGCAACGGCAGGCCGGCGTCCGGAGCGCGACCGCAGACGCCCGATATGTCTGAGTTCCCGCCAGCGCCAGGGACGGGCCCGCATTGCCGTGACGACGCGCGGTGCTGCGACCGCAAGGAACGCAACTGGCTTGCGGCCGACCGGAGGCAGCCATAGGCCAGGGGTGACATGGCGGTTCGCCGGCAACGGCGGGGAGGGCGGAATGGAACGCTTGGAAATGGGCCGGGGGCTGCGGGTGTGGAGTCGGATCGCCCGACTGCTTGTGGTCTGCTCCTTCGGTTGCACCGCAAACGGTGGCGATTGGGAAGCCCAGCACGAACGAGCACCAGACGATCGCTACCCACAGGCCGGCGGCAGTGACGATGCCGCCGTGGCCATGGGGGCAGAGCCGCCGCCAATCACAGCCGACGGTGGCCGCCCAGCGCTCTGCGCACGACCGCGGCAGGATGCCGTGCGGGACGTCTTCTGTGGCGAGGTTCCGCCGATACTCACGAGCCTACGGGATCTTCAGGAGGCGCTCGGGCTCTTGGTGGACCCAAACGGTCGTCTCATTGACCCGGGCGTCAGCGTGGCCGCGCTTGGGCACTCCACCGCACTGTCAGGGCATCGCGTCTCCCCGATCAACCCGCGACTGCTCATGAGTGCTCCGCCGCTCTTCCTCGCATACCAAAGGGGGGTGCAAAAGGTGGAGATGATCGCCTCCACAGGCGCTGGGGGCCTCAATTTCTATCTGTTGCGCTTCGAACAGGCATGCAATCAACGACCTGAAGGTTGTCTGCCGGGGGACCTCTATACCGCACGCGTCGAGCGGCAATGGCTGTCCTGGAGTCTGGAGGACGACGAAGACCTGAAGAACACCACGGAGGATTGTCGCCAGTGCCATCAGCGGGCGCGCGCGCTACCCGCCCTGCTGATGCGCGAGCTGAACAACCCCTGGACGCATTTCTTTCTGCCAATCATCTCAGAAACCCCCTCCGGACCTGGTGTCCGGGGAGAAGACCTCCTACGCGACTACGTAGCCGCAAGGGGAGACGAACCCTATGGAGGCTTCCTCCTCAGCACCCTGAGCCCGATCGCGCCGTTTGTATTGGAGTCCCTCGTCGGCATCGAGCAACCGTTGCTCTTCGACGCGCCTACGATCGAGAACGAACGTTGGCCACTGGACCCGGAAAGCGGGTATCCAAGCGACCCCCAACCCAGCCCATCCTGGGAGGCGGGCTACGATGCCTTCAAGCGCGGCGAACAGCTCCCGCTGCCCTTCCTGGAAGCGCGGGCAGTGGACGTCGACAAACAGACCGCGCTCAGCAGCGCGTATGCGCTCCATCGAAGCGGGGAAGCGAGGCCCGAAGAACTGCCCGATCTATCCGATATCTTTCCCGATGATCCGCTGGTTCGCGCGCGGATTGGCCTGCAGACCGAGCCGGGCGCGGACGCCGTCGACGTCATGATTCAGGCATGTGGCCCCTGCCACAACGACGTGCTGGACCAAGCCGTTTCGCGCGCGCGCTTCAACATCAATCTCTGGGCGCTGGAGCCTGACGCAGTCAAGACCGCGATCGAGCGGATTGAACGCGCACCCGGTGAACAGGGCGCGATGCCTCCGCCGGAGGCCCGAAAGCTCGACGCCGATGGTCGGGAGCGGTTACTCGATTACCTAAAGCAGAACCCACTCGCCACCGAGCCGGACATGCGCCTGGTGCGAGCGGCCGAGCTCGGCATGGCGGGGGGCGCAAACACCGCTACCTCCGCCTTCATGAGCATGAGGGCGCAAGCCAGTGACTGATAGGGAGCTCCGAAATTTCCCGACGACACCCCGATTCAGCGAGCCAGCCTGCAGGGCCTCTTGGTGCATGCTCAAGCCCGCAGGGTCGCGAGCACTCGCCAGCACTCGCCAGGCCGGATGATTCCTGAACTCTGCGTCGGATCGCGCAGGGTTCCGGGTTCACGCGGCTTTCATAGGCAATACGGATCCAAATGCAGATCAACCGCCCCCCTGGACGCGTATGGACGTGTGGCACGCGCTGGTGCCGCCGTGGCCGTCGCGCACGACCAGCCATAGGTCGTGGCGGCCTGGCTCGCCCGGCAACGTCCACAATTCGTTGCGCAAGGGAGAGCGAGTCACCTCCTGGGCGAATTCGCCGCCGGTGCCGAACCATGAATAGAACGCCCGTTCGGTGCGAGGCTGCAGGTCCCCGCGCGCATCGAGCGTGACGTAGTCCTCGAGCCAGGACTCCTCGGCGTCCGCCCCACCGTCGATGATAGGGGCAAGCTCAACCTCGCGCGCTGGGGAAAACTCGAGGGGCTCCCCGTCCTCTGGTGCACATGCGAATAGCCCAGGCATGTCGGTCGCCGTGGGGACCAAGGAGGTACCATCGATCGCAAACCTCGGCGGTGGGGGATTCTCGAAGCGCCGAGTGCGATTGACCAGCACCCGCTTGACGGCGCGGTATGTCTGTTCGCTCCCGCTGGGATCGCGATACTCGATGCGGGCCTCCACCAGGAGCGGCAACCCCACCTCCCGTCGAACAAGCTCCACCGTATCACGTGGGAGAATCGATCCTAGCGCGGCGGCCGCGAGGTCGAGGTTGTCGAACAGAGCCTCGGTGAACGCCCCGGGCAGCGTCGCCCGCGGACCCGTGGAGATCTCGACCGCCATGTCTGACGAACAGCCCTGATCACTTGGCTCCGCACCGTACTGCGAGCCCCGGATGTCTGTGAAGAACGCCGCACATACGGACCAGGAGATCCGGTGGTCGAGCCCGTCGAAGCCGGCCATCAGAAGCGACAGCTCCGAGCCCTGTCCCGGCACAACACCGGGGGGTTCCGCGACGATCGCCAGCACCCGCGGCCGGTCGACGATACTCACTCGGTCGAACTCCGGAGTGGACACGCAGCCTGTCGTAGCCCCGCATAGCACCAAGGCGAGACCGGAAAGCACTCTCATTGCAGCACCCCGCGAATTCCGATTGTGGGCAGAAACGGCAGGCCCGGCACCCTGCCACGTTCGCTGAAATCGTACTCGTAGGTGTAACCCTCGGAGTTCTGGGCCGAGTAGACATTGATGATATCCAAAAACACACTCGCCTCCACCGGCCCGATGTAGAACTCGTAGTCGATCCGCGCATCCAGTTGGTGGAACGTGGGCTGACGAACACGCCGCTGACCGAACTCAATGTTGGCGTCGTCCTCGTCGGCGTCATACACGACATTGCTCCCATCGCCGGCTCGCCGCAACTCCAGCGACGGGCGCCCGGTCGCGAGTGCGAAGCGCAGGCCAAAGCGAAAGCGCCCGAGCTGGTAGCTCGCGGCCAGGTTCAGAACGTGGGTCTGGTCGAAGAAGAAAGGCAACTTGGCCCCCCCGTCGAGAAAGCGCTCGCTGCGCGACAACGTGTAGCTCAGCCAGCCAAACAGTCCGCGCTCGATCTTGCGCCTCAGGAGCACCTCCCACCCATAGGAACGCCCCTTGCCGTCGTCCTCGAAGATCAGAAGGACCGGGTTGCCTTGCTCGTCGCGAGTGGGCCGACCACTGCCGCGGGTCAACTGCCACATCTGGTTCCAGAACACCGTGGTCTCGAAATCAATACCCAGCGGAAGCTTGGCCTCCAACCCAAACGAGTTCTGCCATGAGCGGTTCGGTAGCAGCCGCGGGTTCCCAAAGCTACGGTTGTACTGAAAGGGCAAGGGCGCCTGGGAAAACAGCCCTGAGGCGGCCTTGAGCGTGAGCCCATCGGTCGCGAGAAGCTTCACAACAGCGCGCGGTTCAGCCACCCAGGTCGCCATCTCTCCGTAACGATAGTGCTCCAGCCGAAGCCCCCCTGTAACCACGAGCGGACCCGGGCGCAGGATCTGCTCCAGGTAGGGCGCCACGGTAAGCTCCGCTAGCCGGTCAACGACCTCGATCGATTCGCGGGTCATGCCCGGCGCGGGCACGTACGGCAGCTCGCCGAAGCTTGGTGCCTGTCCCGTCAAGCGGTTGATCCAAACATTCTGCTCAACCCCGAGGGTGGTCTGCGCGACCGGCGCGGGGGTGTAGACTGCTACCATGCGCTGCCCGAGCCGTAGCGAGGCAGTGTCCACCCCGAGCGACGCGTCCCCTGTACTCTCGCGACCAAAGTCGATCGCTGACGGCCCCGCTGTCCCTGCCCACGCCAACTTGAGCGTGTCGGACGCGCGCAGACGTACGGAGGCGACCACTCGATCGAACGTGTAGCTGAGCCCCCCACCCACCTGACCGACCGTCCGGCCCGCACCGATCTCCTGGGAGAACTGCAGCGAATCGCGCGAGCCGAACACGAACAGCGAGGCAGCGACGCGCTCGCTGAAGCGGTAGTCCAGCCGCACCTGGTAGTCCGAATAGCTCAGGGAAACGTCGTCGGTGATGAGCGGCAGGATGAGCTCGTAGTAGCTCCGGCGATAGGCAACCGCGACTCGTCCGCGCCCCCCGTCAAACGGCAGTACACCCAGTGCGCCGGCCTTGAGCAGGTCAACCTGGAGCTCAAGCAGGGGGCCATCGGTCTGTGGCGGCTGTGTGGACAGGGAAATCAGGCCGGCGGAGAAGCGCCCATAGGCCAGAGGGTAGCCGCCTGGATAGAAGTCCAGACCATCGACCAGCCGCGAGGACAATACCGCCGGGCCCGCCCCCAAGTGATAGAGCAGCGGAACTGGGAAGCCGTCCACAAGAAATCCCGTGTTCTGGAGACTGGCCCCGCGCACCGCGAAGAACCCAAGGCCAAAGGGAGTGCGAGCAACCCCCGGCAAGGTCGCGACAACCCTGAGTGGCTCACCGAAGGTCCCCGGCACGACCGTTAGTTCTTCGGCCCGCAGCTGAATCTGGGTGGCTGCCCCCGGATCCGGAGGGTCAACTTGGGCGCGGGCCCCGAAGGTCGGCGCCTCCAGAACAGGCAGCGCTGGCTCACTGGCCGGAGACGAACTGCGCCCGACCTGTGCGCCAGGCGGGCTACGCTTCTCCTCGGCGGACTGCGGGGCCGCGGTCGCTGCCGCGGGGGTCGAAGCCTCCGGCGGCACTGCAGGCTCAGGCGCCTCAAGCGCAAACCGAAAACGGATACGTGCCGCAAGCGCCTCCCCCGTCGGGCCACGAGCCGGCTCGAAACGCAGTTCCCTCGCCGCCGCAAGCACGGCCGCGCCCCCCGCGTCTGGCAGACCCGCGGTTTGCAGTTCGATATCAGTCGGCATCCCCTGACTATCTACCGTCAGCAGGACCTCGGCTGCCGGGGGTGCCGGCACACCTTCGGGCCACAACACCGTGCTGCTGCCTATCAGAACCGGCGGCGACGGCTGGGCTGCCGATGGCTCGGCTGCCGATGGCTCGGCTGCCGATGGCTCGGCTGCCGATGGCTGGGCTGGCGACTGCGGAGGCGAAGGCTCGGGCGAGCGCGAAGAATCCGCGATCGATGCGTCCTGATCCGGGGAGCCCTCCCCAGAAGATTCTTCGTCAGCAGGAACGGATGCGTCGGGTGTCTGCGCCGGGACCTGGGCGAGCGCGCCGTGCGGGCTGACGAGCCACACCGCGAGCGCCCACCCCAAAAACCGGTTCAGCGCCTTGTGTGCGCGGTATGCCACCCCCCTTAGATGGGCAAAAACGCGGGCAGACACAAGGAGGTTTGGGGTGGGCGCTGACGGCGGCCCCCGGTGGAAAGGAGCGCCGCGTGCAGGGGTCGGATGGCTACAGCTGCTGCAGAATACCCAGCGACATCGCTTCGTAGATCGCGGCGCTACGCGAGTGCACCTCTAGTTTCCGATAGATACTACGGACGTGGGTGGTGACGGTGTGACGCGAAATCTGCAGGAGCGAAGCCACCTCAGCCACGCTAAAGCCCTTGGCGACGAACTGAAGCGTCTCGCGCTCCCGCGGCGTCAGCTTGGGTCGCGCCCCGTTGTCCGGGATTCGCCTGGGCTGCACGAGGGGCCTGACGCGCCGTAGCAGGAACCCGGAAAGGTAGGGACTGATCGGTATGCCCCCCTCGATCACCTGCTCGATCGCCTGGACAACGCGATCCGGAGGCTCCTCCACATGAAGCCAGCCGGAGACGCCGCTATCGAGCGCATGAAAAAATGTCGCCTCATCCGTCGTCAAGAGCGACCCCAGAACCCGGGTAGCGGCAGGCACGGTTCCGTCACGCAACAGCGACAGGAACTCTCCATCATGCACGCTTAGGTCGATGAGTGCGATGTCCGGCACGACGCGCCCGAGAAGCGCGCGCGCACCGACTAGATCGTCGGCGGTCCCCGCTAGTTGAAGCCGCGGCGTCCGCCGCAGCACTTCGCACAGATGGCCTCGGTCCGTGCCGTCCGGCTGGATGACACAGACGCTCACGCTAGCTTCGCAATCCAAAGGCATGGGCGCTTTCCTCCTCCTGCAGGATCGGTATCCCCCAAATGCAGGGGCCCACCTGTGAACACATTCACAGATCGCGGGAATTTCGGTTCACCCGCCGGGGTGACACCGCCCTGGGTAAGCACCTTCACTCGCTCAATTCCCTTGACCAATAGTTAACCATAGTTAATATACTGACCGTGACCAGCTCCCGTCGGACCACCGCGGTTCACGCCGCCATCCGCGAATTGCAGCGGCTCAGCGAGATCTTCCAACGCCGCCGCGTACAGCTCGCGCGGGAGGTCGATCTCACGGAACACCAGTGGCGGGTCCTCGAACAGATTTCCAGCGAGCATTTCATCCCGTCGATGTTCGCACGAGACAACGAGAGCAGCGCCGCAGCTGTCTCCAAGACCATCCGCCAGTTGCTGGACAAGGAGCTGATCACGGTTTCGATCTCAGCGACTGATGGTCGCCAGCGGGACTACGAACTGAGTGCCCTCGGCAAGCAGAGGCTGGCGGCCCTACGCAAGCTGCGCAAGCGGGCGATCGACACCATCTGGGCAACCATGCCGGAATCCCAGCTCGAAGATTTCACTGCGACCGCGGCTGAGCTCACCGCGCGCATCGAAGCCTACGCCGCCAAGCAAGACAAGGAGTGAACCCATGGGCAAGAGCCTCTACAAGAAGGTATTCGAAAAGCACGCCGTGCGAGAGCTCGCGGGCGGTCAGACCCAGCTCTTCATGGGGCTGCACCTGATTCACGAAGTCACCTCGCCGCAGGCGTTTGCCATGCTGCGCGAACGCGGCCTATCCGTACCCTATCCGGAACGCACATTCGCGACCTGCGACCACATCATTCCGACGCACAACCAGCTACGCCCCTTTCAGGACGATCTGGCCGAACAGATGCTCGTCGAGCTCGAGCGCAACTGCCAGCAGCACAGCATCCGCTACCTCTCGCCGCAGAAGGGGGAGCAAGGGGTCGTGCACGTCGTTGGTCCGGAGCTGGGCCTGACTCAGCCGGGCATGACGGTGTGCTGCGGCGACTCCCACACGTCGACCCATGGAGCGTTCGGGGCCATCGCCTTTGGCATCGGGACTTCCCAGGTGCGCGACGTGCTGGCAACCCAGACGATTGCGATGGGCAAGTTGAAGGTCCGTCGCATAGAGATCAACGGCCGGTTGCGGCCGGGCGTCTATGCCAAAGACGTAGCCCTATTCATCATCAACAAGCTCGGTGTGCAGGGTGGCGTGGGCTATGCCTACGAATACGCGGGGGACGTCTTCGACAACTTCTCGATGGATGAGCGGATGACCGTCTGCAACATGTCCATCGAAGGCGGCGCTCGCTGCGGCTACGTCAACCCGGATGAGACGACCTACGAATATCTGCGGGGACGGCAGTTCGCCCCGAAGGACGCCCAGTGGGAAGAAGCCGTCCAATTCTGGAACTCGATCAGGTCAGATGCCGACGCTGACTACGACGACGTCGTACGCTGGAACGCCTCGGAGATCGAGCCCATGGTGACCTGGGGCATCACGCCCGGTCAGAGCACGCCGATCGGTTCCGCGATCCCTTTCGCCAGCGAGTTTCCGGCGGACGAGCGGAGCGTGGTCGAGGAAGCGTTCGGCTACATGGACTTCGAACCTGGCAGCCCGATGGCCGGAAAGAAGATCGACGTTGCGTTCATCGGTTCGTGCACCAATGGACGCTTTTCGGACTTCGAGGAGGTGGCCAAGGCTCTGCAGCGCAACCCGGACAAAGTGGCCGAGCACGTGCGTGCGCTCGTCGTGCCCGGTTCGCAGACGGTCCGGCAGCGCTTGGTGGAGGCGGGCTACGACAAGGTGTTCGAACAAGCCGGGTTCGAGTTCCGAGAAGCGGGCTGCTCGATGTGCCTAGCCATGAACCCCGACAAGCTTGTCGGCCGACAGTTGTGTGCGTCGTCGTCGAACCGCAATTTCAAAGGACGCCAAGGCTCCCCCAAGGGCCGCACGCTCCTGATGTCGCCGCTGATGGTGGCTGCAGCGGCCCTGCGCGGCAAGGTGGCGGACGCACGAGAAGTCTTCAAGGCATAGGAGAACGCAAGTGGAAGATAGCAAGCGAACCAAGGTGCGCGGCAAAGCCATCTCCGTGGACGGCAACGACATCGACACCGATCGAATCATCCCCGCACGCTTCCTGCGCTGCGTGACGTTCGATGGTCTGGGCTCACACGCCTTTGAAGACGACCGCAGGCAACTGGCAGAGGTCAACAAGCAACACCCCTTCGACGATCCCGCGCTGGCCGACGCAGAGATTCTCCTTGTCCACAGGAACTTCGGCTGCGGTTCGTCGCGCGAGCACGCCCCCCAGGCGCTGATGCGTTGGCAGCGAGGCATCAAGGCAGTCGTCGGCGAGTCGTTCGCGGAGATCTTCTTCGGCAACTGCGTTGCACTCGGTATCCCGTGCGTGACGGTCAGCCATGCAGACATCGAGGCACTCAAACGCGCGGCCGCCGCCGACCCGAACGCCGACTTCACAGTCGACGTCCAGGCGACGACGGTCACGGTTGGCGATCTGACCGTTGCTGGGTCGATCCCCGCAGGTCCAAGAACCCAGCTGGTCGAGGGCCGTTGGGACTCCACTGGCGAGCTGCTCTCCGGCAAGGATCTGGTCTCGGCGCGCGCGAGCGGGCTGCCCTACCTCACCTGGTCTAGCTACATGGCGGTGCAAAAAGGCGGCGAATAGCGCCGGGATTTCGGGGCCGATGGGTTGGCCTGGCGGGCCGATATGGTTGTTTTCCGAGGCCGAGCCCGAGTCGGACCTCCGAATCCGATCTCCGAGTCCGATCTCCGAGTCGGACCTCCGAGTCGGACCTCCGAGTCGGATCTCCGAGTCGGATCTCCGAATCCGGATCCGAGTCGGGGTCGGGCTCCGAGTCGGG
>JAPPOR010000109.1 GCA_028817905.1 Myxococcales bacterium
AGCTAGCCGCAGGCCGCGATCAGGCGAGGGAGTGAGACCTCATACCGGTGCCCGGTGCCGCGATGGCCGCCTTCGAACTCCTCGTGGACCACGTTCGCACCGCGTGCGGACAGGAGCGCAGCGAGACGCCGTGCTCCAAACTGCAAGCCGTGCTCGTCGCGGTCGCCCGCGTCCAGGAACACCAGATTCGCGTCGGCGAAGGCGCTTTCGTCGTCTTGGGTGCGCACGACGGGATCATGGGCGAGCCACTGTCGCCAGGCGACCTCGTCGAGCGAGCCTGTCCTCGAGTCGATCGGCACCCGGCACATGGGCAGGGGTGTGTCCGGTTCGGGCGCATAGGCCGCGGCGTAGGCCAGGATCATGATGGCGGTGAAGTTGCGCGCGTTGGGATCGTCCGTGAACGCTTGCGCGAAGGCTGAAAAGCCGCCCTGCAGATCGTACGCGATGGCGGCCGCACGAAGTTCGGGCAGGATACTGATGTCGAACGCACAGTCGCCGGCATGGCTGCCGATGACGGCAAAGCGGTCCGGCCGGTCGAGCCCCATTCGAAGCGCTCCGAAGCCGCCCGAAGAGCGCCCGACAATCGCGCGCCCGGTGCGTTCCGGTATTGTCCGATAGTGCCGGTCGACGAACTCGACAACCTCTTCCGCTAGGTACTCCTGGTAGCGGCCGCTAGCTGGAGAGTCGAGGAACTGGCTGCCTCCCCAGCGATTCATCGCATCGGGGAGAACGATGAGCGCTTCCGGCGCCTGTCCCGTGTGGACCAGGCGGTCGTAGCGCTCGATCACGTTCGGGGAGAAGGCGTCGTACCCGATCAGGGAGTGGTTGGTGCTGCCGTAGCCGGCGAGCAACGTAACGCTGGCGTACCGCCGATCCTGCCGATAGCCAGCTGGGACGTAGACGAACAGCTCTCGTTCGCAGGGATCTCCCAGCGGGTTGTCGGCGAGGACTCGGCTGTGGAGCGTGAGGCGATCGAGGCGTCCGTGCAAGCGCATTGTCTACATCCTCGTTGGCGCAGCGATTCCCAGCAATCGGAGACCGCGGGCCAGCTGACGGGCCGAGAGCGCGCAAAGGGCCAATCTCGTGGCCCGCGTCTCGCCCTGGGCTTTGAGTACCGGGCACTGCTCGTAGAAGACGCTGAACTGGCGTGCGAGCGCATACAGGTGGTCGCATACTAGGTGGGGCTGGTAGCTTGTCGCGGCGTCATGGACCGCATCTGCAAAGCGCAGCAGTAGCTTTGCGAGGGACACTTCCTCGGGATGCTCGAGTTGCATGCTCGAGGTAGTTGATAGCTTGTCCATGTCCACCCCCGCCTTGCGAAAGACCGCGTGTACGCGGGCATGCGCGTACTGCAGGTAGGGCCCCGCATTGCCCTTGAACGAGATCATCTTGTCCCAGTCGAACTTGTAGTCGCTGGTGCGGTTCTGGGAGAGGTCGACGTACTTGACTGCGCCGATCCCCACGACGGCGGCGAGCTCGGCGAGCCGTTCTGGCGTGAGGTTCATCTCCTCGCCGCGCTCCGCGGCGGCTTGTCGGATACGTTCGGAGGCTCGCTGCTCAGCCTCGTCCAGCAGGTCGCTCAGCTTGATGTTGTCGCCATCGCGGCTCTTGAGCGGTTTCCCGTCCGCGCCCAGCACGGTTCCAAAGCCGACGTGGGCTAGCTCCATCTCGATGCCGAGTAGCTTGACGACTGCGAACAGCTGCTTGAAATGCAGCGCTTGACGCTGATCGACCACATAGACGGCTGCGTCGGCACCGAAAACCTCTTTGCGGTACTGCACGGTGGCGATATCCGTAGTGGAGTAGAGAAACGCGCCGTCCTTCTTGCGCACAATAAAGGGAGTCTTGTGCTTGCCGAGGTCCTTGTCGCCTTCGAAGAAGACACAGATGGCTCCCTGGTCCTCGCGCGCGACGCCACGCTCAAGCAGCGTTTGCACGACGCCTGCGAGCCGATCTTGATAGGCGCTCTCCCCTAGCCATGTGTCGAAGTGCACTTCCATGCGTTCGTAGGCGCGCTCGAGCGTGACCCGAGTTGCGGCTACGAACTGTTGCCACAGCCCGCGATTGTCCTGATCGCCCTGCTGGAGTTTGGCCAGTTCGGCGCGGGCCGACTCCGCGAAGACCTCGTCCTGTTTGGCTCTGGCGGCGGCCAGTTTGTAAACCCGGTCCAACTCCTGAATGGCATCCCGCTCGAGCGCCTCGGTGTCGCCGAATGCTCGCATGCCGACGATCAGAAGCCCGAACTGGGTGCCCCAGTCGCCCAGGTGATTGTCGCGCACCACCTCGTGTCCCACGAAGCTCAGGAGTCGCGAGATCGCGTCGCCGATGATCGTAGATCGCAAGTGCCCCACGTGCATCTGCTTGGCGATGTTGGGCGAGGAGAAGTCCACGACGACCTTTTTCGCGCGGGCGACCGATGGCACTCCGTCCCGGCTTCGGTCGCTTAGCATTCCAGTGATCGCGGCCCCCACCCACGTGGGATCGAGGCGCAGGTTGACAAAGCCCGGCCCCGCGACCTCGGCGGCCGCGATGGCTTCGTGCTGCCCGAGGTGCTCGGCTACGGGTACCGCGAGTTCGCGCGGGGGTCGCCCCAAGCGTTTCGCGAGCGGCATCACCCCGCTGAGCTGATAGTCGCCGTGTCTTGGGTCCTTGGCCGGACGCAGCGCCGCGGGCGCGGTTTCGCCGAGTGCTGCCTCGATCGCCTGCTCGGCCACTTCCGACAGATGTTGAGCGATGCGCATGCGGCCTTCTACCACCTGGATCGTGGTGCGCTAGCGCGACAAGGCGAGGCGGGCCTGGCCGGCCCCCGGGACTGCCGTCCTCTCCGGAGGTTGCGCCAACGTTCTTGATGAGCTGTGCATCGATAGTGATACTTGCAAGTATGCGAAAGTTCGAATACACATAGTCAGATGGAGACCTCTCGGGTGCTCGAGGGGGACCGCTGGGAGCTGTACAAGGTTCTGGCCGATCCCCAGCGGCTGCGACTGATCGCTGCGGCCGCCACGGAGGAGCTCACGATTGGTGAGCTTGCCGAGCTGTTCGAGGAGAGTCAGCCCAATGTGTCGCGTCAGCTCGGCCCCTTGCGCCGCCTCGGTTTGGTAGCCGAGCGCAAGCAGGGGACCCGCGTGTTCATTCGCTTCGCCGGCATCCATGGGGCCGATCCTGTCGTGGGTGATGCCCTTGCGGTGGGTCGCGCGCTATGTGAGCGAGACAGGGTCCTTGCACGGATTCCGGAGTTGATGCGCCGGCGAGAGGCGCCGGCCCGTGCCTTTTTCGGTAAACACGCAGGTTCCGGTGACACCCTGGCATTTCCCGCCGAGTTGCCAGCCTACCTTTCCGCACTGGGGGCCCTCATTCCTTGCCGCGACCTGGCGGTCGATCTCGGTACGGGCGATGGCCGCTTGCTCGAGGTGCTCGCGCCGATTTTTCATCGAGTGATTGGCGTAGATCGAGAGACCGTCCAGTTGGAGCAGGCCGCTCGCAGATTAGAGGGGCGCGGGTACCGCAACGTGACGTTGGTCGCCGCCGATATTGCGGACGCTGCCGACCTTTCTCGGGTGGCCGAGGCCGGTCCTGCCGACGTGGTGTTCGCTGCCCGCGTGCTGCATCATGCGCCCCGACCGCAGGCGATGATCTCCCACATCGCGTCGTTGCTGGCTCCGGGGGGCACCTTGCTCGTAATCGACTACGTTTCCCACCACGACGAGGGTATGCGCGAAGCCCAGGCAGATCTGTGGCTCGGCTTTTCGGCGCACGACATGGTGCGCTACGCGGCGGATGCTGGTCTTGTGGAAGCCGGCGTCGCGAACGTTCCTAGCCCCTACTGCACGGGTGGACCTGACGCCCACCTGGATTGGCACATCCTTTCCGCCCGGCGGCCCGAGCGTGGCTCGGGTCCTGGCCGCGGTGCTGAACAACGGAGATAAAGCATGGTTGACACCTACAAAGTCGCGGACATTGGACTTGCTGACTGGGGTCGCAAGGAAATCGCGATCGCTGAAACGGAGATGCCGGGCCTGATGGCCCTGCGTGAGGAGTACCACGGGCAGAAGCCGCTCGCTGGTGCTCGCATTGCCGGCTGCCTGCACATGACGATCCAGACCGCGGTGCTGATCGAAACGCTGGTGGAGCTTGGCGCCGAGGTGACCTGGACGAGTTGCAACATCTTCTCGACCCAGGACCACGCGGCCGCAGCGATCGCCAAGACGGGCGTGCCCGTTTTCGCGTGGAAAGGTGAGACCGAGGAGGAGTACCTCTGGTGCATCGACCAGCAGCTGGCGGCCTTTCGCGGTGGCAAGGGACCGAACATGCTGCTCGACGATGGCGGTGATTTGACCGCCGTCGTACACGAGAAGTATGGCCACTTCTTCGAGGGCGACGATCCAATTCGCGGCGTGTCGGAGGAGACTACCACGGGCGTCAAGGCGCTTGAGAAGATGGCCAAGAACGGCACTCTTCGATGCCCCGCAATCAACGTCAACGATTCGGTGACGAAGTCCAAGTTCGACAACCTCTACGGCTGTCGCGAGTCTTTGGGCGACGGTCTTAAGCGTGCGACCGACGTGATGTTCGCCGGCAAGGTCGCGGTTGTCGCTGGTTACGGCGATGTCGGCAAGGGTTGCGCCCAATCGCTGCGTGGCCTGGGTGCCCGGGTTCTGGTCACCGAGATCGATCCGATTTGCGCGCTGCAGGCTGCCATGGAGGGCTACGAGGTCACGACGATGGATGAGGCCGCTCCGCGTGGCGATATCTTTGTGACCACCACGGGCAACAAGGACATCATCCAGAGTCGCCACCTGCAGGCGATGAAGCACAACGCGATCGTCTCGAATATCGGCCACTTCGACTGTGAGATCGATATGGCCTGGATGGAGAACAACCCCGAGATCAAAGAAGAGAACATCAAGGAGCAGGTGGACCACTTCGTCTTCCCCGACGGCAAGCGCGTCATCGTGCTTGCGCGTGGCCGCCTCGTGAATCTGGGCTGCGCAACGGGCCATCCCAGTTTCGTCATGAGCGCCTCGTTTACAAATCAGGTACTCGCGCAGATCGCGTTGTTCAAAGACAGTGACAGCTACAATATGGGTAAGGTGTACGTTCTGCCCAAGCTTCTCGACGAGAAGGTGGCGCGGCTGCACTTGAGCAAACTCGGGGTCAAGCTCGAGACCTTGTCCAAGGACCAGGCGGACTACATTGGCGTTGCGGTCGAGGGCCCGTACAAGCCCGAGCACTACCGCTACTAGGAACGGGGCCGGACGGGAGGGTGAGCAGCGCCGCGTTGTGGGACGCGGCCCTCACCCCCGTTCCCGGTCGATGCACCGAAGGCTGGTCGCCATTTCAGGCGTACCAGTCGGGAGACACGGCGGGGAGCGGCCCGGGCGAGAGCAGCTGAATGCCGCTTCCGCATGTGCTACACCTTTCAGGGTGTCGGTAGGTCCGGCGCCTCGAGCTCTGTGCTCGAGAGGTTCCGCCTGAGGGCTTCGCTCGGGATGCGGGGAACGGGTATTTTGCGCATGCGCCGTGCCTACCAGGGCGACCCGCCGTTCGGCCGCAAGAGTCGGCGTCACGTTGTGGTCGGCCGGGCGGGCCTGTTCCCGCGTCCTTCGTTGGCGCTCTGGTTGGCGCTCTCGTTGGCCTTGGCCTTGGCCGCATGCGGCGATTTCGAAGCGCAGTACCACTACTTGGGTCAGCGGAAGCTTTCCGAAGATCCGATGGCGGTCAAGACCGTGTTCTGGCCCGACGACGAGCCCGTGGTCTTTGCGACCTATCGCCGGTCTCGCGACGAACGGGTCAAGATGTACATTCATCCGCTCTCCGGGAGTCGGCCGTCGTGCGAGGCAGGGCCCGTGACTCGCTTCGCTGCGGTGGCTGACAGGCGCGGCTTTCGCCTCGCCTTGTTTCATGAGGACGAACAGCGGCTCGGGTTCTATGACTCGCGTTGTGGCTCGATCGAGCCCACACTCGAGGGCGTCAGGCGCATGGGGCTGCGTACCAGCGGTGGGGTGCACCGCTTCATCGTGGAGTCGCTCGACGGTCAGCTCATTTCTGCCGATCCGTTCGCACACGAGGCGGTCGTGCTGGCGGAGGGCGTCCGCCGCACGGGTTCCGGGGTGCTGCCTTTGCCGGATGGGGATGCCCTATGGATCCTGACCGATCGCGGTCTTGCCCCCGTGGATCTCACAGGCAAGCGCCTGGCTGCGTATATATCCGATGTCGATCGCTTTGCGCATTTCCTGGGACGGGACCCGGAGAGCGGCCGTCGTCGCGCGTTGGTGGCGGTCGAGCGCCGGGGCAGGGTCGAACTGCTGGATGAGACAAGCGTCCTGTTCGACGGAGAAGCGCGCACCAAGGATGAACGCCTATGGTCGCAGGCTTCGGCGTGCTCGCCTCGGATCGAAGAGGTGATCGAGCACGATCTCGGCGGGCTGGACGGGAGCGCCGACCTGGACTCCATCGGCGGTCTCGGCGGGCTTGCGGGTCTCAGCCAGGGGGATGCGCCGAAGCCCCGCTCCGGGAGTTCTACGGTTGGCACATGGGTCGCCATGTTCTCGCCGTGTGCCGATCGCCGTCTGCTGCTCCGGTCGGAACAGGGGGAACGCCTGATTGTGGCCGAGGGGGTATCGGAATATCAGCTGCTGGGCGTGGGCCGCGACGGGCGTCCACTGGTGGTGTTTCAGGTAGGTGAGGACGAACAGCAGGGCAGCTTTGTGACGCTTGCTGGCGAAGATCCGATTCCGATCGACGTCCCCGTTCATCTCAGCACGGTAGGCCTTCGGGGGGGGCTCTCGGGGGAGGCCGATGCCCTCGTTTTGCGCTTTATTCGGGCGATGCTGCGCGCCGCCTGGGTACCTGGTCCCCGGCTAAAGGCTTTGAGGAGCTGCTCTTCGGCGTCGACACGATAGGGAGTCGTGGGTTCGTGCTGCATGAGTTCGACGGCGACGTTGGTACGCTTTCATTGTGTATCGCAAGGGGGTGCCGGCGCGTCGCCACCGGCGTGCCCTCTGACGGCTTTCATAGCTACGAAACCATCGAGCGGGTGAATGCGAGCCATCCGATGCTCGCCTTCATTGACAGCGCGGATCCGGAGCGGCGGGCAGGCCAGCTTCGCGTTCTGGATCGGGTGACTGGTAGCACCTTTGACATCGATGAACGTGTCCAAACCTTCCTTCCGGTCGAGCTCGGTTCGGCGCGCGGAATGGTGTATTCGGTGCCTGATGGTCCCAGACGGGGGTTATGGTACGCGCCGCGCTGACTTCGGTGTTCGGCCTCGTTTGTCTCCATTCCGCCCTTGCTGAGCCGTCGGCTTCGGGGGCGTCGCCGGGCACGGCCGCCGACACCGAACAGAGTCTACCCGCGCCTGGCGTCCCGGCGGAAGGAGAGGCGCCGTCGCCCGAATACGGTGCGACCGCGCAGGTTGAGGGGCAGACCGAAGCGGCGGTGGCCTTGCCGGAGGAGGCGCCGCGCAAGGTGCCCGGCGCCCTTGGGGATCCCTATCGCGTGTTCGAGTCGATGCCGGGCGTCACCCCCAGCGTCAGCGGGTTGCCGTACGTCTACGTGCGCGGCTCGCCTCCGTCCGGCAACGCCTACTACTACGACGGCATTCCCCTACCCCAGCTGTTTCACCTCGGGGTGGGGCCATCCATCATGCATCCCCTGATGTTGGGTAAGATGAGTTTTCATCCTGGTGTGAGTTCGGCACGCAATGGTCGCCGCCTGGGCGCGGTCATCGCTGCGGACGCACCTGACCGCGCCCAACGCGTGCGGGGTGAGGCGGAGCTGCGGCTTCTCGACGCCAACGCGGCGGTGGTGGCGCCGATTGGAGACGGGGACCTGACGGTAGCGGGGCGCTTCGGCTATCCCGGTTTGCTCACGCCCGTGCTAGGTCTAGATGTCACGTTCTCCTATTGGGACTACCAGCTTCGTGCGACCGTGCCGCTGGATGACGACGACCGCGTGCAGGTCGTGGCCTTCGGCTCGCGTGACACCCTCAGTGACGCCCAGGCCGTGGGCGCTGGCGTTGGCTACACGGATGACCCGCAGGGACGCGGAGAGCAACCGCTGGAGCTCGAGTTCCACCGTCTCGAGGCGCGCCTGGTCCGCCGCCAGAAGAGCTTCGAACTGGGTACAGCGTTTCGGGTCGGTGCCGACCATAGCGAGCTCGGTGACGACATAGCAGCTCGCAACGTCACCATGGCGCCGCGCATCTGGTATGCGCGTCGGTTTGCCGGGGGTCACATTGTACGTGCCGGCGCGGACATGGTTGCCTCCAGCGGACGCGTGCTGCGGGTGCTGTTGCCGGAGTCTTTTTCCGAGGATGCCCTGGCTGCCGTGGCGCGCAACGCGCTGGGGGCCTACGTGGACACCACGCTGCGGGTGGGCACGTGGTCCAGCTTGATGCTGGGTCTGCGCACGGACGCCTGGATTCTGGGAGATACGGTGAGCCCATCGTTGGATCCCCGGGTCCGCTACACCGTTTATCCGACCGACTCACTGGATGTGCACGCTGGTCTGGGCCTCGTGCATCAGCCTGTGGTCCTGCCGGTTCCCGTCCCGGGCTTCACAGATATCGCGATCGATAGCAATCTGCAGGAGGGGATCCAGGCGGAGGTCGGCGCCGGGTATGATCTATTCGGGGAGTTGCGCTTCGAAGCCGCCCTGTTTGCTCATCGCTACTCCGACCTATTGCTTTCCGAAGTCTATCTGCGCGTGTTGGGCGACCGGGCCCAGCGGTCCGACGCCCTATCCTATGGCTTGGAAGTGTTCCTCGTGCGAGCGCCTGAGCACGACCTGAGCGGTTGGATCAGCTACACGCTGGGCTTTGCGCGCGCGACCGATAGGGCGACGGGACGGTCTTTCTCGCCCGAGTTCGATATCCGCCACGTGCTCAACCTCGTGCTCGACGCGCAGCTCGGGGCAGGCTTTTCAGCCGGCCTCGCGGCTCGCATCCGTTCCGGAAAGCCGATCAACCAGTTCACCGATGCGGGCGTTCCACCCGCCTATGACATTCGGCTTGCTCCGTTCGTACGCCTCGACGGCCGTTTCGCCTATAGCTTTGGAGCCCCGTTCGGGCGTATGGAGGTCTATCTCGAGTGGTTGAACCTTACGCTGGCTCGTGAGGCCATCGAGGTGGAATGCTACTTCGGTAGCTGCGTGCCCGTCGAAGCTCAACCGATTTGGTTTCCGAACGCAGGCGTGCGAGCCTCCTTTTAGCTGGCGGGGTTCCCCAACAAGGCACGTGACTCAGGCGCTGAAGGGAAACCGCTGTCGCGCGCAGCTCATCCCCGGAGCGCGATAGCGCGACCTAGCGACCTTGTCCAGGCGCATCGAACTCAAGGCAACGCGATCGAACTTGACTCAAACGCCCACGAAACGCTGACTCAAGGTCGCCAACGGGGCTTCTCCCCCGCCCAACGAGGCATGTGACCCAGGCCCTACCGGCAACCGCTGTCGCTTG
>JAPPOR010000917.1 GCA_028817905.1 Myxococcales bacterium
CACGCCATCTCCCACGTTGGTGCTCGCGAGCTGTTCACGAGCGGACAGTGCCTCTCCCACCTGGTCTGAGTCGAGGCGGTTGTCGTTGGCAGCGAAGGCGCGGGCGAGGGCCATCAAGGCTCCCGGGCGGTCCGTAACCGCCAGGTCGACCGTCACACGTTCGCACTGTAGAGCTTGCATGATTCGCATGGGGTTCTCGCTTTCGCCGAAAGGCGTTGGGTGGTTGTTGAGGCGTAGGCAATGCATACCGCGTGCCATCGAGACCGGCCGTGGGACGCGCTACAACTGGCCCCGCCTCGCTCTCGTCCCCGTGCGCATTCTCACGGTGTCTGCCCCGGTTGCCTTTCAGGTCTGCAAGACGCGCCGTTTCACGTTTCCAAGAACGAACGACCGGCCTCAGCTCGCCGCTTCGAAGACGCTGCGCATGACGGTGAGGGGTGCGGGCTTTCCGATCCAGCGCTCAAACGCCAGGGCGCCCTGGTGTAGCAGCATGCCCGTCCCGTCGATGGTGGTGAGCCCTCGGTTCTGGCTCGCGCGCAGCACGCTGGTTACGCGCGGTTGGTAGACCAGGTCGACCACCACGGCGTGGGCGGGAAGATCCAAAAGAGGAAGCGACGCGGCAAACGCTCTGGCCTCCGGCGTGTCGCCCAGCGTCGCACTGGTGGCTTGGACGAGCACATCCGTGGTGGCGAGTACGCCGGCCAGCGACTCCATGGCCGTTGCGGCAACCGAGGTATTCGGCAGCACGCCGTCGAGCTGTGCTGCCAGTGATCGACTTGCTTCCATGCGTCGAGCGGCGACACGAATCTGCCGCGCACCGGCACCTCCCAACCCGACCACCGCAGCGCGTGCCGCCCCCCCGGCCCCCACGACCGTGACGTGCTTTGCGGTCAGGTCCACGCCGGCCTCATTCAATGAACGCGCCAAGCCCGCTGCGTCGGTGTTTTCGCCGATCAACCGATCGCCGTCGCGGTACACCGTATTGACGGCTCCGATCGCGGCAGCGGCCGGGTCGATGTCATCCAATAGGTCCATGATGGCGGTCTTGTGAGGCAACGTGACATTCAACCCCGCAATGCCCATGGCGCGCACCCCAAGGACCGCGTCCGCGAGCCGTTGGGGGGCCACCGGGAACGCGACGTACACCGCGGGGATGCCCATGGCGTGGAAGGCGGCGTTGTGCAGAGCCGGTGAGCGCGAGTGGGCCACGGGCCACCCGAAGATCCCGTACACGGTCGAGACGGTCATCTCAGGCTCCACCGTTGGCATCGCCGTCCGGCCTTTCTGGGCCTTGGGATGGCGGATCCGGGTCGATTCCCTGGACTTGCGTCGTGAGGCTGCCTGTGTGCAGGCGCACGCGGATCTGGTCACCAACCTGGGCATCGCTCGCCCGCAGCAGGGCTCGCCCGCTCGGTTCGTGCAACGCGATTGCGTAGCCACGGGCGAGCACCGACAGGGGCGACATCGCGGACAATCTGCCGCTGAGCTGCCCGAGGCGGGCACGGTCAGCGTGCGTCATGGCCGACCCTGAAGCGCAAAGGCGTGCCGATAGGCGCGCGAGCCGCCCCCGCCTCTGGGCCAGAAGGACGCGCGGGTCGGCGCGTGCCAGGCGCTCGGACAGACTGGCGAGCAACCGCCTGCGCTCCCGCAGCGCCCTTCGCGCGTGTGCCTCGAGTGCGCGATCGTGGGACGATAGCCGGGCGCGCGCGCCGGCCATCACCGAGCGCGGATCACCCAGGCGAGCCGCCTTTCGATCGAGCTGCAGGCGGGCATGGGACAGCCGCATCATCATCGCGTGGCGCAGCGCTCGGGCCTTCTGGGACAGAGCTGTCGCCAGCGCCTCCCTTTCAGGCACCACCCGTTCCGCCGCGTTGGACGGCGTGGCGGCACGAACGTCGGCAACCAGATCGGCGATCGTGACGTCGACTTCGTGTCCAACCGCGCTCACGACTGGTACGCGGCAGGCGGCAATCGCTCGGGCGACCCGTTCGTCGTTGAACGCGAACAGGTCTTCGGCGGCTCCGCCCCCGCGTCCAACGATCACGACCGACAGGCCTTCGATGCGTTGCACCGCCTTGAGCGCGCGCACGATCGATTGGGGTGCCTCGGCGCCTTGGACGGTGCACGGAGACACCACCAGCCGAGTCGGACACCGGGCCTGGCTCACATGGATGATATCCTGCAGCGCGGCACCCGAGGGACTCGTGACGACGCCAACTACCCGGGGCACGCGAGGCAACGCGCGCTTGCGTTGCGGATCCAGTAGCCCTTCGGCCTCCAGCTTGCGCCGCACGGCCTCGAAGCGCGCGTGCATGTCGCCGAGGCCCTGGGGCATGGCCACGCGGGCGATTAGCTGATAGTTCCCGCGCGGCTCGAACAGCGAGATCGTGCCACGCAGCCTTACCCGTGCACCATTCGCCAGGCGCGTACGGGCATTGGCCGCATCGCTACGAAACATCACGCCACGCAGCTGCGCTTCTTCTTCCTCGTCATTGAGCGTGAAGTAGACGTGTCCCGAGCTGGCGCGCGTCACGTCCGACAGTTCGCCCTCGACCCATACCCCTCGGAAGCGATCTTCCAACAAGAAGCGCGCCACCCGGTTGACCTGGGCGACCTTGTAGATGCGTCCGCGCGGCGTGCGCCCGCCGTTATCCGGTTGGTTGCCGAACAGGGGCAGCGTCGACATGGCCGCTACCCTATGCAAACATCGCGGCCGTTTGAAGCATGAACTGTACGTTCTGGGGCTCGGGGCCAATCTGGGAACGCCACTTGCCTCCCTGCGGGTGGCGGCAGCCGCGCTCGCCCATCAGTCCGATATCGAGGTCTTGGCGCATTCCTCCGTGTACCGCAGCGAGGCGGTGGGACCTCCGCAGCCCGACTACCTCAATGCGGCGGTTGCGGTTCGTACCCCGCTGTCCGCTCCGTCGCTGCTGGCGCGGCTACAGGCGATCGAACGCGCGTTCGGGCGTCGACGGGGTGTTCGTTGGGGCGCACGGAGCCTCGATCTGGACTTGCTCTGGTCCACGACGGAAGTGAACAGCCCGACCCTCCAGATCCCCCATCCCCGCTTGCGAGAGCGTTGGTGGGCGCTTCAGCCGATGCTGGAGGCGCTCGCGGGTGCATCCGGTGTCGGTTGCGACGATACGCTCCGTGGACAGCTGGAGGCTGCGCAGGCGCAGCTCGTCTCCACACTCTCCCGGTTGGGAGGACGGCGGCCGGCCCTGGCCGGTCTGAGCGAACGGTACCCAGCGGAACTGACCACCGTAAGCTTGCGGGAGGACCGAGGGTGTCTTCGCTTCTTCATCCGCCGCCGCTGGCCATTCGAGGAGCCGGCCGATCTGCTCATGTCGTGCCATGGGGCGCTGTGGTTCCGGCTGACTGCGGGGGCGGTGCGGCCGACCGAGGGTGCTCGCCCGCAGGTGTATGCCAGCGCGAAGCCCGACCTGGAGGCGGTTGTGCGCGACCACTTGGCACTGCTTTCCCGCGGACGTTGGCCCGTGTCGGCGACGATTTGCAGTGACGCCGCCGCCCCCCTGAGGATTCGCGCCCTGACCGTCCATTCTGCGCCCCGGTGGCTCGATCTGACCGGCTGGGAAGCCCGTTCTGAGGGGCTAGAGCTCCACTTGCGGCATCGACCATAGCTGCGTAAAGCTCGAAGCCAGTTGGAGGAATGGGGTAGCATGCTTAGTCGGGCATGGCAGAGATGAGTTCCCAGCGCCGGGCACCGGCATCCCTGAAGGTGAAGTACCGGTGCGCGACGGCCGAGCAGTTTTCACAGCAGTTCGGCCGTGACATTTCGCGCGGCGGCATCTTCCTCAAGACCCAGAAACCGCTGCCGCTCGGGTCGCTGTTGAAGTTTGAGTTTCTGTTGAGCGACGGGACTCCCGTGCTTTCAGGGGTAGGGCGGGTGAACTGGTCGCGGGCCCAAGGGAGTGGTGAGCGGCCGGCTGGGATGGGCATCCGCTTCCTGAAGCTGGATACAGCATCCCGGACCCGGGTGGAGGCGATCGTCGCCGGCAGGAGGTCGGTCGCTTCGCGCTACGACGATTCCGACGATGCGGAGGTCGCTCCCCCGATGGTCTCCGTGCCTCCCGATCGCTCCGGGGGTTCCGTCCCGGCGAGTCCCGCGCCGCCCGATGTTGGGTCGCCGAGCCCGCGCGGCCCAGCTCCCTGGCCGGGCGAAGGATCGGTAAGCCAAGTTGCTCCACCCCCCCGGACGTCGTCTGGGGAGGTCTCCAGCCCGGACTTGCGGACGACACCCGGGGGCCTGGCCGCCCCCGAGCCGATGCTCGCGAGCGATTCGGCGCCGGGGCGGTCTGGCCTGCCGGCTGGCGCGCCCCCGGCACCCAGGGCGCGCAAGGGCCCGCTGCCGCCGGGAGCGCCCGCGCCACCCCGTGCCCATCGTCCTACACCCCCGGCACCCGGCCCTCCGGGCGGGAGGGAGTTGTCAAGGCCCGGGCCTGGCATCCCCCGTCCGCGGGTGGCGGCGGGGCTCTTTTCGGGCGCCCCGCCTGCGGAGTCGGTCGGTGCTCCCCGTGACCGGGTGGACCTTCCCGGGGCGGATCTTCCCGCCTTCGGGCAACCCCAGGCGGCCGCGTCGGAGCCGGTGGCGGCGTCGGGCGCCGCCCGCACGTCGTTCTTCGGGCCGGACCCCGCCGATCATCGGACCGACGAGCAGTTGCGCCACTCCAGTGAATTCGTGGCCTCGGCCTTGAATGCGGTCCCCCCGTCGCGGCGCGAAAAGGGAGCGGTGGCCACGCCCGATCCCGAGGCTCCACCGGCTGAGGGCGCCCTGGATCTGGGTTTGGATCTCGAGGAAGCCCTGTTCGGGGATGCTGCCGGTGACGGGCATCGCTCGATGGCAGCGCTGCTGTCGGATGCGCCCGAGCACCGTGGCCGGGCACCTGCCGGGGTCCTGTCCGGTAGCCCGCCGAAGGCCAAGCACGCTTCCGCGTCGCCGTCCCAACCGGCGCCTTCCGACAGTGCGGCCGCAGAGGAGCCACCTGCGTCGGGTGGGCTCGGCGAGGAAGCCTATGGAGAGCTGAACCTGGGTCTCGGCCAGGAAGGGGACGGCGAGGACGACGGGGTCGACAGCGACATGCACGGGTCCGACACCGCCGCGGTGCCGAGCGCCCCTCCGCCCCCGTCCCATGCATTGTCGGCGTCGGCACCGGTGGGCGCGCCCGGCGAGCCAGACGCGGGTCGCGACGCCCAAGATGGGTCCTCTGGCGCCGGCGAATCCGAGGACAGCCCCTCCTCGGTTGAGGGAGCTCCGTCGGAGAAAGACGAGGCGGCGGGCCTTGCCCGCGTTGCCAGTAGCGTTGCCAGTAGGGAGCATGTCAGCACGGTTGCCCGGGCCGAACGCGGTCGAGCCGGTACCTGGGTGTGGATGTTGGCGGTTGCGGTGGTCGTGCTCGTTGGCGGGTACTTCTTGACCCGCCCCGCCGCGCCCTCCCGCTCGCCCGCTGCTCAGCCCATGCGGCCGGCTGCGTCCGCGGGGCCGCCTCCGCCGGCGACCCCCTCCGCTTCGCAGGCCGTGGACCCGGGGGAACAGGAGGCCACGTTGCCAAAAGACGTGGCAACTCCAGTGGCCACTCCAGTGCCCACTCCAAGGGCGGCTCCCCCTCCTTCCGCGTCCCGCGGTTCGTCGGCACCGGGGACAGTGCCCACGGAGCCGAAGGCGAGCGCCGAGCCGAAGGCGAGCGCCGCCTCCAAGGTGTCTGCCGAGTCGAAGGCGAGCGCCGCTCCCAAGGTGTCTGCCGAGTCGAAGGTGAGCGCCACACCGACGGTGCCCACGGAGCCGAAGGCGAGCGTCGAGCCGAAGGCGTCTGCTGCACCCAAGGCGCCCGCCGAGCCGCCAGCGCCGGCCAAGCCGAAGGTGTCTGCCGTCCCGGGGGCGAGCACCGCCCCGCAGGCGAGCACTGCCCCGCAGGCGAGCGCCTCCCCGCAGGCGAGCGCCTCCCCGCAGGCGAGCGCCGCCCCGCAGGCGAGCACCGCCCCGCAGGCGTTCGCCGAGCCGGTGAACGGACCCTCATCAGCGCCGGCGGTCGCACCCTCGCCTGAACCTTCGCCGCGGAGCGCACAAGTGACTGCGCCCCCAGCGCCCCAACCATCCCCAGGCTCAGCGCCGGCCTCCTCCCAACAAGCCACTGGAGCCCCTACGCCGAGTGTGCCGTTGAGTATCACTTCGCTGCCCCGCGGTGCGGACCTGTTCATTGCCGGCGAGCGCAAGGGGGAGACGCCCATCACTGTGCAGGTTGCCCAGCAGCATCCCGTGACGCTGGAAGTGCGCGCACATGGGTATGCCACGGCGACGCGCACGCTCACGCCAGGTACGCGCCCGGCTGCCCAGCGGTTCGAACTCGAGCCTCTGGACTTCGTCCTGCGAGTGGAGACGGTTCCCCCCGGTGCCACGGTTCAGCTGCCGGGAAAATCCCTGACCTCGCCAGGCGAAGTGAATCTGGGGCACCTCGGCTGGGCGGTGACGGCCTCGATTTCCAAGACGGGCTACCGCAGCGCCAAACGTCCCGTTCGCCCGACGATGTTTCAGCTGAGCGAAGGCAAGATGCGGGCGACCGTCACGATCAACCTGGCGCCCCTACCCAAGGGCGCTGCCGTGGCACCCGGGCCCAACAGCACGCCCTCTCCACCTCCACCCGTCGTCGTGCGTCCAGCACCGGAGTGACCTGAAACTTCCTTCGGGAAGCTGAATGGGACACCACGGGAACACGTGCAGGTTGCTGAGAAGCAACCTGCTGGGTGTATACCCAGCCCGTATACCGTTTCGCATCCGGCGCGGTTGCCGCGCGCCACACCAGACGCCACCGTTGGATCCGTAGGCCCGTTGAAGGAGCGAAACGGATGAGGGGAACTTGCTTGCTTGGCCGCGTCGTAGCGGTGATGTGTGACAAACTGCGCGGCGCCCCGCGCCGTCGACGGGAGGCACCGCGCAGTTGGGGAGATGTCCAGGCTGATGGCCATTGCGGTCGTTGCATGCCTGGCCATGCCGCAGCCTAGCCGATCAACTACTTGGACCTGTATCTGAACGAGGCGAAGATCAACTGGTTCTCCTTCCGAAGCAACTACGACGCGGTTGTCACGGATGCTGCCGATGAGGCGGGGGGTCACGGCTTCGTGACCGAGTTCGCGGGTCGCATCGACGGCCGCATCGACGAGTCCTCCCCGCGCGCTCGCTGGGGGTTCTTTGAACGGCCGCCCACTTCTTCGCTGCGCGCCCAGCGAAGGCGTTGGCACGAGGTCATGGGGGTCGAATATGGGCATCCGACTGACTTCCTCGCCGCCGCGGCCGACGCCCTGCGGGGTCTGGACGGCGTGCGTGATGTCGTGGAGGCCTATCTTAAGCTTCCGGATGATGAGTCGATCGACGATTTCTTGCGGTGCCCCGACTGCTATGAAGAGCGGGTGATCGCGCCCGGTGACGAGTGTCCCCAGTGTGCCAATCCCGACCACGAGTGGGTCGTCATCGATGTTGACGAACTGCGCGCGGCGTTCGACGAAGAAGTGGCGAAGCCGGCGTTCGATGCGATCGAGCTGATCGAGTCCCGTCCCTACCTCACGCGCCTGTACACGACCATGAGCGCCGCGGAGATGACCGAGGACCCGGTCTTCGACTTCAACACCGACCTCCCCGATGTGTCCAACGTGCACATCGCGACCGTTGTCCGGGAGTGCGACGATCGGGATCCTGCCGAAGCTCCGTTTCGGGTGGAGCTGCCGGGGGGCGGGACCATCCGTGGCCAGCAATGGGGGCAGTGGCCGCTTGAACAGTGGGATGACCTGCCCGCCACCCGCACGGTCATGCAGCAGACGACGCGCGGAGAGGGGACGGTGATGGTCGACAACACGGCGGTCATTCAGCAGTTCCTACAGCGAGCGGTCGAGCCGGACCGGAGCCCTTCCCCTAGCTCGGGGGATGGAGGTCAAGGCAATGAGGACGGAGGCGTTGCTCGCGCTCCGCGCCCGGAAGGAGATTCACTGAGCTGCGGATGCCGGGTCGGGCCCGCTCCGGAGCCTCCCCTTGGGGGCTGGTCTGGGCTCCTGCTGCTGGGCCTTGTGGTCACCCGCCTGTGGCGACGGGGCAGGCGCAACTCGAACCCATGGACAGCACAATAGCCATTGGACAGCAAAACAGCGGTACCGCGGCGTCGGAGAGGACCGGGCTGCATATTCGAGGCGTAGCAGCAACCCACGGGGCGGGACGCCCCGGAAAGGAGCCCGACCATGAACGCCGCACATTCTGTTGTCGCGCCTGCAGTGGCCAAGGTGCGCCACCTGGACCACATCAACATGACAGTTCGCGACCTGGAGGCGAGCCTCCAATTCTACCGCGACCTGTTCGGCTTCGAGAAGGTCGAGAGTGGAGAACTACCCAGTGGCCCCTGGGCAATCGTGCGAAGCGGAGACGCCATGCTCTGCTTGTATGAGCACGCGAACGTGCCGGAGGGCCCGCGCTATCCGGCAGCACCCGCCGAGCAGGGAGTTCGGCACTTTGGTTTGCGCATCCACAACGGCCCGGCCTTCCACGCGTTGCTTGAGCAAAAGGGCGTACCGTTGATGTATGGCGGCCCGGTCGAGTGGCCCCACTCGATCGCCTATTACGTCGCCGACCCCACCGGTCACCAGATCGAAGTCGTCTGCTGGCACAACGACACCATTGCGTTTGAAGCCTGACTTGCCGAAGATGCGCCCATCGGGGTCCCTCCCTTGGGGTGCCCCCACAAAACCGGGGGCAGGTCAGATTCCTTCCGGGCCCGAGCCCCCGAGCCCGAACTAGCCCGCATCCATCACCAACTCACGCGCCCTCGCACAACTGCTCGACTCCGCAGCGCTTTCGCTTCAGTCGAAGATACAGCCAGTATTCCCTCCTTCACCGAAAGCCCTGCGAAGTCGATCAGTTGCACGATCATCACGTGCCTTGGTGACTGATGCGGGCTAGCGATACGCACCGGGACCCCTACAATGCGCCCGCATGAGCTGGAGAGAAGAAGCAGAAGAAATCGCGCGCCGTCGTGAGGCCGCGCTTGGCCTCGGTGGCCCGGAAGGTGTCGCCAGACAGCACGAACGGGGCCGCCTGACCGTGCGCGAGCGCATCGACGCGCTGCTCGACCCGGAGAGCTTTCGCGAGCAGGGGCCCATCGCCGGGCACACCGAACGTGACGAGGCGGGGCAAAGCAGGTTTGTCCCCGCAAACTACGTCGTCGGCTTTGGGAAGATCGACGGCCGGCCGGTCGTCGTGGGCGGGGAGGACTTCACGTTGCGCGGCGGATCTCCATCGCCCGCGGGCAACCGCAAAAGCGTGCATTTGGAGGAACTGGCCTGCCGGTATCGCGTCCCCATGATCCGGCTGCTCGAGGGAGGGGGCGGTAGCGTGCCGAGG
>JAPPOR010000137.1 GCA_028817905.1 Myxococcales bacterium
ACAAGGTCGCTAGGTCGCGCTGGCGCGCTCCGGGGATGCGCTGCAAGCGACAGCGGTTGCCGATAGGGCCTGGGTCACATGCCTCGTTGGGCGGGGGCGGAGCCCCGCTGGAATCCTTGACCAGGTGTGTTCGTCGTCGGAATCCGCAGGGTTCCATGCCTCGTCGGGCTGGCGCGAAGCCCCGATGACCATTCGGGACACGCCTACCCCACCGTCACTCAAACACGCGCACCTGGATCGAGCTGACCGTTTCCTTGCCGGCCCGGACGTCGGAAACCACGACGATCCGGTCACCCGGCAGCACCCGGTTGCGATGGCGCAGGCGTTCGAAGGCCGCCACGATCGTCCGCTCCGGATCGCTGGAGAAGTCCATCTTGAAGGGCACAACCGAACGCGACAGCCACAACTTGCGGCGCGTCGTGCTCATGTTGGTGAACGCATAGATGATCGCCTGACGCGGCCGGTAGCTCGCGACCAGCTGACCGAGCTCCCCGCGCCGAGTGAACACGACAATCGCCGGAGACTCGATCGAGTCCGCCAGGCGACAGGCGTGGCGAGCCAGCTCCTCGCGCGTGGAGCCGGATGCTCGGTGGCGGTGAAACCCCAGCGAGTCCTCCTTTTCCGTCCGCCGGGCGATCCGGCCCATCACGCGTACACAACGCTCCGGATGTTTCCCGGTCGCTGTCTCGCCGCTCAGCATGATCGCGTCGACCTGCTCGTAGACAGCGTTGGCTACGTCGGTGACCTCGGCCCGGGTCGGCATGGGGCTGTCGATCATACTCTCCAGCAGGTGAGTGGCCACGATCACGGGCTTGCCTGCCAGCACGCACTTCCTGGCTATCTCGCGCTGAATGCTCGGCAGCTCCTCGAACTCCAACTCGACGCCCAAGTCGCCTCGCGCGACCATGATGGCGTCCGATTCGGCGAGAATCTCGTCAAAGTGGTCCACTCCCTCCTGGTTCTCGATCTTCGAGACGATCTTGGCGTGATGGCCCCCAGCTTCCTCGATGATGCGACGTGCGTCCCGCACCGCCTCGGCGCTACGCACAAAGGAAAGGGCGATGAAATCCACGTCGTGCTCGATACCGAACAGGATGTCCCGCCGATCCTTCTCGGTGATCGATGGCAGGTTGACACGGATGCCGGGTAGATTGATGTGTTTGCGCGAGCCCAGCTTGCCACCGTCGGTGACGCGACACCGCAAGCCATTGTCGAGCACCTCCAGCACCTCGAGGTTGATCAGTCCGTTGTCCACGGTGATTCGGTCACCGACGGTGAGGTGTTCCGCCATGTGCCGATAATCCACATGGATTGTGCGCTCCTCGGGGTCCGCATTGGGCACGACGGTGAGGGTGTAGGTCTCGCCCACGTCCAGGTGGATGTTCTCGCTCACCTCCCCGGTGCGGATTTCCGGCCCCTGTAGGTCGAGCAGCAGCGCGATCGGATGGTTCAAACGTCGATTCAGGCTTCGGACCCGCCGAATTGTCAGTAGATGACTCGCCTGGTCACCATGGGAAAAGTTGAGGCGGGCCACGTTCATGCCAGCATTCGCGAGCCGCTCGATCATCTCCGAAGACCCGCTGGCGGGGCCCAACGTGCAGATAATCTTGGTGAGCCGAAAGTCTCTTCGTTCTGACATTGCCGGAATCATAGCCCGGTGGAGGCGCCGAGTCGGGGTTTTTCGTGGGCGCCACGCCCCGCCGGGACTCAAAAAACCTTGTTCCTTGGCCGTTCCCTGGGAACGCCCAGTTGCCGCCCGCCGGCAAGCATGTTAACTCGCCTGCGCGCAGTAAGCCATGTCGCTATTGGACCCGTCACACATCCGAAACATCGCCATCATCGCCCACGTCGATCACGGCAAGACCACGCTCGTCGATGCGATGCTCCAGCAATCCGGGATCTATCAGGATCACGAGCAAGCGGTCGAACGCGCGATGGACAGCAACGACCTCGAACGCGAACGGGGCATCACGATTCTCGCCAAGAGCACGTCGGTCACCTTCGGCGACACGCGCATCAACATCATCGACACGCCGGGTCACGCTGACTTTGGTGGCGAGGTTGAGCGAACGCTGACGATGGCCGACGGGGCACTGCTGCTGGTGGACGCCGCGGAAGGCCCACTGCCCCAGACACGCTTTGTACTCAAGCACGCGCTGGCCAAGGGCATGCCGGTGATCCTGGTGATCAACAAGATCGACCGCAAGGATGCCCGCCCAGACGAAGTGCTGAATGAGACGTTCGATCTCTTCTGCGACCTGGAAGCGAGCGACGAGCAGACGGACTTCGCGACCGTCTATACGGTCGCCACGAAGGGCGTCTGCCATCAAGAACTGGGCGACGACAGTACAAACCTCACAGCATTGTTCGAGACCATCATCGAACGGGTACCCGCTCCGAGCGGAAGTTTGTCAGCTCCCCTGCAGATGCTGGTCACGAACGTCGACTACGATGAGTACGTCGGACGACTGGCGGTTGGACGGGTCATGAACGGCAGCATCGAGCAGGGTCAGCAGGCGGTCCTGCTGCATGCAACCGGACAGAGCCAAGAGCGGATCGGACAGCTCTATGGTTTCGAAGGCCTGGCGCGGGTGAAGAAGAGCTCGGTAGGGGCCGGTGACGTGGTGGCCTTGGCCGGTATGGACCACGTTCAGATTGGCGACACGATCGCGGCCGGTGACCATCCGGTCGCGCTCGAGCGCATCGACGTCGAGGAGCCGACGATCAAGGTGCGCGTGCACGTCAACGACTCTCCGTTTGCCGGAAGGGCGGGCAAGTTTGTCACCTCGCGCCATCTCAAGGAACGGTTGGCCAAGGAAGCGCGCTTCAACCTGGCCATGCGCTTCGAAGAGACGGATCAGCCCGACACGTTCCTTGTGTACGGCCGAGGGGAGCTGATGATCTCGATTCTGGTCGAAACGATGCGCCGGGAGGGCTACGAGCTCGTACTCGGCAACCCGGAGGTGGTCGTCCGCGAGATCGATGGCGCGAAGCACGAACCCACCGAACGGGTGGTGATCGACGTCCCAGACGACCACGTCGGCACCGTGACGGCCAGCCTGGGCGAACGCAAGGGCCGCATGGACAAGATGAATTCCCTGGGCTTCGGTCGGACGCGCCTGGAGTTCGTAGCCCCGTCCCGCGCCCTCATCGGGTATCGCTCGAGGTTCCTCAGCGAAACGCGCGGAACAGGACTGCTAAATACTATGTTCGAGGGTTGGCAGCCCCACGCCGGACCGATGCTTCGGCGCAAGAATGGCGCGATGGTTGCAGATCGGGCGGGCACCACGACACCCTACGCCCTCTTCAATCTCGAGCCGCGAGGAGTCCTGTTCATTGACCCAGGCATCCCTGTCTACGAGGGCATGGTCATCGGTGAGCACAACCGGCCGTCCGACCTGGACGTCAATGTCACTCGGGAAAAGAAGCTGACGAACATTCGGGCCGCGGGCCGCGATGAGAACGTGGTGCTGACCCCCGCTGTACAGCACACGATCGAGGAAGCAATGGAGTTCATCGACCGCGATGAGCTCGTCGAGATCACGCCAGATGCGATCCGGATCCGGAAGAGGATTCTAGCGTGCAACCGCCGCCCCAAACGCACCGACGGCCAGTTCGAGTAGCTAGCTAGCCGCGTGGCGCTCTCCGTGCAAAAAGAACCTGACTGGAGTTTCCCGTTGGGAAGCTCCAGGTCAGAGGCCTCGGTCCTCCTTCTGCACGCCACCTGACACCGAGATTTGGTCAAGCATTGAGATCTGCGACTTGAGATGCTGCACCAGCTTGAGCTTTGCGTTCAGAGGGTTCGCGGCACTACCCAAGTTCGTGAAGGTGGAACTTAGGCATGGCTTGGCCGCGCGCTTGAAGGCACTGATGTTGCGGTTCGTGTGCACCATCGAGTACGTGACAAACCCGACGACCGCGAGCGCCGGCACGGCGAATGAGAGCGCCCTGGCCCACGCGGGAGCATCCACGTTGCGCAGCATCCTGGGCGTCGCGATGAGGAAGAGCAACGCCACGATCGCACACACGATAAGTGGCCCGTAGTCGTCCCAAATCGTCTGAGGCGTTTGGGCTTCAGCCTGACGGCGAACCTCCGCGCAGTAGTCCGTTTCGACCAGCTTCGCGTGCTCAGCGTCCAGTCGCGCATTGATCTCTGCACCCAGCGCCGAGTTCAGGGGAACGTGGGAGAGGTCGAGCTCGGCCTCCTTGCGCTGGGCCACGGGAACAGTCTCCACGATATTGGTAAAGACTTCCTTGCCATCGCGGTCCACGTACTTGAAGAAGCGCTTGCTGCCCGCTTGTTGCGCGGGAGCGGGCGCCTGCACCGCACTGGGCAACCGCCCTGTCAGCTCCTGCTCGAGACGGTCCAGGAGCGCCCCCCCGGCCGCCGGCGCGCCCCCGCGGTCGGCGGCCGCCACCGGCGCCTGGGGCCATGCCAGCGGGGGCTGTGTTTCGGGGGAGCTCGGCCTGCGCGTGGGCTCAGCGGAGGCTGGGCGCGGTGCCTGCCCATCAGCCTTGATCCAGGCCTCCACGCGCTGCAGCCAGGCGGGCGGCTCCTGTGCCGCGGCCCCGGGCGCCACCGCGAGCAAAGCGCAGATGGCCACGCTGGAGGCCAGGGCCCGGACCGGATGACACAGGGCCAGAACCAGAACTAGGGGCCGCTTCGGCCACCGCCTCGCAGGAACCCGATCTACTGTCGCCCGCATACCCCTGATCCCCGCCCCCCGAGCAAGTCACCGACGCGGCCAGCCAGCCCATGAGTACGTGACAGCCAGCGCACACAGCGGCACGTACGAGCAGCTCGACACTTGCACGCGCCGGGCTCCATGGTAACAACCGCGCTGGTGCCCAAGCAATCGACCCAAAGGGCGGATCGGACCGCGCTGATCGCCGAAGCACAGCGGCTGTACCACCGCTACGCGACCGAGGTGATCGAGCACTTCGGCTTCTGCCCATGGGCGCAGGAAGCCCGTCGAGGTGGCCAAGTGCGGGTCCATGTCGGGCTTGGCCGCCCGGAGGTTGCAGACGTCCTTTCAACCATGGCCACACTGGCCAAGAGCGAACGGATCGCGATCGGTCTGCTGGTGTTTCCGGAAGCGACGCTCGGGAGGGTCGAGTTTCAACACTTCGCGGCCGAGGTACGGGCGGCAGACCGGGACACCCATGGTGAACAGAGCCCGACGTGGGCGGTCGCCGACTTCCACCCGGACGCGCGGCCAGATCTGGAAAACGCGGAGCGACTGGTAACCTTCATTCGCCGCAGTCCGGACCCGACCCTGCAACTGGTGCGACATACCGTGCTTTCGCACGTACGCAAGAGTGATGTGGGCGGTACGAAGTTCGTCGACCCAGTGGCGGTCGACTTGTCGGACTTTGTAGGCAAGGAGGGGGTGATGAGCACACCTCTGCACACGCGCATCGCCCAGCGCAATTTGGCGACGGTCCACGACGCCGGGGTCGCCGCAATCGAGCAGCGCATCGAGGAGATCCTGTCCGATCGTGACGACGCCTACGAGCGGCTGGGATTGCCCCGGGCGCCCTGGCGACGACGCCTGGCATCCCACTAACTAGGCCTTGCACTTGCGCCCCAGCGGAGTATAGCGGGCGGCCAGAGGAACTTACGGGTAGTATCCTGTGCAACCGCATCGGACGGAGTCGATGATGCGCTCTTCTTCGCACCGGGGGCCGACCGCGTCCCGAAGCTTCGGGATTGGGCAGCGTCCTCACCATGACCAACACTCGCCCATGGCCGACGAGCATATTGAAGTGGAAGATGACGAGGATACGCTCGTACGGGCCCCCGAAACCGACAGCGCATCGGGCGACCGGGCAGCGGCAAAAAGCAGCGATCGGGCCAGCTACACGGCCACACCCCATGGCCAAGACGCGGCCCCGCTAGTCGACGCGAGTCCGCTACCGCCACCAAGTGATCGTGGGGACGGCCGCTACCTGACCAAGTCGCTACTCGGAGAGGGTGGGATGGGCAAGATCCATCTCGCCCAGGACTCGCGCATCGGTCGGGACGTCGCCATGAAGGTCCTGCGCACACGCTACGGTACCCAGAAGGATACGGTTGCGCGTTTCGTGCGCGAGGCCCGCGTCCAGGGACAATTGGAGCACCCTTCGATCGTCCCGGTCTACGACCTGGGACGGACGCCGGACGGCAAGCTCTCCTTCACGATGAAGCGGGTGCGGGGCAAGACGATCGAGCAGATCGTCAACGGCCTGTGCGCCAAGGACAAACACTTCGTGGAGCAGTACCCGCGCCGCAAGTTGCTGCGCGCCTTCAGCGCGGCCTGCCAAGCCGTCGATTTCGCGCACACGCGCGGCGTGCTGCACCGCGATCTGAAGCCGAGCAACATCATGCTCGGAGACTACGGAGAAGTGTACGTACTCGACTGGGGGCTGGCGAAAGTGGCCGGACTCCCGGACATCCAGCAGCCCAACAGTGCCGTATCGGTCGGCGATGAGTCGCGCACCGAAACGATCGATGGCGCCGTCCTGGGCACACCCGGATACATGGCGCCGGAACAGGCCCGGGGCGAAACCACCACGATGGATGTGCGTTCAGACGTGTATTCGTTGGGCGCGATTCTGTACGAGATGCTAGCGCTGCAACCACTGCACCAACGCAGTACGGTCTCGAGCATGATGCACTCGACCGTACTGGGCGCCGACGGCCGACCGTCGTTCCGCTCGCCACAGCGAAGCATCCCTTCCGAGCTCGATGCCATATGCGTCAAGGCGACGCAGCTAGACCAGGGGCACCGCTTCGCCTCGGCGCGGGAGCTTCACGACGCCATTGAACGCTATCTCGACGGCGAACAGGACCTGAAGCTGATGCGCGAAATGGCCCAAGCCCACGCGCGCGCCGGCGAGGTCGCCTCCGAGTACGCCTTGGCCGGCGGCCCGAACGCGCATGAAGAACGTGTTCGCGCGCTGCGGGAAATCGGCCGCGCCCTGGCCCTGGACCCGAGCCACCCCGAGGCCCAGCGCGTATTGCTCAAGTTGCTGCAGGAGCCGCCCCAAGAGCTGCCAAGCGAAGCGCAGGCGGAGATGATGCGCGACGACGAGAACGAACGTCTGCTGACCACCAACTTCTCCGGCTATATACACCTATCCGGGGTGGTAACGACGCTGCTGGTCCTGTGGATGGGTGTCAAGAGCTGGACAGCCCTGCACCTATACATGGTCGCCACCGCGGCGGCCTGCGGCGCGGCGTTTTACACCAGTCGCCGCGGGTTCCGGGATAGCGCGATCGTCAACGTGATCGCGGGAACGCTGTCGATCGGCTTCATGTCGACCATGTTCGGACCGCTGTTCCTGATCCCGGGTCTGGCAGCCATGGCGACCATGGCATCATCGTTCGCCCTACCCTCCAGAAGCGCGCGTGCCCTCGTCATCTCGATCGGCGTATTGGCCGTGCTCGTGCCACTTTCCCTGGAAGCGGTGGGGCTATTGCCGCCCTCCTATCATTTCACAGACGCGGGGCTGCTGATCCTGCCGCGCATGCATGAGTTCCCCAAGGCAGCAACCTTGGCGTTCCTTTGCTACATCGGCCTGGGCCACATCGTAGTGGTCTCGACCGTGATGGCACGCCTCCACGAGGCTCGCATCAAGGCTACCCAGAAGCTCCACAAGCAAACCTGGCAGCTCAAGCAGCTGGTGTCGGACGACCAGGACCGACGCCCCTAGCCCGCGGAGTCCCCTGATTTCTTATCCAGGAAGGGCACGCGCCCGACGGCCACGGCGAAAAGGAGGCGTTTTCGGGACGCGAGCTAGGAGCCAGTCCGGTCGTTCCGGGCCGAGATTGCCGGGCGGGCCCGGACTCTGCTACAAGACTGGCGCTTCGGTACACACCGCTGTATACCCCAACCCCGCCGTCAACTTCGGCCGACAATTTCTAGGGAGAATTCCATGGCAGACGCAGTCATCGTTTCCACCGCCCGCACTGGCATCGGCAAGGCCTTTCGCGGTGCTTTCAACGCGAGCCACGGTACGCTGATGGCCGGGCACGCGATCCAACACGCCGTTGAGCGCGCCAAGGTGGACCCGGGCGAGGTTGAGGACTGCATCCTCGGCTGCGGCCTGCCGGAAGGCGCGACCGGCCACAACGTGGCCCGCAACGCGGCCATTCGGGCTGGTTTGCCGGTCACCACGGCGGGCACCACCGTCAACCGTTTCTGCTCCTCCGGCCTGCAGGCCATCGCGATGGCAGCCCAGCGTGTGATCGTCGACAAGGTGCCGGTGATGGCCGCCGGGGGGGTCGAGTCGATCAGCCTGGTCCAGTCGAGCCTAAACGGCAATCACTTTGCGGGCGTGCGCATCACGGACCCGTCCGATCCCAACAAGGTCGAGCACCAGGACAACTGGCTGATGGAAAACAAGCCCGAGCTATTCCTGCCGATGCTCGCGACCGCCGATGTCGTCGCCAAGCGCTACAACGTGTCCCGCGAGGCCCAGGACGAGTACTCGGTGGAGAGCCAGAAGCGGACAGCCGCTGCCCAGGCCGCGGGGCGTTTCGACGACGAGATCGTTCCAATCACGGTCACCAAACAGATCACCAACAAGGAGACGGGCGAGCGCACCTACGAGGAGGTCACGCTGACCAAGGACGAGGGCAACCGCCCGGGCACCACCCTCGAAGCCCTGGCCGGACTCTCGCCGGTGGCGGGCACCAGCTGCATCACCGCAGGCAACGCTAGCCAGCTTTCCGACGGCGCGTCGGCCTGCATCATCATGGACGGCAAGCTAGCCCAGCAGCGGAACCTGGACGTGCTCGGAACGTTCCGGGCGCTTTCGATCGCGGGCCTGGAGCCCGACGAAATGGGCATCGGCCCGGTCAGGGCGATCCCGCGCCTGCTCGAGCGCGAAGGCCTCAAGGTCGACGACATCGGACTGTGGGAACTCAACGAAGCCTTCGCCGTCCAGGTTGTCTACTGCCGCGACCAGCTGGGTATCCCCAACGATCGCTTGAACGTCGACGGCGGCGCCATCTCGGTCGGACACCCCTACGGCATGAGCGGTGCGCGCATGGTGGGTCACGCCCTGATCGAAGGCAAGCGCCGGGGAGCCAAGTACGTGGTCGTCACCATGTGTGTGGGCGGCGGCATGGGCGCTGCCGGCCTCTTCGAAGTTGCCTGACCTGAAACTCCCTTCGGGAATCATGAATGTTCGGGGCTAGCAGGGTGCTGACAGAGTCAGCCCCTGCTAGGGCGCCCGGCTCAGGTTTCTCGAGTGGGACGGCACGGGACACGCGCAGGCGCTTCCGCCAGTGTCCATCCCGAAACTGGACGTTTGGACGTGGAGCAACGTTCCAGCGGTTACCCGTGCTAGCCCGCATCCATCACCAAGGCACGTGATGATCGTGCAAGTGATCGGCTTCGC
>JAPPOR010000875.1:0-9267 GCA_028817905.1 Myxococcales bacterium
ATTGCGGGTTAAACATCCCCATGCAGAACCCCCCCCAGAAACCCCCGGGCGCATTTCGTCCGGTGCCGCGCACCGGCGTCATCTACGTGATGACCGAGGCGACCAAGCGCGGCTTTTCCATGAACCACCCCGATTGGTGCAACCTAGGACAGGGTCAGCCCGACACTGGGGAGCTTCCGGGCGCGCCTCCGCGCAAACAGGTCATCGAGGTATCGCCTGACGATCAAGACTACGCTCCGGTCGGGGGCATGCCGGAGCTGCGGGAGGCGGTCGCATCGCTTTACAACGCGCTGTTCCGGCGGGGCATGAAGAGTCAGTACACGGCCGAGAATGTTTCGATCTCGGGCGGCGGCCGGGTGTCCCTGATGCGTGCGTGCACCGCGGTCGGGCAGGTCAACCTCGGGCACTTCCTGCCCGACTACACTGCCTACGAGGAGCTACTCGACATCTTCCGGCGCTTCACACCGATCCCCATCCTGCTTGACCCGGAACGTCACTACGAGTTCAGCAGCGAGCAGCTGGAACGGGAGATTCTCGGCCGCGGCCTGGGGGCCATCCTGATGTCCAACCCATGCAATCCCACTGGCAAGCTCGTCGCGGGGGCCGATCTTGACAATTGGGTCGGCCTGGCGCGCTCACTCGACTGCACGCTGCTGCTCGACGAATTCTACTCACACTACGTCTGGCAGGGAAACGACCCAATCGTGAGTGCCGCACAGTACGTCGAGAACGTTGATCGGGACCCCGTCGTCATCTTCGATGGTCTGACCAAGAACTGGCGCTATCCGGGCTGGCGGGTGACATGGACGGTGGGTCCAAAGCAGGTGATCGAGGCGATCACCAGCGCTGGCTCGTTTCTGGACGGTGGCGGCTCGGCACCCATGCAACGAGCCGCAGCGGAGCTGCTCACGGTCGAGCACGCCCGGGCCGAAACAGGAGCCATCAGGACAGCGTTTCGCGCCAAGCGTGACCTCCTGCTCGACCGCCTCAAGGCCTTGGGCGTGCGTTTCGATCTCGAGCCGCAGGGGACATTCTACGCCTGGGGCGACCTCTCCGGTCTGCCCCCGACCCTCAACACGGGACAAGCGTTCTTCCAGGCGGCCCTGGAGCGCAAGGTCATCACGGTCCCGGGCACATTCTTCGACGTAGACCCGGGGCAACGGCGCCTGGGGCGACCCTCGCGCTTCCGCCACCATATACGCTTCTCCTTCGGCCCCGATTTCGAGCGCATCACCACCGCGTGCGACCGCCTGGCCGAAGTTGTCTCGGCGGCCTAGGGGCGCCCTCCTATCCCGGATATTTCACCAACCCAAGCACCCCATAGGCGATCCGTCGCAGGGTCCGTCGCGCTGTGGCAACGTTCCCGGAAAGGCCCACACATCCACCTACTGCGGAACCATCCGCACGTGGGGTGGCGAGCCCGGAGCGCATCTGAATGCGACCATCCCCCCAGCGTCCAAGGGGTTGCATTTGTCACCGCCTTTGCGTTCCATGGACTCGCGTGCGCGAGTCCGATAACGCCCTGAACTGGAGAACCGACCCACCATGCTCCGTCGCCCCGACCTGACCGCTATCGCCGCCAGCCTCTTGCTGCTGCTGGGAAGCGGGTGCAGCATCCACGTCCGTGCCGGCGCCCGAACCGCCAGCGACGCGGACAAGGACAGCAAGTCCGAAACCTACGCACGGGTCCGCCACACACGCCGCAAGCGTTCGAACGAGCGCCGAAAACGAGACGACCGCAGCGCCAACAGCCGAGCAGACAAGCGGGACCGGGCGAATAGTCAGCAGCCGGAGGAGCGCACGGCACAGGGCCGAGGCACCCCAGCGGATGCCCCCAAGGCCAAGGCCGAACCCAAGGCCGATGCGAAGCGCGACGCCGCCGCCGAGCGTGAGGCGGAGACAAAACGCAGCGCTGCAGCCGAGCGCAAGACGGAGGTCATGCGCCGCGCCCGGAGTCAAGCAGACCGAAAGGCTGAACAGGTCGCACGGAGCCGCACCGAAAGCCGAGCGAGCGGCAAGCCGAATGGAGCACAACGGACCGACGGCAAGCAGGCAGGCAAGGCAGCCAGCAAGGACGACGACGCCAAGCGAGCGGCGACCGAAGCGGAACAGCGTGCCGCCGAACTCGACGCTCGCAACCGGGACATCCAGCGCGAGGCCGCGGCCGAAATGAAGCGTATCCTGATGGAGCGTCGCAAGGCGCGCGCCGACGAGAGACGAGCACTGGATGCACACCGCAAGGAAGTGCAGCGAGCCAAGGCGGAGGCAGAGAAGGAGCGTAAGCGCCTGGTCGAAGAGCGCAAGCGAGCCGAGGAGCAGGCTGCGCGCGAGGCGGCCGAGGCGGAGAAGGAGGCGACGCGCCGGAACCGGAAGGCTGAATTGCAGGCAGCCCACGAGCGGGAAGCGGCCGAGAAGCGAGCGGCGCTGGAGCGCCGCAAGCTGGAACAGGAGATGGAGCTCGAGCGCAAGCGCAAAGCGAAGAAGGCAGCCCTTGACTACCTCAGCGCGGTGGGCGAGGTGAAGCGCAAGGAAGCGGACTCAGCCAAGCAACAAGCCGCGCTCGATGCACTGCGAAAGGAGCACGAAGCCAAGAAAGCCAAGGCCGAGGCTCAGCACCAGGCCGAGCTGGACCGACGACGAGCTGCCATTCGCAAGATCATGGAAGCGGAGCAGCGTAGAATCGAGGCGGCCCAGCGAGAAAGGCGCAAGGCCAATCGCGAAGAGCTCCAGCGCAAGCGTGCCGCCATGGAGCAGCGCAGACTGGAGAAAAGCATGGCGCTCAATGCCGAACTCAGCTCAGTCAACACACGCCTGCTCAAGTCCATGAAGAAGAGCGATGACAAATCCAAAGGCGGAAACTGAGCGCCGACACCACACCGCCCGGTGAACTATGCTCGACTCGCTCCTGAGCCTGTTGCGCTGTGTCCAGGCCGACTGTGAGGCCCGCCTTGAGGTGCGGCGCGCGGGCACGACCAGGCAAGACGAGCTCTGGCACGGACTGCTCGGGTGCCGCCGCTGTGAAGCGGTCTATCCAGTTCTGGCAGGCGTGCCGATCATGGTTGGAGAGCCGCCGCATTGGCTCAGCGCCTATCGTGACGCCGCGCTCGCAACGCTGGCACAGCATGGGGAAGCCGACCGCACAGCGGTGGCGTTGGTACAGGCACTGGCAGATGCCTATGGACGCACCGAACCCGAACGCTTCGATGACGACTGGACTGACAACGACCTGGAAACCAGTTGGCCACTCCCGCCGAGCGCGGCTACCTTTGGTGGCCACGCGTTCCGGACCTTCCTCGGAGAAGCCGAAAAGCGCAGACCGGAGGACCTGCTAGCGACCTGGGCAGGCGCCGCGCGCTCGGGTAAGCGGCGAACCAAGCCCACTTGGGTACTGGACTTGGGGTGCGGTGTCGGCGTCACGGCGCGCGCCCTTGCGGGCGTGGCCAAACGGGTGATCGTATCCGACCAGTCCCTGCGCGCTGTCATGTCCGCACGGCGTGCCGCCCAATCCCTAGATGCGGAAGTCCACCCACTGGTGGTCGATGCCCACCACTTGCCCCTACGACGCAAGTGCCTCGATGTGATCGTGGCGGCCCAACTGATCGACCTTCTGGACGACCCGCGCGGCATGCTGCAGGGCGCCCATCGGTCGCTCAAGCAACGCGGGGCACTGCTGCTGTCAACACCCGCCCCCGAGATACTCGACGAGGATGGGCCCCTTACCGCGTGGCTCACGATGGAGGGCTTCGAAATCGAACGCCGGGACACCATCCCTTGGGTCCGCGCCCACGACGCCCGCCACTTTCAAGTGTACTTCCCCGAGAGTCTCCTGTGCCGCAAGCTGAGGGAGGCCAAAGCGTAGTTCCGAGACCCCGTTGCGCGCCTCGCATCGACCGACCATCTCAGCGGCCGACACGCCATGATCACTCAGCCCCCTGTCCGGACCTCGAAGCAGGCGGGCCGACCATCACTTCCAAGGCAGCATCGACCCGTGCTCGAGTATCCGGCCCGGGATTGCGTACGAGCAGCAGCGCCGCCTCGGTCAGTGCTCCCATCCAAAGGTGGGCGAGGATTTCCGGATCGACAGCGGGTAGGTGCCCGGCCGTGACCAAGTCCCGAATGGCGGCCTCGGTCATCCCGAGGAAGTGCTGGGCATCCAGCTCCCGCCACACGTCCCAACCGAGCACGGCCGGGGCGTCCTCAAGCAGGATGCGCGCGGTCTTCCGCTCGACGCAGGCATCGAGAAACGTCGCCAGCGCCTTGCGCGTGCGCTCTTGAGGGTCAGCCTCCCCCGCACTCGCGATGGCCACGCGCTTCGCCAGCGCTCCCTGCAGTTCGTCCAGCGTCGCCCGGAGCAGCTCGCGCTTGCCCGCGAAGTGGTGGTAGACGGCCCCCCGCGTAGCGCCTGCGTGGGCCGCGATCTGGTCGATGCCAGTCGCCTCGTACCCGTGCTTGGCGAACAGCGTGCGGGCCGACCGGACGAGTGCACGACGCGTCGCGGCCGCGTGCTTGTCGCGGAGGTTGGGAGACATTCCGCCAATCTTACCGCCGCCACTTGACATGATGCTATCATGTGAAATGGTCTAAACATGTAAAGGAGGACCCGACAATGCCCACAGCCCCCGTCCATCATGCGAACACCTCAAATGGTCGCATCGCCTATACCCGTCGCGGCCAAGGCCCCACCGCACTTTTCGTTCACGGTGTGTTTGTGAACGGCCACCTCTGGGACGACGTTGTCGATCGCGTTTGCCACATGCGGCAGTGCATCTGCCCAGACCTGCTGGCGCACGGTCAAAGCAGGGAGCGGTCCGGAGCTGACCTGTCCTTCGCCGGCCATGCCGCCGCGCTCGCCGAACTGCTAGACGCGCTCGAAGTCGACCAGGTGGACCTCGTCGCAAACGACAGCGGCGGCGGCATCGCCCAGATCCTGGCGGCCCGTCACCCGGAACGCATCCGCTCGCTCACGCTCACGAACTGCGATACCCACGACGGCTGGCCGCCCCCTGCTTTCCTGGAAACCCATGCGCAGATGGCAGGGGACGGGGGCCCGGCGCTCTTGCGCGCCCTTTCGGCAAACCCCGCCCTCGTGCGCACCTCGTTCGCGTCTGCCCTCGAGTTCCCCGAACGGCTCGACGACGACGCGATTCACCGCTTCATCGACCCGCTGGTGCGCGACGACGATCGCATCTCGTCCCTGGTCGAAATGTTCCGCGCGATGAACTGCCAAGACACGGTCGAGGTCGAGCCGCAGCTGCGCAAGCTGGCCGCGCCGGCATTGATCGTATGGGGCAGCGCCGACCCATTCTTTGACATCCACTGGGCACATTGGCTGCGAGATGCCCTGCCGAATGTCCGGCGCCTCATCGACTTGCCGACGGGAAGGCTCTTCCTGCCCCTGGACCGCCCAGACGATTTGGCGACAGAGCTGCTGCTCCACTGGCAGCCCGAGCTGCGCGCCCGTCTCACTGCACCGTAGCCGGCATCGCGCACTTCTCATCCCGGCAAGGGCGCGCGCCCTTTCTCCCGGCGAAGCCGCGCAGGGTCAAACAATTGCCAACCCGCTAGAAAAGCGATTGTGCGGCCTATCTCGGTACGCACTCAAGAGCCGCGATGATGTCCTGCATGGAAACCGGTTTGACGAGATAGGCAAGCGGGGAGCAGGGTGCGGCACGTTGTCGAAGGGCAGCATCGGCATATCCAGTCACAAAGATGACCGGGACCTGCCCTTCCTTTTGCATTTCGCTCGCAGCCTCGATCCCGTCCATGGTGCCCGTCAGGTGCACGTCCATGATGACAACGTCTGGAGCCGCCTGGGATGCGCACTGAACGGCTGCAGCACCCGTTGCTGCAACAACCACGGAGTGACCCCGGGCTTCGAGGTGGGTCTGGGTCATCATGGCGACGATGGCCTCATCCTCCACCAGAAGAATCTTCAGAGGCTCTGCTTTCACCACGCCACCCTATATCCTCAGCTCGTGAAGGGACTCGTCGAACCGAATGGTGCAGGTAACCCCAGGCGAGGAGGCTTCAAAAGCGACCTTCCCCTGGAGTTGGTGCTCCACAAGGGCACGGATCGTGCACACCCCCAAGGTATGCTGATTCGCGTTGAGCGAGTCGGGGCACGCCCCCACACCATCGTCTGAGAACACGATCTGCATCACCGACCGCTGCAGTCTTTGGAACACGACGGAGACGTTTCCCTCACGTCCGCTCGGAAATGCGTGTTTGAGCGCATTGGTCATCAGCTCATTCAAAATGATACCACAGGGCTGTGCTACATCGACCAGCACGGGAAAGTCGCCCCCTTTGAGTCGAAGTGTGATCCTGTCCGCCGATCCATGGCTCCGAAGAGCAGTCGAGAGAAGGTCTCTTGCGTACGCCTGGATCTCGATCCGGGAAAGGTCACGAGATTGGTCGAGGTGGCTGTGCAAGAGTGCAAGCGCGTTGATGCGATCCGTGGTAGCGCGCACCAGTTCTTCCACCTCAGTAGTGGGCCTGGCACCGGCTCGCTGGTCCAGCGTGGACTTGATGATTTGCATATTGTTTCGGGTCCTGTGGTGCAGTTCGCGTAGCAGTAGCGTCTTTTGTTCAAGGTTGTGCTCGATGGCCCGTGCGCTGTCCTCGAGCTCCCGGTCTCGTTCCCGAAGCCTTGCCACCATGCGGTTGAAAGCATCGGTGAGCTCACCCAGCTCATCATCGGTCTCTCTCGGAAGGGTTGACGGATAGCCATCCGCGGCCGCTACCTGTCGAGACGACTTGATCAGTCGGGACAGCGGCTGAGTCAGGGCCCTCATCAAGCGTGTGGAGACGAACAGCGACACGCCGAGCGCGACCAGAGCGGCCAAGCCTGAGATGAGCAAGAGCCGCGTAAGCCGACGCTCCATCGGAGCGAGATCGAACGGCAGCCTTAGAGTGCCTACGCGATTGCGCTTGAGGTGGTCTAGCCATACTGTCTCGACGACCTCAAATCGCTCCTGCCGCGTGTCTGACATCTGCGCGACGAGGGCCCTGCAGCGGGAGACTTCCCCTGCGGGGTGCGTGACAAAGATCACGCCGTCTGAGCGGTAGAGGCAGCTGAGAAGCACTGCCGGGTCGGCGCTCAGGGTTTCCAATACTCTGACGGCAAATGCCCTATCTTCGAAGGCAAGTGAGGAGGCCAGGCTTTCCGCGGTGCGGGTCGCCACATGCGCATATTGCAGCTTGGAGCCGGCCCGTTCGTGGTGCAGCATATAGGCTCCGATGGCGGCCGCTGTAAGTGTCACGCCAACCGCCCCCACGGCGAGCATCCCCAACTGGAGCTTCACCCGGAACGGCAGAGGCCGGCGTCTACCAGTCATCATCGCGTCTCCACGATGGCGTGAGCATGCCGCAGCAGGCTCGAACTCAAGATGAGATTGGAGCTTCTTGCCTGCTGGAGATTTACGACGAACTGAAGCCGGCGGCCTCGCCGTTCAAATGCAATGATGCCACCCGCTGCAGCAAAGTCCCGCCCCTCGCCGATCGTCAAGATCGATGACCGGCGCAGGCGCCCCAGCAAGTCCTGGAGCTTGCTGACGTGCATCCTGGTAAACAGTGCATGGCAAGTGAGAAGCCGCTGGAGATGCTGGCTGCCAGCCCGCCAGGGGAGGCCGGGTAAACGCAACACGCGGGTGCGGGTGTCAGTCCTTCGAGAACGGGCCTCGGCAGCACGGGCTACCGAACTGACAGCGGCTCCCAAGAAGCAAACCACCCGTTCGCGACCGTTCGCATGTCCTTGCAGCTGCCCCCCTCGCTGGGGCCAGGTGGTGAGGTTCACGAAGTGATGAATGAAGTTCTCCTGGACCTGGCCTAGGCTTGCGGAAGACTCGAGTGGCTGCGCACGCCCGGTGGCACTCAGAATCGCAAACATGCAGACCAACCCGCAGAGGGTAGGACCCACGGAACCCGGTACGCTGCGGGGGCGCGAGGTGCGCAGCTTGTGAATGCAGGTTGTGCACTCTGAGGTCCGGCGGTGGGTCCAAGCTGCCATGTCATCAAGGCGAGTCGGGCCCAGGGGCGGCTCCACGCCCGGCGGCAGAACCTGCCATCAGACCCCTCGAGGAGCCGGGCTCCACCGGCGTGCGACTACGCATCACATAATTACGGCCGCGATTGCGGTCCAATGCAAGTTGGCCGTCCCTGATGCGAGCTTTGCTGACACGCCTCAGGATCGCCTGGCCCTCGCCCAAGGCGGCCAGCCATGGGCTCTGGACAAGCTCAAGGCCCGTCCGTGACAGGGCCCATCGTCACCTCTTGACCGAGCTTTTGTTCGACTGCACACATGTGCCGAGTTTGCTGGACACTGTCCCTTCGATAGGATCTCCAGCATACCGTCGCCGGGGAGGGCGGAGGGTCATACGACTGCCTCCCGCCCGCTATCGGTCTGTCACCATCCCGGGCGAACGAGCTGGCGCAGCGAGCTTGGAGGGCATAGTCGTGCCACTTCCTGATTTCATCATCATCGGCGCCCAAAAGTGCGGAACGACATCTGCGATCGCCAATCTCACACGCCATCCAATGGTCGAAACGAGCGTTCCCCAACCTCCGCCTGGCGCGACGGAGCTCCATTTCTTCGACGTACACTGGAACAGGGGGCTCGCCTGGTATCGTGCCCAGTTTCCCGAAGCGGACGGGATCCTGGGCGAAAAGACGCCGGCGTACGTGTTCCACCCCCACGCGCTCGAGCGCATGCACAGGACCCTTCCCGATGCCAAGCTGATCCTTCTGCTGAGGAACCCGACGGATCGGGCCTATTCACAATGGACGATGCTCAATCGTCTCGCAGATGACTACGGCCGCAGCGGATGGGGTTATCCCACCTTTGACGAGGCGTTCGCGAAGGACCTGCGCGGTATTCGATCGCGAGGGGACTATGCGCCGCAACTCGCACGTGTCCTACGCTACTACCACCGCGATCAGGTCCTGGTCGCAATCACCGAACGCGTACGCGCTGACCTGCAAGCGGCCTACACGCGCATGTTTCGGTTTCTAGGGGTGCCCGACGACCCGGATCTCCGGTTCGAAATACGCCCATCGACCCGACGTGGGAGTCCACTCGACGCGACCACGCGTGCGACATGCGGAGCACACTACGCTGCCGGCATCGAAACCCTGCGGGAGCAACTCAACGACCCGCTCGACGAGTGGACTGATGCTCGCGATGGCGGTTGAAGCAGCCGGCGCACGGGGCTAGCTCGGATCATTCACGACTTCGCCCCCGCCTCGCTTGTCCTTCGACTCCACAGGGCT
>JAPPOR010000875.1:9277-9363 GCA_028817905.1 Myxococcales bacterium
TTCGCCGCCCTAGAAAATACGGGGAGTATTACCGTCGGTCGTCGAAAGCCCTGTGGAGCCGAAACCCTGCGCGATTCGACGCCGAA